>NZ_JAUTXS020000033.1:0-117166 GCF_030658255.1 Pseudomonas sp. RAC1
GCAGCAAGCTCAACGAGATATTAGCCAGTATCTGATGGGCCACTACAACTGGCTCCGGCCCCATCAATTCAACAATGGACTGGCTCCGGCCAAAGCTGAAGAAAAACTCAAAACCGTGTCCGGAATGAGTTGACCACTACAATCAGATTCCCTGCGTTGTCCATTCCGGCGACGCACGATGTCTCCGTATATGCTGCGCTGGGCGACGGATATGTTTTGCATAGGATGAGTATGCGAGCTTTCCTTCTCATACAGGCACGTCCTTGTTGTACTGGCGCCCACTGTAGCGATCAGTGCATAAACTGGCTATATGATATCGATCTGTTCTGCCCAACCACCATCGATGGACAACGGCTGTCTTCGGCAGCTAAATCACCAAGAGCGAGTACTCCATGCATAGCCTACTGCTAGGGAATGGCGTCAACCGGGTTGCACTCCAGAAGGATTGGACGCAGCTCCTACGCGAGCTTGCCGCCCAATTTGAGGCGGACGAGTTAATCCACCACCTAGGGTCCAAGCCTCTTTCGATGTTCATCGAAGAGCTCTGCGCTCGATCGACGGGTGTCTTCCGGCATACTGAACACGCGGTCAAAGTGGCCTTCGCTAAGCTGCTTGAGCAAATCAAACCCATTGAGGCGCATCAACGGATCTGTGACCCATTCAAGGTCATCCTCACCACCAATTACGACTTTACGATCGAGGAGACCTTTGCAGGGCCGCTCTACAACCCGGCCTTCCTGTATCCAGAATCCCGTTACAGCCTATTCCGCCGCTATCAGGCAGGCACCAAGGACGTCTGGCATGTTCATGGTGACTAAGCTAGACCCAGTTCCATGGTGTTGGGGTATGACCAGTACGCAGGTAGCCTGCAGAAAATCCGCAATTACGTCACTGAAGGCGTGAAGATCAAGGCGCTTGACTATCGGCTCTCATCCGCGGTCAAAAATGGTGTTATTGAGTTCGAAAGCAACCGAAGGATTTACTCATGGGTTGACCACTTCCTTAGGGACCACCTGCACATCGTTGGATTGGGCATGGATTTCACGGAGATAGATCTTTGGTGGTTGCTGCTTCACAAACGCAGACGTACTAACCAGACAGGAAGGGTTTTCTACTACCAAGCAGGGCTAACCCCTAACGAAGATACCGCTGTTACCTCACTCATGAAGTCACTCAACGTGGAAGTAATTCATGTGATCGCGGACACCTATACCGAGAGCTATCTACGCATCGCCGACGAGATTGAAGCTCGGATCAAAGCATATCCTGAATTACTGCCCCAGCACGAAAAATGCTCTTGGGAAGACAGCTACCAAACCCTACACGAAGAAAGGCCGAAAAGGATACGGCGAAGCTTGAAGATCTAGGTCACTACCTATGTAGGCTCTTCGGTATATCTGGTTGGCACGTCTCAGGGGAAACAGAAGGCTGAACACTCGCTGAAAAATCTGAGTCAGCACACGTGGTGTTAAAGAGCCAACGGCTAATTTCGCAGACATCGAGTTCAGTATCGAAAACCTCGCGGGCAAGCTCGATGCCACCGTTACCGCTAAACGTTCGAGTGATCATATCGACATCGCGGCTGCGGCCTACCCTAGAAGCTCCCAAATCTAATATGCGGTGATGTAGTTGCTCCCACGGAAGGCCAGGGTGAGACCTTTCAAATTATGATGCATGATGTGCATCTGGCTGTGCACCGAATGCAGCGCACGCATCTGATAAATTTTCTATGATGGCTCTAACCTTCATCTCGAGGCCACACTCGATGTCTTGCATAACCTTTCGCAACGCTGTCCCCGCAGATGCAGACCGCTGCTACGAAATCGAGATCTCTGCCTATGAAGGTGATGAGGCTGCAACGCAAGCCAAAATCGCCATCAGGATCGCCCAGTACCCTGAGGGATTTCTGATCCTGGAAATCGATGGTGTTACCGCAGGCTTTATCAACTGCGGTTGTGCCCATGAGGTTCGAATGTCCGATGAGGAGTTCAAAGAGCTGGACGGCCACGACCCAGAAGCTCCAAACGTGGTGATCATGTCGGTTGTGGTTGCCCCTGAGCATCAGGGTAACGGCTATGCCACGCGGATGATGGAGGTCTTCGTCGGGAACATGCAGCATCTTGGCAAGGAAAGCATTCATCTCATGTGCAAGCAGCAACACGTCGAACTCTATACGCGCCTGGGCTACAAGTACTGCCAGACTTCGGCATCTGACCACGGCGGTATGGCTTGGCACGAGATGATGATGGCGCTTTGATTCATGTCGCCTGGATAAGAATAATCTCCTCATCCAGGGCTTTGGGTCATAGGGGCAGGACAGTGGTTAGCTTGATCTGTTCCATCGCGAAATCTGATGAAATATCGCTCAAGCCTTTACACTCGGTTATTAGTTTTTTATAAAAATCATCGTATGCACCAATATCTTTTACAACAACGCGTAACAGGTAATCCCAGTCTCCAGCCATGCGGTAAAATTCCATGACTTGATCATAGTTTTTAACTGTGTCGGCAAAGTTCTCAAGCCACTCTTTGTCATGGTGTCGAGTCTTGATGTGAACAAATACCGTTAGCCCCAAGCCCACTTTTGTTTGGTCGAGCAGTGCAACTTTAGACCTTATTAGGCCCTGCTCCTCAAGCTTTTTGATTCGCTTCCAGCACGGTGTGGTGGAAAGGTTAACGCTATCCGCTAGATCTTTGAGCGGTGTCGATACGTCGCGCTGGAGATGCATCAGAATTTGTCGGTCGAAGCTGTCCATCACTGGCGTCTCCTGGGAGAAAAATTTTCTCTATTGGTAGCATCAGGGTAGAAAATCAGCAAATTTTTTTTTCGCGCTGTAGGCTAGGATTGCTCCATAATCCATCGAACGGAGCATAATCATGTCTAAGCAGATTATCAGCACTTCGCAAGCCCCTGCTGCAATTGGTCCATACTCTCAAGCAGTGCTGGTAAACGGCACACTTTATATGTCCGGGCAGATTGCGTTGGATCCGAAGACCATGCAGTTGGTGGGCGGCATTGAAGCCCAAACACGTCAAGCTTTCTCCAATTTGATCGCAGTTTTGAACGCTGCGGATATGCAGACCTCCGATATCGTCAAGGTGAATATCTATCTTGTCGACCTTGGAAACTTCGCTCTTGTGAACGAGGTGATGCAAGAGCTTTTCAGCACTCCATTCCCCGCGCGAGCGGCTATTGGTGTGGCTTCGTTGCCACGCGGCGCGCTGGTTGAGGTCGAGGCTGTAGCAGTGAAGGGTACCTGCAATGATTAACTGGGCTCGATTGGCGTTTCAGCGTCTGACTAGCGACCAGCGGAGAACAGCTGATACACATCTATTAAAGGTGTGCATCCCCGGTCTCGAAGGTATCGATATCTACCTTAAAGACGAAAGCACTCAACCTACTGGAAGCCTGAAACATCGTGTCGCGCGTTCGCTGTTCATGCACGCCATCAGCAGCGGAAAAATTGTCAAAGACACTCATGTTGTCGAAGCGTCCTCTGGCAACACCGCTATTTCCGAAGCGTACTTCGCGAAGCTTCTGGAGCTGCCTTTCACGGCGGTCATGCCCAGAAACACTTCGCAGTCCAAGGTTTCGATGATTGAGGCTTTCGGCGGACGGTGCCATTTTGTCGAAGACTCCAGTCAGGTATACGACGCTGCTCAAGCGCTTGCCCTGGAGTACGGCGGCCACTACATGGACCAGTTCACTTACGCGGAGCAGGCGTCAGATTGGCGTAGCGAAGATAGCATTGCTGCCAGCATCTTCAGGCAGATGAGCTCCGAAGCCCATCCTGTGCCTCATGCAGTGGTCATGAGCGCAGGGACAGGAGGTTCGGCAGCCACACTGGGTCGCTACATCCACTACAAGGGTATGGACACCAAACTCATAGTAACCGACCCCGAGAACTCTGTTTTCTATGACAGTTTCATAAAAAAAGATCGGAGTCTGACAGAGGCCAACGGTTCCAGAATTGAGGGCATTGGACGGCCTCGGGTTGAGGCTTCTTTCTTGCCTGAAGTCATTACCAGCATGATCAAGGTTAAAGATCAGCTGACACTGGCAACCATGTACTGGTTTGAGGAACTCACCGGACGTCGTGTCGGCGCATCTACTGGGACCAATTTGTACGGAGTTCTGGAAGTCGCGGCGGCAATGAAAGCACGCGGCGAGAAAGGCTCCATTGTCACCCTGATTTGCGATGACGGCAGTCGCTACGCGGATACCTACTGGAACCTTGAGTGGGCCATGAACAAAGTCGGCGACTTTAAATTTGAAGCTGAAGAGCTTCGTCGATACGCATAACGATCAAATCAAGGCGCTTGCTACAAGCGATTTGACGCATCAGGCTTTATCAAAGTCGAGAAGTCGGTGGCCGTAAGCGCCGAGTGTTTTAAGACTGCTTTAGCAAAAATAACAAATATTGCAGGGGTTTAGGATGTTACTCGAAATTGGCGCATGGACTCTGTTCCCTTCGATCATTACCATCTGCTCGGCCATCTTGACCAGGCAGGTGATCTTGTCGCTACTGATTGGGGTGGTATCCGGATCGGTAATTCTCGCTAATTTTGATGTAAGCCTTGGTTTAGCAAATGCGTCCCAAGGCATTATCGATGTTTTTCGTTCCGACGGCGCCGCTAAGTCAATCATATTCGGGATCATGATTGGGGGGGTCGTGCATCTCGCTCGAATTACGGGTGGCATGCATTGTATGGTCGATTTTCTGGCTCATAAGGCTAAGGTCGCTCGTGGTCCCATAAGCACTCAGCTATTGGCTGTCTTGATCTCGTGCTTCATTTTTATCGAAAGCAACATTGCGCTTCTCACATCGGGTACCGTCACCGGCCCCCTGGCGAAGCGGCATCGTATTGCTCGTGAACAAATGGCTTTCATCATAAAAACTGCGGGTATTTCGGTTTGGTCATCCGTGATGATGAATGGTTGGGGGGCGGTCATGATGGGGGTCATATCCGTTCAAATCGGTAATGGCTTCATCAAGGGAGAACCCTTAGAAATCCTAGCGAGATCAATGGTTTTTAACCTCTTCGCCTGGGCCTCATTGCTGCTGGTTCTTATCTCCATCTTCACCAATTTTGCATTTCCCCGTATGCGCGCCGCGAAGGCGCGGGCGGCTCAGGGAGTCGAGCTCAGAGACGGTGCCGTTCCGCTCTTGGCTGCCGAAGATGCACCCCAGCGCCGAGCAGGTGAAAGCGCTTCAAATTTTGCGGTGCCCTTTCTTGCCATGCTCAGCAGCGTCCCCATAGCCCTGTATATCACGGGTGGTGGCGACTTCATGAAGGGCTCGGGCGCGACCTCGGTCTTTTGGGCTGTACTCATCGGCCAGGTTGCTGGCTTCATCCACTACGTATTCCTCAAGCGGCTCTTCAGTATTGAGGAATACACCCGGGAGTTACTGGCCGGCTATCAATCGATGCTACCGATCGCGGTCGTTTTGACGCTCGCTTTCTTCATAGGAAATGTTTCGGGCCAGTTGAACGTCGGCGCTTATCTGTCACAGCACCTGAACTTGTTCCTATCTCCTGGGTTGACCGCCGCTTTCGTTTTCACGATCGCCGCGCTTATCTCACTATCCACAGGCACTTCGTGGGGCACCTTCTCCATCATGATCCCTATCGGCATCCAACTTGCTGTTGCTGCCGACGTTGACCCGTACCTTGTAATCGGAGCTGCGATCTCCGGCTCGATTCTGGGTGATGCCTTGTCCCCGATCAGTGACACCGCGCTAGTCTGCGCGATGGCCACTGGCAATGACCTTATGGACCACGTCAAAACCCAAATCCCCTACAGCGTAACCGCTGGCGTTATTGCTCTCATCGGTTACGCAATGATCGGCAGTTTCCAATAATGGTAAAGGAGGGCTGCGATAGGCCTTCCCACATTGCTTCAGACCATGGCCCAGAGGCTCATCTTTGGGCTGAGGGGATTTCAGCACCGCGGAGAATGTTCATGCCATCTCATATCATCGATACCTCGATAGAGCTCGCCAAAGAAGTGGTACATCGAGCCATTCAGGATCCCTCTCTTCGCCCCATCGTCTCCTCTTTTTTCGATGAGCGGACTTTTACTGCTACCCACATTGTCCGAGGGCTCAACGGTGACGCCTGTGCAGTCATCGACAGCGTTCTTGACTATGACTCGGCAAGTGGGGCAACCAGCGATGCATCGGCGCAGCAGCTCGTCGAGTTCATTACAGTTAATCAACTGCGAGTGGAATGGCTGCTTGAGACCCATGTCCACGCTGATCACTTCTCCGCAGCCCCGCTACTGAAGGCGAGCCTGGGCGGAAAGATTGCCATTAGCGAGAAGATAAGCGTGGTGCAGAAGACATTCGGGCACCTCTTCAATGCAGGCTTGGGTTTCGCCAACGATGGTAGCCAATTTGACCACCTTTTCTCGGATGGTGAGTTCTTCAGGATCGGAAAGCTTGAGGGCGTCGCGTTGCATGTTCCTGGGCACACCCCTGCCTGTATGGCCTACGTCATCGGGGACGCGGTTTTCGTAGGTGACACTCTTTTCATGCCTGACTACGGGACCGCGCGCTGCGACTTCCCAGGCGGCGATAGCCGTACCTTATATAGCTCTGTCCAAAGGATCCTGAGCCTGCCAGAGGATACGAGGGTATTCATATGTCACGACTACAAGGCGCCAGGTCGGGATGAGTATCTATGGGAGTGTCGAATTCTCGATCAGAAGACCTCGAACATCCATATCCGGGAAGGTATCAACGCAGATAGTTTTGTGGAAATGCGTGAAAAACGTGATGCCACGCTCACCACTCCAAAACTGATGCTCCCCTCCGTGCAGATCAACATGTGTGGCGGGAATCTACCAGCCCCAGAAGAGAACGGGATCCGTTATCTCAAAATCCCTTTGAACAGCATCTAACAGAGCACCGGCCGACGAATTTTCTTCTCAAACGGCTTCATTACATAATTTAGAGAGATGCCTTGCATGCACTTAATTAGTTTGGCAGACGGCGTTTTCGTGTCCGGACAAATCAGCCCGGATGATATACCTGAAATCGCGGCGCTTGGGGTCAAGACCATCGTCTGTAACCGACCGGACGGCGAGGATGCCCAGCAACCGCTCAGTCAATCCATCTTGAACGCGGCAGAACAAGCGGGGATCGCTTATATCTACATGCCGGTCGTAAGCGGTAGCGTCAGCGATGCCGATGCCGCAGCGTTCGGTGAGGCAATCAGTACGAGTGACGGCTCTGTTTTGGCTTTCTGCCGGTCCGGCATGCGGTCCACGACGCTGTGGGCGCTGTCCCAGGCGACTCAACGATGTACGAATACCATCTTGGAACAGGTCAGCCGGGCTGGCTTTGATCTGACTCCTTTGAAAGCGCGCCTGCTCAGTTCGCAAAAACTGTCGATGGCGATCGAGAAAATCTTTGACATCGTGATTGTGGGAGCGGGAGCGGCGGGACTCGCCGCCTGCGCTAGTCTCTTGAAAAGACGCCACAATCTGCAGATCTGCATCATCGACCCTGCAGAACAACACTTCTATCAGCCAGGTTGGACCATGGTCGGAGCCGGTGTTTTCACACCGGAGATTACCTGCCGGCGAATGGCTTCTCTGATCCCTGAGAGCGTCAGTTGGGTGCGCAGTGCAGCGAGTGCCTTCGAACCTCTGAACAATCGAGTTTTACTGAGCTCCGGTGAAAGCGTGCAATATCGCGCATTGGTGGTAGCACCAGGACTGAAGCTGGATTGGAGCGCGATCCCTGGTCTCGAAGAGTCCTTGGGAGAGAATGGTGTCACGTCCAACTACCGGTTTGATTTGGCGCCTTATACATGGGAGCTGGTTCAGCAGTTGCGTGATGGAAAGGCGCTGTTCACTCAGCCGCCGATGCCAATCAAATGCGCAGGTGCTCCGCAGAAGGCAATGTATCTGTCTGCAGATCATTGGTGCCGGTATGGTATGAAAAACCGGATCCAGTTCCATACTGCAGGCAATGTTCTCTTTGGCGTGCCGGACTATGTTCCAGCCTTGATGGACTACATCGAACGATATGGTGTAGACCTACGCTTGGGCTCGACGTTGACGGCAATCGACGGTAGAAACCGGACCGCGAGCTTCGTGCATACGGGGGCCAATGGCTCCAGAACCACGGAGAATGTCGAGTTCGACATGATCCATGTGTGCCCGCCCCAAACCGCCCCCGATTTTATCAAAGCCAGCCCCCTCGCCTCTGAGAGCGGATGGGTCGAGGTCGATCAAAACACGCTTCGTCATGTCCGGTTCGAGAACGTGTTCGGCCTTGGTGACGCGACGACGACCCCTAATGCCAAGACGGCCGCAGCAGCCAGGAAGCAAGCGCCGGTACTAGCACAGAACGTATTGTCGTTCCTGGACGGACGTCCTCTGCTGGCGGCATATGATGGCTATGGTTCGTGCCCCCTGACTGTCGAGCGAGGAAAGATTGTGCTCGCCGAATTTTGCTATGGAGGCAAGCTAGCCCCGACATTCCCTACATGGCTTCTTGATGGACGCAAGCCATCGCGCTTGGCGTGGCATCTGAAGTCCGAGGCGCTACCGAGTCTCTACTGGCACGCCATGTTGAAGGGCCGCGAGTGGCTTTGCGCTCCTGAAACGCTCAAGAAACCCGTCAGCGCTTAAGGTGAAGTCGATGCTCACATTGAGCCTGTCGCAGTACGCGTTGGGGGCGATCGGTGGCTCCATCGTGGGTATTTCACTTGGGCTCATCGGTGGCGGAGGATCAATCCTCGCAGTCCCCTTGATGATCTACCTCGTGGGTATCGACCAACCTCATATCGCTATCGGTACCAGTGCCTTGGCGGTAGCAGCTAATGCGGGGATCAGCTTGATCAACCACGCCAGGCGTAAAAATGTGAGGTGGCCCTGCGCGCTGATCTTTGCAGTTGTCGGTGTGTTCGGCGCGTTTCTAGGATCGTCGCTGGGCAAGATGGTTAATGGCCAACGTCTCTTGATGATGTTCGCCATCTTGATGCTAGTGGTTTCAGGGTTAATGGTTAAGCATCGAAATCACGGCGCTTCAGGTGCCGGGGTGAGCTGCCGACAGAATGCGGGCAAGCTTTCAATGATAGGAGGCGTATCAGGGGTCCTGTCCGGATTCTTCGGTATCGGCGGCGGTTTCTTGGTTGTCCCTGGGTTGATTGTTGCGACACGAATGCCAGCTCTATTAGCCGTTGGAACATCATTGGTAGCAGTCACTGGATTCGGGCTAACAACGGCGATCAACTATTCGTTGTCAGGAATGGTTGATTGGCCGTTGGCTCTGGTGTTCATTGGCGGGGGTAATGTTGGTGGTGTAGCTGGGGCAGCCCTCGCAAGACGACTTTCCCATACCAGGGGAGCGCTGAATCTCGTTTCAGCCGCCACAATCGCTCTAACTGGCATCTACACGCTTTATCACAGCATGGCCTAGAACTGGTGTGACGCTAACAATGCAGGTCTCAGTCCAATCTACTTTGACTCTGCCAGTGCCAACAGCATCTGCTTACGGAGCCATTTATTGGCGGGTTTGTTGCCGTTGCGAACGTGAAAAAATACCTTCAGCGTGTAGCCAGGCGTCGAGAAAGGCGCCTGATAAATCTCAAGCGCGGCTGCGCTCTGCAATTGGACTGCTGCTCGGCGGGGAAGCGTGATGAGAAGGTCGGAGTTAGCAACTATGAATGGCGCGGCCATCATGCTCGGTAGCTCGACGGCCACTTCCCGTTGCACGCTCTGCTTGTTCAAACTGTTAGTGATGACGCTACCGGTATCTGTCCAAGGCATTACTACGACATGACGCTCGGCCAGGTACTGAGCAAGTGTCAATTCGGACTGGATGCGTGGGTGGCCGCGTCGAGACACAACCACATAGTCGTCGCTGAAACAGGTCAGTTCCTCAATGCCCTCATAGTGGGCGGTATACTCATCAGATACACCCAAAACGAAATGCACCTTGCCTTCCCCAAGGTCTCGCCAAGGGTCCCGCTGCGTCGAATACACCACCTTGGTCTTCAGTTTTGGAGCCTCGCGCTCCAGGCGAGCTATGAGCGGAGGAAGCAGTGCATAAGCTGTGAAATCCGTGGCAGCAAACACGATTGTGTCTGAGGCGGTTTGAGGGTCGAACCCGCTAGCGCTGCCAAGGTTTTCAGCCAATATCTGCAGGGCATGGGATATGCCGATCGAGACCTCATCAGCCATGACCGTGGGCTGCATGCCGCTGTCCGCTCGAATAAACAGCTCGTCCATCAATGCCGTGCGTAGACGTGACAATGCATGGCTGCATGCAGATGGGCTGAGGGCAAGCTCAGACGCGGCGCCGACAACACTCCGGTGGCGATACAGCGCGTCGAAAACAATCAGCAAATTGAGATCTAAACGCCGAAGAGAATCATGCATAGCGTTCACGCCGCCCTGAAAAGAATGCAGTACCAGCATTCTGCAGATTTCATATAGTAGCGTCCAGAGCGTTCTGCTGATCAGGTGCTCTGTACCCACCTAGACCTAAACTACTCCGCATAATGCGGAGTGAAGTTGTTTTCTATATTATTCGGTTTGGGTAGAATTTTTTCCTATATATGAAGGATTGGTAGTTCTACCAGTTTTGCAAAAAGGGCTTTAGGGGAGAAAATTTTTCTAAAAAACAATCGTTAGCCCTACAAGATAGAAAAAATTTTCTCAGGCCCGGAGGATAGACTGAAAGCACTGGATGATTTGGAAAATGTCCTCCCCCAGGGGACGCCTTGGCCAAGATGGCGCTAATCAAAATAAAAATCGAGGCTTTCATGTCATATCGCCAATCACATCAGATGCCTCTCATTCCGCTTGGGTTAACACGGCTCGGCGTTATTAACTCGAAGGCTGCTCTACTAATGCGAAATCTCTCTTCACGGCTGCTTGAATGGCGATCGTGACCGCTCGGTACGAGCTAACAAATATTGGAACCCGCTATCTAAGAGATTCCTGAGCTGCTTATTCCGGTTCAAGGAGCGGATAGCTGCGCAAGAAATTCGGCTTTGATGCCATTACCGCTTAGTAGGGAAATACAGTGTTATCAGCAAGTCATGAGTGGCCTCTCATTTTGCAACACAACTAAATCGGTAGCGAGATAACAAGATATGGACCGCAAGAAATTTCATTCGGAAACATTGTTGGCTCACTCAGGCCGTATCCATGACCAAGTCGGCGGCACCGTGAACACTCCGGTCTACAGGGGGTCAACTCTTCTATTCCCTACTGTCGACGATCTTAAATCCGTCTACGGCACGCTCAATACTTATGGCCGTCACGGCAACCCGACTACGCGCTCGTTGGAGAAGGCTCTCTGCGAGCTTGAAGGGGCGTTCGGTGCAATGCTCACCCCGAGCGGTTTGACTGCGGTTACTACTTCGCTTATGGCGACATTGAAGCCCGGCGATCATCTGCTGATGACAGACTCAGTCTATGATCCTACTCGTGCATTCTGCGACGAGACACTTGCTCGCTTTGGTGTCGAAACCACCTACTATGATCCTGGGCTTGGCGCAGATATCTCCCACCTCATTCGAGACAATACTCGCGTTGTATTCGTCGAATCACCGGGCTCCTTGACCTTCGATATACAAGACATTCCGGCGATCGCGAAGGTAGCCCACGCTCACGATGCGCTGGTGATTCTCGACAATACCTGGGGTACGCCCGTCAACTTTGCGTCGTTCCAGCATGGCGTAGACATCTCTGTCCATGCCGCTACCAAGTACATCGTAGGTCACTCTGACGTTCTGATGGGTGTGATCATGACCACTGAGGCCTTGTATGGCCAAGTTCGTGGTTACTACAAGCAGATCGGTCTGACTGTCAGTGCCGATGACGCTTACCTGGCTTTGCGAGGCTTGAGGACACTGTCTACCCGACTGGAGCGGCATCAGCGCAACGCAATGATTATTGCTGACTGGCTTCATGGACAGCCCGAAGTCGCACAGATTCTGTATCCGGCGTTGCCGGATGCTCCAGGTCACGACCTCTGGAAGCGTGACTTCACTGGTGCGTGTGGTCTGTTCGGTGTCCGTTTGCACGAAACGTCGGAAACCGCTGTTCATGCAATGCTCGACGGCATGGAGTTGTTTGGCATGGGCTTCAGCTGGGGTGGTTTCGAAAGTCTGATTCTGCTCACCAATCCGGCCCCGCATCGTACTGCTACAAGGTGGGAATCTAATGGCCCCCTTCTGCGACTACATATCGGCTTGGAAAATCCAGAAGACCTCATTGCGGATCTAAATTCGGGCTTTGAGCGACTGCGCAAAGTCATAAATATCCGAACTTCCAAATAGCTCCAAATAATAAGCCTACGGGCATGCAGTACCTTCGACCTGCCGTGTTTTCAATAACGTACAAGGATAAAAAAGTATGAAACACACTAAAACAGTTAAAAGCCTTGCTGCGTCAGCAATTCTGATTGCAGCATGTAGTTTTGTCGTTGCCGCGAACGCCGATCAAGTGAGTGATATTAAATCCAAGGGTGAAATGGTTTGCGGTGTGCTCGGTACAGATGAGCCTTTCAGCTTCATAGCTGATCCGTCCAGTCGCCAGATCGTCGGTTATGACATCGATCTGTGCCAGGCTGTCGCCGAGAAAATGGGTGTAAAACCCGTTCTGAAGCAACTGGCGGTTTCGGCCCGAATCCCTGAATTGCAACAGGGACGAGTTGACCTTCTAGCCGCCACGCTGACGCATACCAAAGAGCGTGAGGATTTGATCGACTTCTCCATGTCGACCTACCTTAGCAGTGCCAAAGTTCTGACCAAGCGATCCAGTGGCATTAGCCACATCGGAGACCTCGCTGGAAAACGGGTCCTGACAGTCAAAGGCACTACGATGGAGCAGAACATCCGTAATGCCGTGCCAGATGCACAGATCGTGTCTTTTGATACCACCCCTCAAGCTCTGCTCGCGTTGAAACAAGGGAAAGGTGTCGCCATGGTCAATGACGAATCGAGCTTGCTGAAAAGCCAAGCGAGCCTCGGCGATCAAGCCAATGAATTCGTCATTCTTCCAGAAAAGCTTTCCACGGAATATATCGCACTCGGGGTACGGAAAAACGAGCCGGCTTTCTTGGACTTGGTGAACAGTGTGTTGGTCGACCTGGAAAAGTCTGGCCAAGCTGATCAGCTGTTCATGAAGTGGTTCGGCCCAAACTCCAAGATGAAGTACGTAAGTCGGCCGTTCAAAATTGAGTCTTCGTCGATCAATTAACTATCACCTACGCCCGGTCTCGGCCGGGCCTCGGACCGAAATATGAACAACTTCGATCTTTCAATACTGCTGTCCGGCCAGTATCACGAGTGGCTTATTAGCGGTGTGGTCTTCTCTGTGCAGTTGGCGATCATCACGTTGCTGCTGGCGGTGCCATTGGCAATCTTGATTGCGGTTTTGCGGATCACGCCGCTCGCACCATTGAGGGGCTTCGCCATTCTCTATGTCGAAGCCATTCGAAACGTCCCTCTTCTCGCGCACATGCTGTTTTGGTACTTCGCGGCGCCTGAGTTCCTGCCAGAGTCACTCAGAACCTGGCTCTACGACCACAACTTCGAGGCGGCAAGCGCAGTGATCGCGCTTGTTCTTTACACCGCTGCTTACATGTCAGAGGACATCAGAAGCGGCTTGAGAGCCATACCTAAAGAGCAAATGGAGGCTGGCCGTACTCTGGGTTTCAGCTTCCTCAGCACGATGCGGCTGGTCATTCTGCCGCAGTCCTTGCGGGTCACGGTGCCCCCGCTCATTAATCAGACGCTCAATTTGTGGAAAAACACGAGCATCGCGATGGTTATCGGGGTCGCGGAACTCATGTACCAGGCGCAACAGGTTGAAAGTGCGACCTTCAAGGGCTTTGAGTCGTTTGCATTCGCGACCGCTGCTTACGTCACTATCTCCCTGATCATCACGGGCTTGTCCCACTTGTACCAACAGCGTTATCCGGTTCGGAGTGTCTGAAATGTTGGATATCCTTCAAACCTATGGCATGTACTTCTTGGTTGGGCAATATCCCAATGGTCCTCTGGGCGGTTTGCTGTTAACCCTCATCCTAGCTTCGCTCGCTTTGCTGATGGCCATACCAGTCGGCGTGCTGTTGGCGTTCTGCCGTATCAGTCCCTTCAAGTGGCTGCGATTGCCCGTTACAGCTCTAGCCTATGTCGTCAGAGGTACGCCGCTGTTAATGGTCATTTTCTGGGCGTATTTCCTGCTTCCAAGCGTCACGGGTGAGCAGACCAGCCAGTTCACAACCATGCTCGCAGCTCTGGTTATCTTCGACGCTGTCTACATTGCCGAGATTGTCCGGGCGGGGATCCTGGGGTTACCAAAAGGGCAAATGGAATGCGCCCGCTCGCTGGGCTTCTCCTACATCTCGGCAATGATGCTAGTGGTCCTACCACAGGCATTCAGGAACATGTTGCCTTCGCTGGTCAACCAATTCGTGTCGACCATCAAGGAAACATCGCTCGGTTACATCATCAGTTTGTCAGAGATCTCATTCATAGCCTCCCAAATCAGTAATTTGCTGCCGAGTAAGCCAATCGAGATCTACGCCATCCTTGGCGCCACTTATTTCATTCTGTGTTTCGGCCTGTCGCGCTTTGCGTACTGGCTGGAAAGACGTCTCGCTGTCCGTACTGTGAAGGTGTAGTCCCATGATCAAACTTGAAAATGTAAACAAGTGGTACGGCGACTACCACGCACTGGTTAACGTCAACGAGACCATTACCAAAGGTGAGGTGGTGGTGGTATGCGGGCCGTCGGGGTCCGGCAAGTCCACCATGATCCGCACGATCAACCGCCTGGAGCCGATCCAGGATGGCCAGATCCTTGTGAACGGAGTAGATGTCTACGGCCGTGGCACCAGCGTTAACACGCTGCGCAGCCACATTGGATTCGTTTTCCAGCAGTTCAACCTGTTCCCTCACCTGACGGTCCTGCAGAACTGCACTCTAGCTCCTCGCCGGATCAGAAAAATGAAAGCCGGCGAGGCAAACGAGCTGGCGATGAGCCTGCTGGATCGGGTAGGTCTGGCACACAAGGCCAATGCGTACCCGGGGGAGATGTCCGGCGGTCAACAGCAGCGGGTAGCTATTGCTCGCGCTCTGGCCATGAAGCCGCCGGTGATGCTCTTCGACGAACCCACTTCAGCGCTTGATCCGGAAATGGTCGGTGAGGTACTGCTTGCGATGAAGTCGCTCGCCAAAGAGGGCATGACAATGGTTTGCGTGACCCACGAGATGGGCTTCGCCCGTGAAGTGGCGGACCGTGTAATTTTCATGGACCAAGGCGCGATCTTGGAAAGTGGAAAGCCTGAGGAGTTTTTCAGAAGGCCCGAACACCCTCGAGCACAGCGGTTCCTTTCTGACATTCGCTCGCCGTTCACGGGAAGTGTTCTACCCCAAGCCTCCTGATCACACCGGTAGCAAGTTGGGGCGGAATGGATTGCCGCCTTGATCGGCTAGTTGCTCAGGGAAAAGGATTATCACGCTGACATTGCGGGTCAGGTGCAGACTGATTCCGTAACAACCGGAGTAAGAAAATGCTTGTCGATAAAACGAGAGTACAGCTGTGCCACGGGCGTACCCCACTAGAATTTCTGCCTAATCTCACTCGCAGCTTGGGCGGGCCCAACATCTTCATCAAGCGCGATGACTGCTCTGGTTTCGCCACTGGTGGAAACAAGGGTCGTAAGCTCGAGTACCTCGTAGCGGATGCGATTGCAAAGGGGGCGACTCATCTGCTGACGACTGGAGCGGTTCAATCCAACCACGTTCGCCAGACCGCTGCGGCTGCAGCCAAGATGGGCTTACGCTGCCTCGCTCTGCTCGAGGACAAGGTGGACGTGCCAACTGACGCCTATCAGCACAACGGCAATCGTCTACTGACTGACATCTTCGGCTCTGAGGTCAAAACCTATCCCGCCGGCACCAACATGGCCGAGGTGGTTCAGCAGCAGGTCAGTATTCTTCAGATGCGCGGTTTCGTCCCGTATGTCGTCCCGATGGGTGGTTCAACCGCAGTCGGCAATCTCGGTTATGTCAGTTGCGCCGAAGAGCTGATGGCCCAGGCAAAAGAGCAAGGTTTCGATATCGACCACCTGGTGGTGACCACAGGCAGTGGCGGAACCCATGCCGGGCTTCTTGCGGGCCTGCTCGCGCTAAAAAGTAAAACCCGACTGACAGGGATCAGCATTATGGGGACCCATCAGGGACAAACCGACCTGGTTAAACGACAGACTGCGGAAACGCTGGAGTTGATTGGGGCTGGCGACTCTTATGATCCGGGTGCGGTCCGCGTTGAAGATGGATACGTTGGGGCCTCCTATGGGATTCCGACCGACGCAGGTCTCGCTGCTATATCTCGTCTGGCCCGCGAGGAAGCCATCTTGCTCGACCCGGTCTATACGGGCAAAGCCATGAGCGGGTTAATCGATCTTGTGGAGCAAGGCCGGTTTGCGAAGTCGGATAATATTGTCTTTCTGCACACCGGTGGTTATGTAGGTCTTTTCGCCTACGCCGACACCTTTTTGAAGTAGGCAAGTTTCTAGCGGGTGCAGCCTCGAGCGGCCACGCACCACAAACAGGTTGCATCCGCTAGTCCTCCCTCCGAGCCATTGATCGAGCCCCTGTAGTCAATCTCATGGATTCAAACATCCATGTGAGCCTGTTCAGTGCATAAGGCTCCGTCAGACACCGTATCGGTCTGGAAAAAATTACATGGTGAAGAATCTAAGTTTCAGCCAGAAAATTTTGGCTGCGGCCTCACTCGTAGTCATCACTGCATTTCTGACGTTCACGCTCTACAACGACCATCTTCAAAAAGATTCGCTGTCCAAAAGCATCGATACCAATCTGCGTGACATGAGCACGCTCATTGCCAGCAATATTGAAAACTGGCTGTCTGGACGGATTCTCCTGATTGAAGCTTCTGCAGAAAGCTTGGCAGCGGCCCAGACGGCAGAAGACGTACGCCGGGATCTCGGCTTGCGCGCGTTGCGAAGCGCGTTCGACTTCACGTATTACGGCAAGCCGAGCGGCGATTTCACCATCGACCCTGAGAGGATCATGGCCACCGGTTACGACCCCCGCGCTCGACCTTGGTACAAGTTGGCCATGAGCGAGCATAGAACGGCGCTGACAGAGCCCTATGTCGACAGCAACACGGGTGAGTTAGTACTGACGATCGTGGCGACTGTGGCCGATCAAGGGGTGGTCGGCGGTGACCTGAGCCTTGAAGCTTTGGTGAAAATCATCAACTCACTGGACTTCGGTGGGATCGGTTACGCGTTCCTGGTCAGTAAGGACGGAAGGGTGTTAGTCCATCCCGACAAGAAGAAGATGACCAAGCCGTTGAATGAGCTTTTTGCAGGACAACCCGTTTCTGTTGAAGGGAGGCTGCGCGAAGTACGTGAAAATGGGGAAGCACGGATTGTGACGTTCGCGCCGGTCAAGGGTATTCCCTCACTGCAGTGGTATGTCGGAGTTTCGATCGATAAAACTCGTGCATACCAGGCCTTGGACGACTTCAGAAGCTCAGCTCTAATTGCCACACTGATTTCAGTGGTCGGTATCGTTTTGCTGCTGGGGCTCGTCATCCGAGTTCTGCTTCGGCCTGTCCGACTAATGAGTCTGGCGATGCACGACATTGCTCAGGGCGAAGGTGATTTGACAATGCGTTTGGCTACCACGTCCACAGACGAATTTGGCCGACTAGCCGCGTCATTCAACCGGTTTGTCGACCGTATTCATGACTCGATCAGACAGGCTTGTGTCACTACTGTAAATGTTAACCACGTCGCTCGGCAGGTATTGTCGGCCTCGAACTCCTCTATGGAAAACTCGGACAAGCAATCCCAACGGACTACCAGTGTTGCCGCTGCGATCAACCAGCTTGGAGCGGCAGCACAGGAGATTGCTTGCAACGCTGCTCAGGCCTCTCACCAGGTCAGTACTGCTCGTAATCTCGCCGACGACAGCCATACCTCTGTCTACAAGACCATCGGATCACTCAGCGAGCTTTCTGGAAAAATCCGGAATTCATGCGAAAAGATCTCCATGCTCAACGGCAAGACGGTCGATATCGAGAAGATTCTTGAAGTGATCAAAGGGATCTCCGAACAGACAAACCTGTTGGCTCTAAACGCTGCCATCGAGGCCGCGCGAGCCGGGGAGGCAGGTCGTGGATTCGCAGTAGTTGCCGATGAGGTACGCAGCTTGGCCCATCGCACCCAGGGTTCTGCGTTGGAGATTCAGCGGATGATTGAGGAGCTACAGGTCGGAGCGCGCGATGCCGTTGAAGTGATGATTGAAAGCCAAAAGTTCAGTGAGCATAGCGTTGAGATCGCGAACAAGGCAGGTTCGTTGATCGCATCCGTGACCAACCTCATCGGTGAAATAGATGACATCAACCAGTCCGTAGCGAGTGCTACTGAAGAGCAGACATCTGTTATGGAGTCGCTGAACGTCGACATTATCGACATCAACGATCTCAACAGCCAGGTGGTGATTAATCTCAGAACGACGTTCGATGCATGTGGAGCACTCGATCAACACGCAGATGCGTTAAGAGTATTGGTGGGCAGCTTCAAAACATGAATGAACATCACCATAGGTCGTAACGAACGTGCAAATGCATGGAAGGCAGTCCGCGCTCACCGGCAGCTATGGGTCGAAAGCGGCCACTCTGACCGCTTTCGACCCTTTGCAGCCTTCGAGGCGCTTACGGAACCAGGGGCGATTCAAACATAGATGCCTAGATCACAACGTTGATCTGCCGTGTGGAGTGCTGAGTTCAGTGCCGGGGAGCTTTTCTGCCTGTCATCGTTTCCAGGTGGTAACTACTGGCAGCCTTACCAAGCCATTCGGCTTTCTGGCGCAGCAACTCAAGCTGCTCAGGAGACACATGACCCTTTGCCTCTTCGTATTCGCGCATTGCCACCGAAGCTGCCCAGAGAGCCATCTGTTTGGCGATCAAGTCATGGTTGCTCTGTGCCATAGGGCATGCTCCTGAGGAATTATGTTGGTAAACATTTACGACAGGGCTCGGTGCTGCATTGGTCCCCGAGTGCTCCAGCAGCATGTCCGACCCGCGAGCCCCAAGAATCACCATGATGAGTGCGATCCATGGGTTACCCATTGAGACGCGGATGGTGACGTTCAACTGAAGGGGCGATGCTTCCTTCTTCATTCAAATCCTACCTCTAAGCAAAGCAAGGCACGCATGAACGTGCCCTGGCGCAGCGGCGATTCGCTTTGCTTAATGGATTTACAGTTTTGAATTTTAGGGCCAATTCAGCCCCTTTTGCGTTGATCGATGTTCGAAGGATAGGCCCATGTGCACCATGTTCCGGTTCCAAGCTGCCCCCCGGTCAACAGCTACACTCACGTCTGGTTGATGGCCATCTCTTCTGCTGGCTAATTCATCCCTCGTCGATGATTCAATTAACGGCAGCCGGTCAGCCTCCGGGATCGTGTAAGCATCTGGAAGCCGCATACATACTGGCTGCGACAGCTTTAATTCTCTAGAGCTTCAGCCCATCTGAGCGTTTAGGGCTGCCGCGACAGTTTTGCGCTTTCTCCGGCCCGGGCCGCAGGTCCCGGAATCCGGGGGGCGTTGCGACAGTTTTAATTCTCTAAATTCAGTGATGATTACCCTCCCTCCCAAGCGATGCGCAGCAGTTCTCAACGGGTGTGCATTCGACTGATCAATCACGCAGCGATGAAGGAGGCACAAAGCCTCCTTCATTGATGGACAATCGCGCCCTGAAAGGGTCGCCGTCATGTCTCCTCTGGTTGGGGAACACGCTGCAGCACGTCCTCAAAGGCACGCAGATCGAGGAGCGCCGTTACCTCGATCGCACGCGTGTTTTCCATCCGTAGTATCCAGACATAGCGGTTGAGATAGGGCTTACCGTCGCCCGCGACGGCCTCGCCTGTCCAGTGGACGATGACGTATTCCCCATCGGCCCAGACGTGCTTCGACACCGGTCGAACGGGCGTTTTGAGCCGTACGATGAGGGGGCGAACCGCTCTCTCCATCAGATCATCGCGCCCGTGATAAGTACCTGCGTAGGGCCCTGACCCTTCAATGGTCCAGACGACATCGGGTGCCACAACCTCGTTGAAGAAGTCAGAGCCACCCGCCGCCCACCGATCGAATGCGGCAGCGACAACGGCTTTGTTGTCGGCGACCACTGCAGGCTGGCTTGGCTCGACAATCGCCGAGGCAGACGTTGCACAGCAGGCAAGCGACACGCAGAGAACGAGGCTGAAAATGTGATGGGTTGAACGCAGGCTGGTCACGATATGTTCTCCCTTGGCGTTTCTTGTCCCACGCGTTTCTGCACCGTGGCGCCGCCGAATATCAATTGCTGGACCATCGGTCTGGCAACAAACCGACCCGGAAAGATAGGTTCAGGCGCGCTTGCTCGATCCAGGCGCTCGAGATGCGACTGGTCCAACTCGATACTGAGTGCTTTGAGGTTGTCTTCGGCTTGAGCCAGTGTTCGCGCCCCGATGATGGGCGCTACCACCACGGGGTTGCGCAAGGCCCACGCCAGCGCGACCTGGGAGGCTGTGGCGCCTATTTCCCGGGCGATATCGACCACCACGCTGGCGATGAGCAGCGAGCGCTCGTTCATGTGACCCGTGGCACTGATCACGCCCTTGCGGTCTGGCGCTACGCCGGCTTCTTGGTTATCGCTCAGGTCTTCACGTCCATACTTGCCGGTCAGAATACCGCCGCCCAGCGGTGACCACGGCATCACGCCGAGCCCCATTTCTCGCGCCATGGGCAGTAACTCATGTTCCACGGTGCGCTCCACCAGGCTGTATTCGATTTGTAGCGCGACCAAGGGCGACCAGCCGCGCAGCTCTGAGAGCGCTTGCAACTGCACGACCTTCCAGGCGGGCGTATTGCAGATGCCCAGATACAGCACCTTGCCGCTGCGAACCAGATCATCCAAGCCGCGCATGACTTCTTCCGCGCTCGTGGTGAAGTCCCACGCGTGCAGGTACAGCAGGTCAATACGGTCGGTGTCCAGTTGTCGGAGGCTGGTTTCGACCGAACGGATCATGTTGAGGCGATGATTGCCGCCTGAGTTGGGATCACCGGGATCACGGGCCATGGTGTACTTGGTTGAAACAACCAAGCGCTCGCGCCGACCCTTCATCAACTGGCCAAGCATGCGCTCGGACGCGCCATTGGTGTAGTTGACCGCGGTGTCTATGAAGTTGCCGCCCGCTGCGACATAGGCGTCGAAAATTTGCCGGGCTCCGGCTTCGTCCGCTCCCCACCCCCAGTCGGAGCCGAAGGTCATCGTCCCCAATGCAAGTGGGGAAACGCGAATGCCGGAGCGGCCAAGCAGGCGGTACTGATCGAGTGCTGCAGAATTAGACATTGGAACTCCTTACCTAACACTGTCGATGGCGGTAGGGAGACTGTGCGTCGAGAGGGCGGCTTGCGCGTACAGGGATCGTCTTGCATTCTTGCATCATCCTCCGAGGTACTGGGAGTTCCACGCCAGAACGTTTGGGACACGCCATGAATCAGCGGCACACCCTGATCGACATCCTCCGTCGTCATGCACCTTCCAATGGTTTCCACTCAACGCCCCTAGCAGGCGTGACATTGGTGCGTTCAGATACTCCCACCGTGCCCATGCCCGTGGTGTATCAGCCAACCCTCTGCTACATCGTTCAAGGACGTAAGCAGGTCTCGATTGGCGCCACGACCTACGTGTACGACGCGGCCAATTACCTTGTCGCCTCAGTCGATATGCCGGTGATGGGCTCGATTATCGAAGCGAGCGAGGCACAGCCCTATCTGTGCCTGGTGCTTGACTTGGACAGGGCGGTGCTCAGCGAGCTAGCCCTGCGCCATCCAGCCGCTCGCCACGAATCATCTACCTCGACGCCAAGTGGTATCGAACTCAACGGCAGCACCCCGGAGCTTTTGGACGCCGTCAGCAGGCTGGCTCGCTTGCTCGACACGCCTCAAGACGCTGCAGAACTGGCGCCGCTGGTGATACGCGAAGTGCTCTATCGCCTGCTCACCCGACCTGGCAATCAGATGCTGCTGCAGATGGCCACGGCCGACAGTCGTCTTCGTCAGATCGCCAAAGCGATCACCTGGCTTCGTGCCCACTATCAGGAGCCGGTGCGCATCGATGATGTGGCGGGCGTCGCAGGCATGAGCCGCTCCACCTTTCATGTCCACTTCAAGGCGGTAACGTCAATGAGTCCGCTGGAATTCCGTTGTCTGCTCAGGCTGCAGGAGGCCCGGCGCTTGATGGTGGCCGAGGCGCTGGACGCGGCCGGTGCCGGTTACCGGGTCGGCTACGAGAGTCCGTCTCAATTCAGCCGTGACTACGCACGCGTATTTGGCCTTCCGCCTGCCCGAGATGCTGTGCGATTGCGCAGCGCGTCTTTCTAGCATAGCCAGACGCCACGCTGAGTTTTGTGACCAGGCGCCTCAGTTAAAGCGCCAGAGTTCAGGCCGCACCGCGCATGTATAACTGGACATGAGTGAAACTAAAGCCCCTCTGAATTCAATTCATTAGCCCCACCTTGAGACCCCCTCTAATATGCTGATCAATTCAGGGCCGAGCGAAGCTGATCGCTGATCGGCCAGTAGTGCTGGATGCACGATGATCTATTAGCGCTTGGGGAGTCGAGCCAAGATGAATAACGAATTTGCATTTTCGATTAATACGCTTCGTTTCGACGAACACTATCAACCGTCGCAGACTACCCGCATCACCACCAACTTCGCCAACTTGGCCAGGGGGGAGAGCCGCCAGGAAAACCTGCGTAATACATTGAAGATGATCGACAATCGCTTCAATGCGCTGGCTCATTGGGACAACCCTAAAGGCGATCGTTACACCGTCGAGCTCGAGATCGTTTCCGTGGAAATGGCGGTCGATGACGCGCAGGCTGCGGCGGCACTGCCTTTGATCGAGCTGTTGAAGACCACCGTGGTGGATCGAAAAACCCACGAACGCCACGATGGCATGGTCGGAAACAATTTCTCGTCGTATGTCCGGGACTATGACTTCAGCGTCGTATTGCCAGGGCACAACAATAATCAGCCTCGCTTCACTATTCCGGCAGATTTCGGCGTGCTGCATGGACAATTATTCAAAGCCTTCGTCAGTTCGCCTATTTATAAAGAGCACTTCAAGAAGGCGCCCGTCATCTGCCTGAGCGTGTCCAGCAGCCGAACGTACCAACGCACGGAAAATCATCATCCTGTACTGGGTGTCGAGTACCTTCAAGATGAGTACTCGCTGACCGATGACTATTTCGCCAAGATGGGCCTGAAGGTTCGCTATTTCATGCCGCCCAATAGTGTCGCGCCGTTGGCATTCTATTTTTCCGGTGATCTGCTCGGTGATTACACGGCGCTCGAATTGATCAGCACCATCAGCACCATGGACACGTTCCAGAAGATCTACCGGCCTGAAATCTATAACGCCAACTCTGCGGCGGGAAAAGCCTATCAGCCGAGTTTGCAGCACCAGGACTATTCACTCACGCGGATCGTCTACGACCGAGAAGAACGCAGCCGCCTGGCGGTGGAGCAAGGGCATTTCGTTGAAAAGCACTTCATCAAGCCCTACCGCGCCGTGCTCGAGCGGTGGTCTGCTCGCTACGCACGTTGATCAATCTCAAGGACAAGGTTTTTACCATGAACAAGCTGTTGCCTACTTCGACTGCTGGCAGTCTGCCCAAGCCGTCTTGGCTCGCACAACCCGAGACACTGTGGTCGCCCTGGAAACTGGAGGGCGAGGCGCTGATCGAGGGCAAGCAGGACGCCTTGCGTGTGGCATTTCACGAGCAACAACGCGCCGGCATCGACATCGTCAGCGACGGCGAGCAGACGCGTCAGCACTTCGTCACGACCTTCATCGAGCACCTCAGTGGCGTCGATTTCGAAAAGCGTGAGACGGTGAGGATTCGCGATCGCTATGACGCCAGCGTGCCGACCGTGGTGGGCGCCGTGGCCCGGCAAAAGCCGGTGTTCGTCGAAGACGCCAAGTTCTTGCGTCAGCAAACCCGGCAACCGATCAAATGGGCGCTGCCGGGCCCGATGACGATGATCGACACGCTCTACGACGCGCACTACAAAAGCCGCGAAAAGCTGGCTTGGGAATTCGCCAAGATCCTCAACGAGGAGGCCCGAGAACTCGAAGCGGCCGGTGTGGACATCATTCAGTTCGACGAGCCCGCCTTCAATGTCTTCTTCGACGAGGTGAACGAATGGGGCGTCGCCACCTTGGAGCGTGCCATCGAAGGCCTCAAGTGCGAAACGGCCGTGCACATCTGCTATGGCTACGGCATCAAGGCCAACACGGATTGGAAAAAGACCCTGGGCTCGGAATGGCGGCAGTATGAAGAGGCCTTCCCCAAACTGCAGAAGTCCAGTATCGATATCGTCTCGCTGGAGTGCCACAACTCACACGTGCCGATGGAGCTGATCGAGCTCATCCGTGGCAAGAAGGTCATGGTCGGTGCCATCGACGTCGCCAATCATGCGATCGAAACGCCCGAAGCGGTGGCCGATACCCTGCGCAAGGCGCTGCAGTTCGTGGATGCTGACAAGCTCTACCCGTGCACCAACTGCGGCATGGCGCCTTTGCCACGGCGCGTGGCCAGCGGCAAGCTGCAGGCGTTGACGGCCGGTGCTGAAATCGTTCGCCAAGAGCTCATGCACTTGCGCTGAGCTCACCTGGAAGGGGCCGCATCACGGCCCCTTTCTCCGTTATTCGCGGACCATCCCGCGCATCTGTTCGCCCCGCCGCCTGCGCACCAGGAAGTACGCCGCCACGATCACCACCAAGGTGGCCAGCACCAGCCACGACTGCAAGCGCGTGGCCGGCTCCAGTGCTTGGGTCGCCAGCACCGCGACCAGCGCCAGGAAGGCCACGGCGTTGCTCACCGGGAAGCCCCAGGCCCTGAAGTACGACGCATCCACCACCTCGTGGCGGGTCTGCCAGCGCATCGCCAGGTGGGCGAAGATGATGAAGATCCAGACGAAGATGATGAATGCGCCGGTGCTCCTGGCCAGGGTCAGGAAGATGTCGCCGCCGCTGAGGAAATGCACCGTCAGGATGCTCACGCACACGCTGAAGGCCAGTGCCAGGGCATTGATCGGCACGCCCTTGGCGTTGGTCCGCGCGAACAGTGCCGGGGCGTGGCCGCGCTGGCTGAGGGAGAACAGCATGCGTGAGTTGGAGAACATGAACGAGTTCATCACCGACATGAACGAGACGAACAGCACCAGCTTCATCGCCACGGCCGCGCCTTTGAAGCCGGCGAGGGTGAACAGGGCCACGTAGGGCGAGGCGAGGTTGGCCTTGTCGACCCAGGGCAGGCACAGCACCAGAATCGACACCGAACCGACATAGAACAGCATCACTCGCACGATCACGCTCTTGATCGCACGGATCACGTTACGCCGCGGGTTCTCCGACTCGCCAGCGGCCACGGCGGCGATTTCGCTGCCGCCCAAGGAAAAGATCGCCACGAGCACCCCGGCCATCACCGGCGACAGGCCATTGGGCATGAAGCCGCCATGCTCGGTGAGATTGACCAGGCCCGGAGCCGGGATGTTTTCCTGCCAGCCCAGCAGAATCGAGGCGCCGAGCAACATGAAAATGAGAATGGTGATGACCTTCAGCGCGGCCAGCCAGTATTCCACTTCAGCGAATGAGCGTACCGAGTAGGCGTTGCTGGCGATGAGTGTCACCAGCATGATGAAGGCACCGACCCAGATCGGCAGCCAGGGCATGAAGTCGTTGAGGATCGCGCCCAGCAGGACCGCCTCCAAGGTGATGGTGACCATCGACTTGAGCCAGTACAGCCAGCCGACCGTGAAGCCCGCCCAGTCGCCTAGGTAGGTGTTGGCGTAGGTGGAAAAAGAGCCGGCATCGGGATTGCGTGAGGCCATTTCGCCGAGCATGAACATCACCAGGGTGACGATGAGGCCACCGATGATGTAGGAGAGGATCGCGGCCGGGCCTGCCAAGGCGATCAAGCTGCCAGAGCCGACGAACAGGCCCGCGCCGATGACGCCGCCCAGCGCGATCATGGTGATGTGCCGCTGCTTGAGGCTTTGCTTCAATCCGCTGTCTTGCATGTCCAGGTGTCTCTTATTATTGGAAGGAACGGGCACTGGTACAGCGCGTAAGGCGCTGCGGTCCGCCTGCACAGGGCGGGGCCATCGAGCGGGGCCTGGGTCTGGCGCTGCGCCTGCCAAGGACTTCCCGATCTGTAACCTTGGGCAAAACGACGCCAGGGCTCAAACGAATTCTGCGCACAACATCCTGCGGTTTTTTCCTGAGGCCCGATGCGAGGGGCTCAAACTGACGGCGTAAAAGGCATACAAAGTGCCAGTATCCCGCTCGTCGGCGCGCAGCTTCCTAGGAAATTTCCTTCAATTCCTACGGCGCAGATCAATGTGTCGTTCCCTATGAGTGTCGTAACGTCCTGTGCTTTTCAAAACAAGGACGACGCTCATGCAAGCGATGGAACGGATACTCGACATACAACCCATCACCCAGGCCGATATCACCCTGCAGCTCAACGGTCAGCCGGTGCAGGCAGCAGCCGGTGAAACCGTGCTCAGCGTGCTCAACGCGGTGGGGCTGCGCCCAGTGGCGCTCAATGACCATGGTCAGCGCAGCGGCGCCTTCTGCGGCATGGGGGTGTGCCATTGCTGTCTGGTCGCCATTGATGGCCGCGCCAAGCGTCGCGCGTGTCAGACCGTGGTGCGCGAAGGCATGCGCGTCGAGACCGAGGTCAATGCCATTGCCGCGCAGGTGCAACCATGAGCCTGCGTCCGGTGATCGTCGGCGGCGGTTCGGCGGGGATGGCGGCGGCCATCGAATTGGCCGAGCAGGGTGTGGATTGTCTGCTGTTCGATGAAGCCTCGCGCCCCGGTGGGGTGGTCTATCGCGGTCCGCTGCGGGCCGGTGTCGACCTGGGTTATCTCGGCGCGCGCTATGGCAAGGCCCTGCAGCGACTGCACGAGCAATTCGCGGCCAACGCCCGGCACATCGACGTGCGCTTGAACAGCCGTGTGGTCGGTGGCGACAGCGAGCGGCTGATGGTGCTCGATGCCGACGAGCAACTGCATGAAATCGACTACGCCCAGTTGCTGCTGGCGGCCGGTTGTCACGAGCGCAATGTGCCGTTCCCTGGCTGGACCCTGCCCGGGGTCATGCTGCTCGGCGGGTTGCAGTTGCAGATCAAGAGCAATGTGGTCAAACCCTTGGGCAGCACCCTGATCGCCGGCACCGGACCGCTGCTACCGCTGGTGGCCTGTCAGTTGCACGCCGCTGGGGCCAAGGTCGCCGGTGTCTACGAGGCCTGTGCCTTCAATCGCATTGCCAAGGAAAGTCTGGCGCTGATGAACAAGCCCCAGTTGTTCCTCGACGGCCTGAGCATGCTGGCCTACATGAAACTCAACGGTATCCCCATGCACTACGGCTGGGGTGTGGTTGGCGCTCGCGGTGACGCTGAACTGAGCGAGGTCAGCGTGGCGCCCTATGGCCAGGACTGGAAACCAGACCTGAGCCGTGTGCAGCGCGAGTCGGTACAGACCCTCGCCGTGGGCTACGGCTTCATCCCGCGCACCCAACTCAGCCAGCAACTGGGGCTTGCGCACGGCTTCAGCGAAGACGGCTATCTGCGCGCCGAGTGCAACGTCTGGCAGCAGAGCAGCGAGGCGCACATCCACCTGGCGGGTGACATGGCCGGTATTCGTGGCGGTGAAGCCGCAATGCTGACCGGACGTATTGCAGCGGTCTCGATCCTGCAGCAACGCGGCGTGCTGGATGCCGCGCAGGCCATCGAGCGGCGTGAGCGCTACCTGGGCAAACTGGCGGCGATCAAGCGCTTCCGCTATGGCGTCGAGCGCTACACCCGTAGGGGCGCGGCGCAGATCGAGCTGGCTGCACCGGATACGGTGATCTGCCGCTGCGAGCACGTCACCCGCAGCGACATCGACCTGGCGCTGGAGCAGGGCGTGCAGGACATGGCCAGCCTGAAGATGCGCACCCGGGTGAGCATGGGCGACTGCCAGGGCCGTATGTGCGTGGGTTATTGCAGCGATCGCCTGCGCGCCGACACCGGGCGCGCCGACGTGGGGTGGTTGCGGCCACGCTTCCCGGTGGACCCGATTCCGTTTTCCGCATTCCTGCACCTGGGCACGGAGGCCTGAACATGAACAAGACCTATGACATCGTGATTGCCGGTGGCGGCGTGATCGGCGCCTCCTGCGCCTACCAGTTGTCCAAGCGCAAGGGCTTGAAGATCGCCCTGATCGACAGCAAGCGCCCCGGCAATGCGACCCGCGCCTCGGCGGGCGGGCTTTGGGCCATCGGCGAATCCGTGGGCCTGGGCTGCGGGGTGATCTTCTTTCGCATGATGTCCTCGCGCAACAAGCGCGAGGCCCACGGCGCGGCGGTGGCGGTGGATTCGAGCACGCCTCACATCCTGCCGCAGTGCTTTTTCGACCTGGCGCTGCAATCGAACGCGCTGTATCCACAGCTGCACCAGGAGTTGATCGAGCGCCACGGCATGGACTTCAAGTTCGAACGCACGGGCCTTAAGTACATCATTCAGGACGATGAAGACCAGTTGTATGCCGAGCACATCGTGTCGCACATTCCGCACCTGGCCGATCAAGTCCGCTGGCTGGATCGCGCGGCCCTGCGCGAGCGTGAGCCGGCGGTGAGTCACGCGGCCAGTGGGGCGCTGGAGTTTCTCTGCGATCACCAGGTCAGCCCGTTCCGGCTGGGTGATGCGTTCCTGGAGGCGGCCCGGCAGAACGGTGTCGACCTGTACCTGAACACCAATGTCACCGGCGTGCTGCATGAGCAGGCGCGGATCAAGGGCGTGCGCACGGCCGAGGCCGGCGTCTTCCATTGCCATACCCTGCTCAATGCAGCGGGCTCCTGGGCCGGAGAACTGAGCGAGTGGGCCACCGGCACCTCGATTCCGGTGAAACCGGTGAAAGGTCAGATCGTCCTGACCGAACGCCTGCCCAAGCTGCTAGATGGTTGCCTGACCACCAGCGACTGCTACATGGCGCAGAAAGACAACGGTGAGGTGTTGATCGGCAGCACCACCGAGGACAAGGGCTTCGATGTGCGCACCACCTTCCCGGAAATCGCCGGGCTGGTGCAAGGCGCAGTGCGCTGCGTGCCGGAGCTGGCGCAGGTGAGTCTCAAGCGCACCTGGGCGGGACTGCGCCCGGGGTCGCCAGACGAGCTGCCGATTCTCGGACCCGTGGAGGATATGCCGGGCTACTTCAATGCCTGTGGACATTTCCGCACCGGCATCCTGACGTCGGCGATCACCGGGGTACTGCTGGATAAGGTCATCAACGACGAAGAAACGCCGCTGGATCTGACCCCATTCCTCGCTTCGCGCTTCGGCACAGCTGTGGATAAGAACTGGGCGGTGGTGTAGACCCGACGATTGATCCGCGATGGCGCCTGACACCTTCGCGGATCGACCCTTCCCACAGCTGCGCGAGGAAAGTTCCTACGGATGAGCTACCCTGAATCGATGGGGTTCGAATCTGTGTACGGCGTCCTAACGTGAAGGGGGTCTTTCATGCTTGCGCAACTTCCGCCAGCCTTGCAGAGCCTGCGCTTGCCTCTGCGTCTTAAGCTCTGGGACGGCAATGAGTTCGACCTGGGGCCCAGTCCCCAGGTCACCATCCTGGTCAAGGAGCCGCAGTTGATCTCGCAGCTCACCCATCCGAGCATGGACGAACTGGGCACTGCGTTCGTCGAGGGCAAGCTGGAGCTCGAAGGCGACATCGGCGAAGTCATCCGCGTGTGCGACGAGCTCAGCGAGGCCTTGCTCCACGACGAAACCGACGTCAACCCCGTGCGCACCGCGCACGACAAGGACACCGACGCCGAAGCCATTTCCTACCACTACGACCTGTCCAATGCGTTCTATCAGCTGTGGCTCGACCCGGACATGGTGTACTCCTGCGCCTACTTCAAGGAACCGGACAACACCCTGGCCCAGGCGCAGCAGGACAAGTTCGATCACCTGTGCCGCAAGCTGCGATTGCAGGCTGGCGACTACCTGCTGGATGTGGGGTGCGGCTGGGGCGGGCTGGCGCGCTTCGCCGCCCGTGAGTATGGGGCCAAGGTGTTCGGTATCACGCTCAGCAAAGAGCAGCTCGCCTTGGGACGTCAGCGGGTCGAAGACGAGGGGCTGGCCGACAAGGTCGATTTGCAGATCCTCGACTACCGCGATCTGCCCCAGGATGGTCGCTTCGACAAGGCGGTGAGTGTCGGCATGTTCGAGCACGTGGGTCATGCCAATCTCGAGCTGTACTGTCAGCGGCTGTTCGGGGCCGTGCGCGAGGGTGGCCTGGTGATGAACCACGGCATCACGGCCAAGCATGTGGACGGCCGCCCGGTCGGACGCGGGGCAGGGGAGTTCATCGATCGTTACGTTTTCCCCCATGGCGAACTGCCCCACATTTCAATGATTACGGCGCGTATCTGCGAAGCGGGACTTGAAGTCGTGGATGTGGAGAGCCTGCGCCTGCACTACGCCAAGACCCTCAATCACTGGAGCGAGAACCTGGAGAATCAGCTGCACCGCGCGGCAGCGCTGGTGCCGGAGAAGACGCTGCGAATCTGGCGCCTGTACCTGGCCGGATGTGCTTACGCCTTCACCAAGGGCTGGATCAACCTGCATCAGATTCTCGCGGTCAAGCCCTACGCGGACGGTCACCATGACCTGCCGTGGACGCGCGAAGATCTCTATCGTTGAGCCCGTGCGGGCCGCCTCGGCGGGGCGGCCCGTCAGGTTCGCGTTACAGGATGGGTGAGATCAGTCGGGCGATGCGCATGCCCAATTGCTGTAGGCGGTGGGTATCGCGGATGTCCTCGGCGGTGACCTCCCGCGACTGCTCGAAATCACGCAGCAGCATGGCCTCCACCTGATCGGCGAATGCACGGTCGATGGTCAGCAAGGTGATCTCGAAATTCAGCCTGAACGAGCGGTTGTCCATGTTGGCGCTGCCGACGGCGCTGACGTCGTCATCCACCAGAATCACCTTCTGGTGCACGAAACCGGGTTGATAGCGGAATATCCTCACCCCGGCACGCACTGCCTCGAAGGCGAACAGGCTGGAGGCCGCGTAGACGATGCGATGGTCTGGTCGGCTGGGAATCAGGATGCGCACATCCACACCGCGCAGCACCGCCAGGCGCAGCGCAGCCACCACCGCTTCGTCGGGCACGAAGTAGGGGCTGGTGATCCAGATGCGTCGAGTGGCTGACTGAATGGCCTCGACGAAGAACAGTTGGCAGGTCTCCTGCGGGTCGGCGGGTCCGGTGGCGAGTACCTGACACAGCACGCCGTCTTCGGGATAGGCATCGGGCAGGATCAGTGGCGGCAACTCACGGGTGGCCCAGTACCAGTCCTCGGCGAACGACTCCTGCAGGCACGCCAGCACCGGTCCGCTGACCTGGACATGGGTGTCTCGCCAGGGGGACAGACGCGGGTGTGCACCCACGTACTCGTCGCCGACGTTGTGCCCACCCAGAAATCCGACCAACCCATCCACCACCACGATCTTGCGGTGATTGCGGAAGTTGACCTGGAAGCGGTTGAACCAGCCGCGCTTCGAAGAGAAGGCCTGGATCTGTACCCCACCTTCTCGCAGCACTTGGCTGTAACGCGAGGGCAGGGCATGGCTGCCCACCTGATCGAACAGCACATAGATCTTCACGCCTTCGGCAGCCTTGCGCAGCAGCAGTTGTTGCAAGCGCTGGCCGAGGGCGTCGTCGTGGATGATGAAGAACTGCACCAGCACCGTATCGCTGGCCCGTTCGATGGCGGCAAAGATCGCCTCGAAGGTGGCCGTGCCATTGATCAGCAGTTTCACCTCGTTATTGGCCAGGCACGGCATGCGGCCCAGCTTGGGCATCGCTCGCAACGCCACATAGCTCACCGACTCGCGCGCGGCCAGGGCCTCTTCGACCCAAGGCCGCCAGTTGAGGTTGGCCATCGCCACGTGCATCTCCTGGTTGGCTTGGCGACGCGCCTGGATATAGGCATAGAAGGAGCGCGCGCCAAACACCAGATAGGGGATGAGGGTCAGGTAGGGGATGAACAGCAGCGACATGGCCCAGGCGATGGCGCCTTGCGCCGTGCGCACGGTGAACACCGCATGCAGTGCGGCACCGATGCCGAGCAGGTGGATCAGGCCGAGCAGGTAACCGAAGAAATAAGGGCTGTGGTAGTCCATACGCATCCTGCATTCCAAGAGCACTGTTGCTAACAGACCATGTTCATCAGTGTAGGTGCAACCCGCAGGGGTAAAACGCGTCTAAGCCTCTGTCCGGCCTGGGGCCGGTATCTCGAGGAGTACTGATCCATGAAGATTCGTCTGCCACTGATCGCCCTGGCTTTTGGCCTGGGCAGCCCGCTGCTGGCGCACGCGCAGATGCTGCAACCCGGTCTGTGGGAGCTGACCACCAGCGACATGCAGGTCGATGGCAAACAGCTACCGGACATGCAGTTCATGTTGGGCCAATTGAAGAATCTGCCACCTGAGCAGCGCGCGATGATGGAGGGCGCCCTGGCCAAGCAGGGCATCAGCGTAGGCGGCAAGGGTGTGCGTGCCTGTTTGACACCTGAGCAGGTGGCGACCAACGACATCCCTTTGCAAGACCCGCAATCGGGTTGCACGCAGAAGATCACCGACCGGCAGGGCAACGTCTGGAAGTTCCAGTTCACCTGTCCCAAGGCGCAGGGTTCAGGCCAGGCCACTTTCCTCAGTGACCGCGAGTTCACCACCAAGGTCAGCGGTACCTTCAACGCGTCCGGTGTTCAGCAGCAGGGCAGCATGAACACCCGTGCGGTCTGGCAGGGAAAAGACTGCGGCAACGTGCGTCCGCGTAGCTGAAGGTTCACCACTGCCAGCGGCTTTCAGCTACTGCATCGTGGGCGTGCAGACTTTCTGCATGTTCCACGCGCAGGTCGAAGCCGCTGCACCATGCCAATCCGCGTAGCGCGTGATGAATACGTCGCGCCGCGTCTTCGCAGAACATCAGGTTTTGCCCGTTTGCCAACGCGAAGGCTTGTTCGTCGGCGCGTTTCACCGCCGTTTGTACAGCCGTGCCCAGTGCGTTTTCTACGGCATCGATCAGCGCTTCGACCGGCAGGGTTTGTAGTGTGTCCTGCAGGCGTACTCTCACGGCTGCCTGGCTGCGCTGGCTATGCGGTGTCGCGACGATTCCCGCAGTGCTTCCCAGCCATTGCAGGACCGCTTGGATATCTGCTGGCTGATTGGCGAAGTCGTTGAGGAACTGCTGCTGAATCAACTGTCGAGCCAGGGCTGCCGAGCAGGGGCAGGTCGAGGAATAAGGGATCTCAACGTATTGTTCCACGTGGAACATCTCGTTTTCGATCCTCGCGTCGAGGATGACGGGGTAGCGCTTCCATCCCTCCAGTGGACTGATCAGCGCAGGACGCTTGAGCATGCAGTCGAACTTCAGACGCACATAGGCCGACGATGACAGGCCGTCATGGGTGTCGAGAAAATGGGCCAGCAATTGGCGCAAAGCCAGAGGCGTCAGTTCAGTGTGCTCCAGCGCCTCCAAGGCCAGGTACAGGCGCGACATATGAATGCCGCGTGACTTCCCATCGTCCAGGCTTACACCGGCATCGGCCCAGGCGCTCAAGGTGCGGCCGCCCAGTTGCACCGGCAAAGCGATGCCGCGCATGCCGACCCAGTCCAAGGGCTGCAGCGTCGGGCTGGTTTGTGCGGCGATGTCGGGAAGCGTCAGGCTGGTCATCGAGATATCCCATGAAAAAAGAGGCTTAGCGGCAGCCGCCGATCAAGCTGCAGTGCAGGTTGAAGCGTTGTCCGCTGGAGCTGGAAACACGGTTCAGGGTGGTCCAGCCAACGCGACGGCTGTAGCCCACCCAGGCTTCGCCGTCGCTGGCGAGACCGGTGAAGAAGGTCATCTGCCCATAACGGCTGTTGGTCTGGGCCCAGAGTCGACGAGTGACGCTGTCGTAACCGCGCAGATGAAAATCGCTGCCGTCGGTGCGCACGCTGTAGTAACTGCCCTTGCTGTCTTCGCATGCCAGAAGTGTGGCGCTGCGAGTGCATACGGCCAGACCGCTGTGCGCAATCGCGGCATGCAGCGGGGTAGATACCGCGAATGTCAGTACCCATACGGCGAGCTTCGAGCGGTTCATGGTCATCCTCAACGGCAGCCGTTCGACAGGCGCGGCTTGGCGAAATTGTATTGTTATATTATAACGTTGTGCAATGCATCGTTTCGAATGCGCACCGCCGATGAGGTTCATCATGTCCGACCGTCTTCCCGTCACCGTGCTGTCCGGCTTCCTGGGGGCCGGCAAGAGCACGCTGCTCAATCATGTCCTGCGCAATCGCGACAACCTGCGAGTCGCGGTCATCGTCAACGACATGAGCGAGATCAACATCGATGCCAGCGAGGTCCAGCGTAACGTCAGCCTCAATCGCGCCGAGGAAAAACTCGTCGAGATGAGCAATGGTTGCATCTGTTGCACCCTGCGCGAAGACCTGCTGGAGGAAGTCGCCCGCTTGGCCGACGAAGGGCGTTTCGATTACCTGCTGATCGAGTCCACCGGCATCTCCGAGCCGTTGCCGGTGGCCGAGACCTTCACCTTCCGCGACGAGCAAGGTCGCAGCCTGTCCGATATGGCCCGGCTGGACACCATGGTCACGGTGGTCGATGGTCTGAACTTTCTGCGTGACTATCAGGCTGCCGACAGCCTGGCCAGCCGGGGCGAAACCCTGGGCGAGGAAGACGAACGTTCGATCAGCGATTTGTTGATCGAGCAGATCGAGTTCGCCGATGTGCTGCTGCTGAGCAAGATCGACTTGATCAGTCAGGCGGACCGTGACGAGCTCACCGCGATTCTGCGCAGCCTCAATGCGCGGGCGCAGATCGTACCGATGGTCATGGGTGAGGTGCCGCTGTCGCGCATCCTCGACACCGGTCTGTTCGACTTCGACCAAGCCGCACAGGCACCGGGGTGGCTTCAGGAGCTGCGCGGGGAGCACGTGCCCGAGACCGAGGAATACGGTATCGCCGCGACCACCTGGCAAGCGCGCAAACCGTTTCATCCACAGCGCTTTTTCGACTTTATCCACAACACGTGGAGCAATGGGCGGCTGCTGCGCTCCAAAGGATTCTTCTGGCTGGCCAGCAAGTACCAAGAAGCCGGCAGTTGGTCGCAGGCCGGCGGCATGATGCGCCATGGCTTGGCGGGTCGTTGGTGGCGCTTCGTGCCACGCGAGCAATGGCCTCAGGACGAAGACAATCGCCAGGCGATCCTCAAGCAGTGGACCGTGGAGACCGGTGACTGCCGCCAAGAGCTGGTCTTCATCGGACAGAACATCGACTTCGCCCGGTTATCCACAGAACTCGAGGCGTGCCTGTTGACGGATGATGAGATGGCGCAAGGGCCGATGGCCTGGCTGCGCCTGCCCGATCCCTTCGGCCCATGGTACGAAGAGGCGGCTGCCTGATGTTGGCGCTCAGGGCTGTGGATATCTGCCAGATGCAGGGCGAGTCTCCTCAGGTCATGACCGAGATCCTTCGCGATAACGTCAATCTCGCGGTCTGGCAGCGCCGTTTACCGGTACAGGTCGAGGACTTCGCCGAGTTGGTTACCCATCTGGATCAGCCCATGTCCGATGAGCGGGTGATCGAGGTGAGTGAGCAGCAACCGCCGAGGCTGACCGGGCTGCTGCGCGAAGCGGCGGATCTAGAGGGGTACGAAGGGTTCGTCGCCGATGTGACCTGGCTGGTGGAGGCCTTCACCTGCCTGCTTGGCGCCCGCCGGGTAGGGCTCAGGCTGCGAGTGCTCGACGGTGCGATGTGCCCGCGTTTTCATGTCGATCACGTGCCGCTGCGCTTGCTCACCACCTATGCGGGGATGGGCAGTGAATGGCTGGCGGAAGGGCACATCGACCGCAGCCGTTTGCAGGTGGCGCAGCCGCCTGTGGATAACATCCAGCGCTTGGCGACGGGTGAGGTGGCGCTGCTCAAGGGCGAGAAATGGGTGGGTAACGAAGGGGCGGGTTTGATTCACCGCTCGCCCGCCACGCCCAGAGGCGAGAAACGATTGTTGTTGAGTCTGGACTGGCTGGGCTGACAGGCGGGTGCGAGCCATCGGTTCGCCGCCGCGCTAGACTGTTCTTTTATTCGGTTCGACACCGCGCCATGTTGCAGCATATTCCGACCCATGTGATCGCCGGCCCGCTGGGCGCTGGCAAAACCACGTTGATCCGTCATCTGATGAGCCAGCGTCCGGCGCACGAGCGCTGGGCAGTGCTGGTCAACGAGTTTGGCCAGATTGGTCTGGATGCCGCACTGCTCAGCCGCGACGAGACGGGCGTGGCCATCGGTGAGGTGGCGGGGGGGTGTCTGTGTTGCGTCAATGGCGTGCCCTTCCAGGTCGGATTGAGTCGCCTGTTGCGCAGTGCCAAGCCAGACCGGCTATTCATCGAGCCTTCTGGCTTAGGCCACCCACTGCAACTGCTGGAACAACTCACTCAAGCTCCCTGGACAGGTGTGCTGGATGTCCGGCCTCTGGTCATGGTGATGGATGCCCAGGCGCTGGCCCGCGGCGAGTTGCTTGCAGAAGCCCAGTTGCAAGCGCAGCTGAAGGCGGGCGTGTTGATCTTCAATAAATCGGCATCTGTGGATGACGCCTCTCGCCTGTTGATAAGTTCTCGATTTGCCGACCAGCGCGGTATCTGGACCGATCAGGGCAAGCTCGATCTCAGCGATCTTCCGACTTCATTTGCGAATCCATCGTGCCTCGCGGCGCCCAGCCCTTTGCCTGTGGAAAGTTCACTGCCGGCGTTGCCAGCCCTGTGGACAGATCCTGAACGCCCCATTTGCCTTGCCCAGCAAGGCGAGAGCGGCTGGAGCGTGGGTTGGCGTTGGCACCCCACTCAACGTTTGGATGAAGCGCTGTTGAGCGACGCGCTCCGGCACTGGCCTTGGAAGCGGGCCAAAGGGGTTATCCACAGCGGCCAAGGATGGCGTTCGTTCAATGGATTGAACGGCGAACTGCAGGACTGGCGTTCGAGCGAGTGGCGCAAGGATTCCCGCCTCGAACTGATCTTCGATCACCCGCAGGCCTTGGAGGCGCTGCAAGCTGCCATGGCGCGCTGCCAGTTGAGCGCGTGATCAGTTGCGCCAGCGGTTGTGTTCCTGGCGCCACTGCTGCATTTCGATGACGTTGTCGCCGCGCGGCGCCGTGTTGATCTCGAACGGATAAGGCGCCAGTTCGATCTGCATCGTATGGGCACCGAACTGGGTCACGCTACCAGGATGCCGTTGCTCTCCGGTGACCGTGAATTCGAAGGCATAGATACGCGCCAGGCGCTTGCGGCCCTTGGCATCACGCACGAAGCCGATGCGTTTGAGCGCCACGGCGTCGTCGAGCAGTTCCAGGTCGAGCTTGGCGCAATGCTGCTTGACCCGCTCGAGTGCCTTCTCGCGCAAGCCGTGGTTATGCCACAGCCAGGCGCCAGCCGTCGCCAACAGCATCAGGACGAACAGGTTCTCCAGGGTCAACATTTCATTAGGCTCCAGACAGGTGGGCGCAGCTTAACTGCGTCGCTGGCCTGTCGTACAGGTGGCTTTCAGGTTCATACTGCTCGGTCTTTACTTATCCACACAGCTTCGGAAATCTCCTGCATGAAACGTACGCCGCACTTGCTCGCCATCCAGTCCCATGTGGTTTTTGGACATGCCGGAAACAGCGCTGCGGTGTTCCCCATGCAGCGCATTGGCGTGAATGTCTGGCCGCTCAATACCGTGCAGTTCTCCAACCACACTCAGTATGGTCAGTGGGCAGGAGAAGTGCTCGCGCCTGCGCAAATTCCCGCGTTGGTGGAAGGCATTTGCAACATCGGTGAGCTGGGCAATTGCGATGCGGTGCTCTCCGGTTACCTGGGGAGCGCCGAGCAGGGCCGGGCCATCCTTGCTGGGGTGCAGCGGATCAAGGCGGTGAATCCGCGCGCGCTGTATCTGTGCGACCCGGTCATGGGGCACCCTGAAAAGGGCTGTATCGTGCCGCAGGAGGTCAGCGACTTCCTGCTCGACCAAGCGGCGGCGGCGGCCGACATCCTGTGCCCGAACCAACTGGAGCTGGACAGTTTCTGCGGGCGCCGCGCGCAGTCGCTGGAAGACTGCGTGGCCATGGCGCGTAGCCTGCTGGCGCGTGGGCCACAAGTGGTGCTGGTCAAGCACCTGGCCTACCCAGGGCGTGCCGCCGATGCCTTCGAAATGCTGCTGGTGACGCGTGAGCAGAGCTGGCACCTGCGTCGGCCACTGCTGGCATTCCCGCGTCAGCCGGTTGGGGTCGGCGATCTCACCTCAGGGCTGTTCCTGGCGCGCGTGCTGCTCGGCGACACCTGGGTACAGGCGTTCGAGTTCACCGCAGCGGCTGTGCACGAGGTGTTGCTGGAAACCCAGGCCTGCGCCAGCTACGAGCTGCAACTGGTGCGCGCTCAGGACCGCATTGCGCACCCACGGGTACGCTTCGAGGCGCAGGCACTCGAGTGGTAGGTCACTCGGTCTTCAAATCCTGATAGCGCTTCTCCAGCTCTTGGCGGATCTGCCGGCGCTGCTGACCCTGCAGGAACCGGCGCTTTTCTTCGCTGCTTTGCGGCTGGCGTGCGGGGACTTGCACCGGACGGCGATTGTCGTCCACGGCCACCATGGTGAAGAAACAGCTGTTTGAGTGACGCACCGAGCGCTCGCGGATGTTCTCGGTCACCACCTTGATGCCCACCTCCATGGAGGTGTTGCCGGTGTAGTTGACCGAGGCGAGAAAGGTCACCAGCTCGCCGACGTGCACCGGTTCGCGGAAAATCACTTGGTCCACCGACAGGGTCACCACATAGGTGCCGGCATAACGGCTGGCGCAGGCATACGCCACTTCGTCCAGGTATTTCAGCAGTGTGCCGCCATGTACGTTGCCAGAAAAGTTGGCCATGTCCGGCGTCATCAGGACGGTCATGGTCAGCTGGGCGTTGCCAGGTTCCATAGAGTGCTCACGGTGTGGTTGCGCTGAAACGGGGTGGGTATCTCCAGACACTTCTAAACCCCTTCGATGAAGTTTCCTATCGTGGTTACGGACGTCTGCGAGCGGTCCGCCGTCACGCCGATCATGCCATTACTGGGCGCGGTCTGGCCGATCTGTTTCTGCATATTGCATCGCCGTTCGATCGACGGACGCAATGTTACCCTGAGTACGCCCATGCAACATGGGCGTACCGCCGATCAACACAATCTGTACTTGCCGTTCGCTCAGGTGTCGCCTGGCCGAGCGGCGATTTGCCTCATGCGTCGATACAACCGTGCGTTGATAAAAGGAGTGCCACGCCATGCATGCCATAAGCTTCATCCAGGATCTGGCCGTGATCATGCTGGTCGCAGGGGTGGTAACCATTCTTTTCCACCGGCTGCGTCAGCCGGTCGTACTGGGCTACATCGTTGCCGGCTTCATCATCGGCCCCCATACCCCGCCATTCGGCCTTATCCACGACGAAGACACCATCAAGACCCTGGCCGAGCTCGGGGTGATCTTCCTGATGTTCTGCCTGGGCCTGGAGTTCAGCCTGCGCAAGCTGTTCAAGGTCGGTGCCACGGCCTTCATCGCCGCCTTCCTCGAGATCGTGCTGATGATCTGGATCGGCTTCGAAATCGGCCGCTGGTTCGGCTGGAACACCATGGATTCGCTGTTCCTCGGCGCCATCCTGGCGATTTCCTCGACCACCATCATCGTCAAGGCGCTCAATGACCTGAAGATGAAGAACGAGCGCTTCGCGCAACTGATCTTCGGTGTGCTCATCGTCGAGGACATCCTCGGCATCGGCATCATCGCACTGCTGTCGGGCATCGCGGTCAGCGGTTCGGTAAGTTCCGGCGAAGTGTTCTCGACCGTCGGCAAGCTGTCGCTGTTCATGATCGTCGCCCTGGTCATCGGCATTCTGCTGGTGCCACGGCTATTGGCCTACGTGGCCAAGTTCGAAAGCAACGAGATGTTGCTGATCACCGTACTCGGCCTGTGTTTCGGCTTCTGTCTGCTGGTGGTCAAGCTCGAGTACAGCATGGTGCTGGGCGCCTTCCTGATCGGCGCGATCATGGCCGAATCGCGCCAGTTGCTGAAGATCGAGCGCCTCATCGAGCCGGTCCGTGACCTGTTCAGCGCCATCTTCTTCGTCGCCATCGGTCTGATGATCGACCCGCAGGTGCTGGTCGAGTACGCCTGGCCGATCGTGGTGATTACCCTGGCCGTGGTGCTCGGCAAGATGCTTTCGTGCGGCATGGGCGCCTTCATCGCCGGTAACGACGGGCGTACCTCGTTGCGGGTGGGCATGGGGCTGTCACAGATCGGCGAATTTTCCTTCATCATCGCGGCGCTGGGCATGACATTGCAGGTCACCAGCGACTTCCTCTACCCGGTGGCGGTCGCGGTCTCGGCCATCACCACCTTACTGACGCCTTACCTGATCCGCGCGGCCGATCCGCTGTCCATTCGCCTGGGCAAGGTCGTCCCGCAGCGCCTGTCCAGGGTGCTGTCGTTGTACGGCGAGTGGCTGCGCAGCATTCAGCCGCAAGGTGAGGGCGCCATGCTGGCGGCGATGATCCGACGCATTCTGTTGCAGGTTGGGGTGAACCTGGCGCTGGTGATCGCGATTTTCTTCAGTGGCGGTTACTTCGCGGTGCGCATCGGCGCTTGGCTCAGCGAATGGATCGGCGATGTGGGCCAACAGAAAGCGCTGATCTGGGGCGCCGCGCTGCTGCTGTCGCTGCCCTTCCTGATCGCGGCCTACCGCAAGCTCAAGGCGCTGTCGATGTTGCTGGCGGAGATGGGCGTCAAGCCGGAAATGGCCGGGCGCCACACCCAGCGAGTGCGGCGGGTCATCGCCGAGGTGATTCCATTGCTGTCGTTGCTGGTCATCTTCCTGCTGCTGTCGGCCTTGTCGGCCAGCATTCTGCCGACCAGCGAACTGCTGCTGATCATCGCGGTGGTGGCTGCGGTGGTGGTGGCGCTGCTCTGGCGCTGGTTCGTGCGCATGCATACACGCATGCAGGTGGCCTTGTTGGAAACCCTGGAGAACAGCCGCGACCACTCGCACTGATTGGTTGCGGTGTCGCTTGTTCCGACGCGGCGAAGGTAAGGCCTTCGCCGTGTCAGAAGCGGGTCGCTCAGCAGGCTCAGCTTTCCAGCCAGACGTCCCGCGCCCAGTGCCACACCGATTCCCAGCTGTCTTCCCCAACGATCTCTTCGTCGCCGTCCCACAGCACCACGGTGCCGTCTTCTTCGACGCAATAGTAATTGTCGCCGTCCTGGCACAACGGAATCAGGTCACGCGGTACACCGGCGTCCCAGGCGTTGGCGGCGACGTCGGGCAGGTAGGTGTGCGATTGCGGGTCAGTGACGGTGACCGGTTCGAGAGACCCGTAGACCACGTCACTGACCGTGAGCAGGAACTCTTTGAAGACGAAGGGGATGTTGATGAACAGCTCTTCCTCGATCTCGACCAGTTGGTCTTCATCGGGAAGCTCGAGGGGGACCGGTACCGGCTCGTTGGCTTCACGGAGTTGTTCGATCACTTCTTCCACGTTTCACTTCCTCTGGCCTTGATAACAACGCTGCGGTTTATACCCTAGTAGTCCGCTATGGCAAAAGCAAAAACCCCGGAACAGGTCCGGGGTTTTTGTGCTGCAGATCGGAATCAGCCGTTCTGGCGAATACCGGCCAGCATCCAGGGCTGGTTCTCGCCCTGTGCACGCTCCATGTGCCAGCTTTCGCTGAAGGCTTCGCCTTGATCGAAGCGAGAGTTCTTCGACACGCCACGGAAGGTCAAGGTCGCGACGGTCTTGTCGGCACGGTCTTCGACGCCGTCCAGTTGCACGTCGAGGTCGTCGATGTAGGTGGACTGGAAGCCATCACCTTGTTCGGCGCGCTCGCGCTTGAGGAACTCAAGCATCTGCGGGGTGACGAACTCGGCGATCTTGTCCATCTCGTTCGCGTCCCAGTGCTGCTGCAGGGTCTGGAAGTGGTTGCGTGCGGCGGCCAGGAAGTTCTGCTCGTTGAACCAGGCCGGCGCGTTGATCACCGGCGCGGCGACCGGTGCGGCCGAACCGCCGAAGATCGACTGGGCAGGCTGCTGCGCTTGTGGCTGTACTTCACGCTGGTACGGCGCGTGACCCGCAGCCTGTGGCTGCTGCTGACGGCGACGTGCGGCGATGAAGCGGAAGACCAGGAAGGCAATCAGGCCCATGATCAGGAAGTCGAAGATCTGCATGCCCTGGAAGCCATCGCCCATGAACATGGAGGCCAGCAGGCCACCAGCAGCGATACCGGCCAATGGACCCAGCCAGCGCGAAGCACCGCTGGCAGCGGCCGGGGCGCGGCCCGGAGCGGTTGGCGTGGCGGCAGGCGTAGTGGGGGAGGCCTGGCGGGTCTGGTGCATGGGCGCTGCGCCCGAGCTCTTGCCACCGCCGAAGCGCTTGGCATTGGCGTCGAGGCTCAGCGTCAGGCCGACGCAGAGCGCCAGTGCGATGCTAAGAAAACGTTGCATAAGATGGGATTTCCCGTTTTGTGGATTGCACGCGCGTCATGGTGCACATGATCTGACAGACAAGGCCAGCGTAAGAATGTTTCGAGCTTTTGCCTGGCGGGCAGGGCGATGTTTGGAAGAGTCTGTAGGCAGAGTCTGGAAAGGTTGTCTGAAAAAGGAACCTCACTGAGATCCCTTTGCCCTCAGATCGCTTCCAGCTTGGCGTACCCCAGCATCAACCATTTGCTGCCTTCGTCGAAGTTCACCTGCACCCGCGCCTGGGCGCCGGACCCTTCGAAGTTGAGGATCACGCCCTCGCCGAATACCGAGTGCTGAACCCGCTGGCCGAGGCTGAAGGCGGTCTGCGGGATCGCGGCATTGGCGAACAGGCTGCTGGCCTGGGTCTGAGCGCCGCCGAAGGGGCGACTGACCGAGTTGGACAGGCGCACCTCCTGAATCAACCCGGCCGGAATTTCCCGAACGAAGCGTGACACCTTGTTGTACGTCTCACTGCCATACAGACGGCGCGTTTCGGCGTAGGACATGATCAACTGGCGCATGGCCCGCGTGATACCGACATACGCCAGCCTGCGCTCTTCTTCCAGACGTCCCGGCTCTTCCAGGCTCATCTTGTGCGGGAACAGCCCTTCTTCCAGGCCGACCAGGAACACATAGGGGAACTCAAGGCCTTTGGCACTGTGCAGGGTCATCAATTGCACGCTGTCTTCGTGCTCATCGGCCTGGGCATCGCCTGCTTCGAGCGAAGCGTGGCCGAGGAAGGCGGACAGCGGCGACAGGTCGCCGTCGTCTTCGCTGGTCTCGAAGTTGCGCGCGGCGCTGACCAGTTCCTCAAGGTTTTCCACCCGCGCCTGGCCCTTCTCGCCTTTCTCTTCCTGGTGATAAACGATCAGCCCGGATTGCTCGATCACGGTCTGGGTCATCGTGTGCAGCGGCATCTCGCTGACCTTGGCCGCGAGGTTCTCCATCAATTCGATGAAGCCGCCCAGCGCGCTTGCCGCGCGACCCTTGAGGGCCTTGGCGGCGAGCAACTGGCACATGGCATCCCACATCGACGACTGGCTGTGGCGAGCGTGCTCGCGGATGGCCTCGACGGTTTTTTCGCCGATACCGCGTGGCGGCACGTTGATGACCCGCTCCAGGGCTGCGTCGTTGCCGCGCCCTTCGAGCAGGCGCAGGTAGGCCATGGCGTTCTTGATCTCGGCGCGTTCGAAGAAGCGCTGGCCGCCATAGATGCGGTAGGGAATACGCTCGCGCAGCAGCGCCTCCTCGAGCACCCGCGACTGGGCGTTGGAGCGATAGAGGATGGCAATGTCATTGCGTGAGTGGCCGTCCTTGATCACGCGCTCGATGCTCTCGACCACGTAGCGTGCTTCGTCGTGCTCGTTGTAGGCCGCATACAGCGTGATGGGTTCGCCTTCGCCCAGGTCGGTCCACAGTTCCTTGCCCAGACGCCCACTGTTATTGGCGATCAAGGCGTTGGCTGCTTTGAGAATGCCGCCCGTGGAGCGGTAGTTCTGCTCCAGGCGGATCAGCTCGGCATCGGGGAAGTCGGCGGTGTACTGATGGATGTTCTCGATCTTGGCCCCGCGCCAGCCATAGATGGACTGGTCGTCGTCGCCCACCGCCATCAGGCTGTCGCCGCCTGCGGCCAACAGGCGCAACCAGGCGTACTGCACGGCGTTGGTGTCCTGGAACTCGTCCACCAGCACGTGGCGGAAGCGGCGCTGATAGTGCTCCAGCAGGCCAGGGTGGTCGCGCCACAGGTCCAGGGCGCGCAGCAGCAGTTCGGAGAAATCGATGACACCGGCGCGTTCGCAGGCCTGTTCGTAAGCTTCGTAGATGCCACGCATGGTGGCCAGGAACAGATCGCCGCCTGGCTGGATGTGCTGCGGGCGCAGGCCTTCGTCCTTTTGCCCGTTGATGAACCACTGGGCCTGGCGAGCGGGCCAGCGTTGCTCGTCCAGACCCATTTCGCGGATTACGCGTTTGACCAGGCGCTGCTGATCGTCGCTGTCGAGAATCTGGAAGTTCTGCGTCAGCTGCGCTTCCTGCCAATGGGCACGCAGCAGGCGGTGCGCCAGGCCGTGGAAGGTGCCGACCCACATACCGGCCGGGTTGATGCCCAGCAACTGCTCGATGCGATGGCGCATCTCGGCCGCCGCCTTGTTGGTGAACGTCACCGACAGGATGGAGTGCGGCGAGGCCTGCTCGACCTGGATCAGCCAGGCGATGCGGTGCACCAGTACGCGGGTCTTGCCGGAGCCGGCGCCAGCCAGCACCAGTTGACGGCCACGCGCAGCGGCTACGGCCTGGCGCTGGGCATCGTTAAGGGAATTGAGCAGGAGGGAGAGGTCATCAGTGTGCATCCGGCCATTCTAGGGGCGCGCGGGGGCGGGGGCAAACGCGTTGCTGATAAATCTCGGGCATTGCGGCGGGCCGTTCATCGGCAAGGAGCAGCGGACAAAGGACAGGGCTGTTGTGAAAACATGACGTACAGCAGTTTGGTCAGCGGGCGGTGTTGTGTATTCTCCGTGACCGTTAGCGGCTGACCATTACAAGAACACTGCCATATGACCCAGAATTGCATGGTGATCGACGCATTACCCGACACGACGAAGCGCGTTCGCAGGCAATTCGCAACCGAGCTCTCCATCGAGCGCACCCGCCTGCTGTATCAAGGCTCCTTGCTACCCACTCTGCTCATGTTGCTCAACGGCCTGCTGTGTGCCTGGCTGCTATGGAGTCCGGCCCGCTACCTGCTGGTGTGCGTGTGGACGCTCTGGCTCCTGGCGTTGGTGGGCCTGCGCGTGATTCAGGTGGCGGCCTTCGAGGCGGCGCCTGCGCCACGGCAGGCGCAACCGAATTGGTGGCGACTGTTTCTCGGCGGGTCTGCCTTCAGTGGGCTGACCCTGGCCTGTGCCGCGCTCGCCTTGGTGCCGGTGGACAGCTTCGTCCAGCAGGCCTGGGTGTTCGGCTTGCTGGGCGCTGCGGCGCTGTCGGCCAGCGTCGCCTATGCGGTGAGTCTGCCCGCCTTTCTCAGTTTCGTGCTGCCGGGGCTGCTGCCGCCGATCGGCTTTCTCTTCATCTACGAGGGTGGCGCGCAGCGCGGCTGGGGTTGGCTGGGTCTGATGCTCTTGGGCGCGCTGTTCGTGGTGGCTTGGCAGATCAATCGGCTGATCGAGAACGGTCTGTTGCGCCGCTTCCAGAACCAGGCGTTGATCGAACATCTGCAGCAGGCACAGCGCCAGGGCGAGCGGTTGAACCTGGCGCTGAGTGAGGAGGTCAAGCAGCGCCGTCAGGTCGAAACGCAGCTACGTCATGCCCAGCACTGCCTGGAGCAGCGGGTGAGCGAACGTGGCCGTGAGCTGGACCTCGCGCATCAGGCACTGGGCGCCAGCGCGCAACGCCTGGCTGTGCATGAAGAGCAGCAACGCCTGGCCGCCACGGTGTTCGAGGCCGCCAGCGAGGGCATCGCCATCCTCGACGCACACTTCCAGGTGCTGGCGGTGAACCAGCCCTATTGCACACTCACCGGCCACGCTCGCGAAGAGTTGCTGTCGCGCAACCTGTTGCAGCTGCCGAGCAGCCGCGATGCGCAGCGTCACAGCGAGTCGATCCGCGAAGCGTTGCAACAGCAAGGCCGTTGGCAGGGTGAACTGGTCGAGGCACGCAGCAACGGTGAGTTGTACCCGCAGTGGTTGCAGCTCAACGGCGTGCACGACGGCAACGGCAGGCTCAGCAACATCGTTGCGTTCTGCACCGACCTGTCGACGCGCCGTCAGTCGGAGGAGCGTTTGCGTCATCTGGCTCATTACGATGAACTCACTGGCCTGGCCAACCGCATGCTGTTCCGCCTGCGCCTGGATCAGGCACGCCAGCGGGTTCGGCTCAACGGCCGCACCTTGGCCTTGCTGCACGTGGACCTGGACCGCTTCAAGCTGCTCAATGAAAGCCTAGGTCAGGCGCTGGCCGACCAATTGCTCAGGCAGATGGCGCGACGTCTGGCCAACGCAGTACCCGAGGCCGATACGGTGGCGCGTATATCGGGTGACGAATTCGTGGTGCTGTTCGATGGCTACAGCCATTTGTCGAGCCTGGTTCGGGTCACCACGCGCCTGCTCGACAAGCTGCGTGTCCCGCAGCAGTTGGGTGACCACGAAGTGGTGGTCAGTGCCTCGGTGGGGATCAGCCTGCTGACGGATCCTTCCTGCGACCTTGAGGCGCTGCTCAACCAGGCTGACATGGCCAAGCAGCACGCCAAGCACTTGGGTGGTGACTGTTTCCAGTTCTACACCGAGAGCCTGCGCGCCAGCACGCTGGAGCGCCTGCAACTGGAGAACCACCTACGCAAGGCCTTGGTCGAGAACCAATTGCGGGTGTTCTACCAACCCAAGATGTGCCTGCGCAGTGGCCGTCTGAATGCGGCCGAAGCCCTGGTACGTTGGCAGCATCCGCAATGGGGCATGGTGCCGCCCAGCGAATTCATCGGGCTGGCGGAAGAAACCGGGCTGATCGCGCCGATGGGCGAATTCGTCCTGCGCCAGGCGTGCTGGCAAGCGTGCGAATGGTTGCGCCAGGGCCGAGACATCCGGGTCTCGGTGAACCTGTCGGTGTACCAGTTGCGCCAGGGCAAGGTGGTCAGTCTGGTCCGTCAGGTACTGGAAGAGACCGGGTTGGCGCCGCATCTACTGGAACTGGAACTCACCGAAAGCCAGTTGCTCGACAACGTCGAGCACATCATTGCCACGTTCGAACAATTGCATGCGCTAGGGGTGAAGCTGGCGATCGATGACTTCGGCACGGGCTATTCGTCGCTGAGCTACCTGAAGCGCTTCCCGGTGGATTACGTGAAGATCGACCAGGCATTCATCCGTGGCCTGCATGAGGGCAACCAGGATGCCGCGATCATCCGGGCGATCATCGGCATGGCCAAGAGTCTGGGGCTCGAAGTGGTAGCCGAGGGCGTGGAAACCCCAGAGCAATTGTCGTTCCTGCGTGAGCAGGGTTGCGACGAGGTCCAGGGTTACCTGATCAGTCGTCCATTGGAGGCTGAGGATTTCGAGAAACTGCTGCAGCAATGACCGTCGGCGAATCGTTCCCGCGATGGGTCGGCCGCGTCAGTGCTGCGCGTTCACGCGCAAGGTTTCGATTGCCTTACCGTCGTGGATGACGACGACCAGGCGTACCGGGTAGCCGAAGTCTTTTTCGAACACCACCGGTTTGTCAGTCATCACCGCGAGGTGAATCCCGTCCTCCTGCTCCAGGACCAGATCCAGATTCATGTTGGATGACCTGTCCTGAATGCGCGATGGCACCAGCAGCGGGGTGACCCCGGGGTTGGCCACGGTGACTGTGGCTTCAACGCGCAGCAATCTGTCGGTCTGCGTTGCAGTCCAATGCTTCGATTCGGTCATGAGGGTTTTTCCTGCAATGGGCGTTACGCGGCATGCGTCGCTTCAGCGCAACGATGCGCCTTGGCAGGTCGCGATTGCAGGACGAAAGATTTCAGTCATGCCACTGCCTTCCCTGGTTCGCCAGCAGGCTGTTGGCCTGTTCCGGCCCGTTACTGCCGGCCGGGTAAGGGCGGGGCGCCTGGAAGTGTGTTTCCCAGCCCTTGAGGATCGGGTCGATCCAGGCCCAGGCCGCTTCCACCTCGTCGCGGCGCATGAACAGGGTGGAATCGCCTTCCAGGATATCCAGCAGCAGGCGCTCATAGGCGTCCCAGCGGCGGGTGTGGCCGAACGCCTGGGCCAGGTTCAGGTCCAGGTCGACCGGGGCCAGGTGCATGCCCTTGCCAGGGCGCTTGGTCATCATGCGCAGGCTGATGCGCTCTTCGGGTTGCAGCCGGATCAGCAACTGGTTGACCTGTTCACCGGCGAACAGCGCGTGGGGCACCGGCTTGAACTGGATGACGATCTGCGATGAACGCCGCGCCATGCGCTTGCCGGTACGCAGGTAGAACGGCACCCCGGCCCAGCGCCAGTTCTCGATGTGCGCCTGGACGGCGACGAAGGTTTCGGTGTCGCTGTCGTGGTCCACGTCTTTTTCAAAATAGTAGGCCGGCACCTCCTGACCGCCGATTCGACCGGCGCTGTACTGCCCGCGTACGGTCTGGTCCTGCACGTCCTGGTCGCCGAGTGGACGCAGGGCGCGCAGAATCTTCACCTTCTCGTCGCGCACGGCCTCGGCCTCGAACTGCGCCGGAGGCTCCATGGCCACCAGGCACAGCAACTGCAACAGGTGGTTCTGCAGCATGTCGCGGGTGGCGCCGGCGCGATCGTAGTAGGCACCGCGATTCTCCACGCCGAGGGTTTCGCACACGCTGATCTGCACATGATCGACCTGCGCGTTGCGCCACACCGGCTCCAGCAGGGCGTTGGCGAAACGCAGGGCCATGAGGTTCTGCACGGTTTCCTTGCCCAGGTAGTGATCGATGCGAAACACCTGGGACTCCTCGAATACAGCACCGATGGCGTGATTGATCGCTTGGGCCGACGCCAGCGAATGGCCGATGGGCTTTTCCAGCACGATGCGCGCTTCCGGGTCGGCCAGGCCTGCCAGGCGCAGGTGGCCGGCGATCGAGGCAAACAGACTGGGCGCGGTGGCCAGGTAGAAGATTCGCGTGAGGCCACCCGGTTCGCCAAGATAGCGGGCCAGGCGGACGAAGTCGGCGCCTTGGGCGGCGTCCATGGCGAAGTAGTCCAGGCGCGCGCAGAAGCGTCGCCACAGTTCGTCGTCGAAGTCGGCAGGGGCGATCTGCGCCCGGCCATGACGTTCGACGCGCTTGAGGTAGTCGCGACGCGACAGTGGCTGGCGGGCCAGGGCGATGATGCGTACGGCATTGTGCAGGCGGTTTTGGCGATACAACTGATAGAGCGCCGGCAGCAGCTTGCGCAGGGCCAGATCGCCAGTACCGCCGAAAACCAAGATGTCGCAGGGAATACTCAAGCCACCACGCTCCCACGTTCGTTTAGCTGGGCGGTCCGCCGGTCATGTAGTATAACTACAAGATAGCTACATCCCCGGCCAGCCGATCATAACCGAGTCAAGCCTGTGAATCTGTTGCAACACATCGCCCAATCGCGCCATCTGCTGCGCAAATCGGAACTGAAAGTGGCCGACCATGTGCTGCTCGATCCGGCTGCCGTCATGCACAGCTCAATGGCCGATCTGGCGCATAACGTCGGTATCAGCGAGCCGACCATCGTGCGTTTCTGCCGGGCCATCGGCTGCTCCGGGTTCCAGGATCTCAAGCTCAAGCTGGCGCAGAGCCTGGCGGCGGGCGCCAGCTTCGGACAGTTCGCCATCCATGAAGACGACTCGGTGGCCGACTACAGCCTGAAGATCTTCGACACTACGCTGCACACGCTGATGGAGGTGCGCGAGCACCTCGACCCGCAGGCCCTGCAGCAGGCGGTCAGCGCCATGGCCCAAGCCCAGCGCGTGGAGTTCTACGGTTTCGGTGCCTCAGGCGCAGTGGCCGCCGACGCTCAGCACAAGTTCTTCCGCTTGTTGCTCAGTGCGGCGGCCTATTCGGACCCGCACATGCAGGCCATGTCCGCGGTCACGCTCAAGCCGGGCGACGTGGCGGTGTGCATCTCCCAGTCGGGGCGCTCCAAGGACCTGCTGATCACCGCGAATCTGGTGCGCGAAAGCGGCGCCAACCTCATCACCCTGTGCCCCAGCCAAACCCCATTGGCGGAACTGTCGACCGTCAACCTGGCCATCGATGTGCACGAAGACACCGAAATCTACACTCCGCTGACGTCACGCATCGCCCACCTGGTGGTGATCGACGTGCTGGCGATGGGCGTGGCCATGGCGCGTGGCCCGAGCCTGGTGAATCACCTCAAGAGCGTCAAGCGCAGCTTGCGCAGCCTGCGGTTGTCGCCCAAGTCGATCAAGGCGACAGACGACTGAGCGCGCTTGCGTGCTAGCGACCCGCAAAATTCATCGGCCTGTCACCAATCGGTAAAGCGCGCTCGCCACCCTGAAGCTCCCGCATCCGATCTGGGAGACAGGCAATGGCAAACGATCACTTCGGTTCGTACCAACCCAACGCCAAGGCTCGCAAGCAGGCTGAAAAGGATCAGCGTCGCATGGAATATCGCCGTGCGATCGAAAGCTATTGCGACCAGCGTCAATTGCTTCGTGAAATCGCCGATTACCCCGAATTGCAAGACATCACGGTGTGGCAAGTGGTGCCGGCAGCTTCCCAGAAAATCGCTCCACCAGCCCACTGATCGTCGCCCGTTCGCTGCGAATGAACGCCAGGAAGGCCAAGGCGACCGGCGACTGTCGCTTGGCCTTGGCCTGTACCACGCACCAACTGCGAAACAGCGGCAGTTCTTCCACCGGCAGCTCGCGCAGCAGGCCGGTAGCCAACTCCATGTTCACCGCGTGTCGCGTCAGCAGGGCGATGCCCAGACCGGCGATCACGCTCTCTCGCTGAGCCTCGGCAGACGCCACTTCGAGGGTCTGGGTAAAGTGCACGCGCTTGTCCTTGAAGTATTCCTCGCAGGCCTTGCGCGTGCCTGAACCCTGTTCGCGGACCAGCAGCGTGTGAGGTTCCAGATCTTGCAAGCGCAGGCGCTCGGGCTGTGACAGCGGATGATCCGGCGGCGCTACGGCGATGATCGGGTTGTTGAGAAAGGGCAGGAACTCCAGTCCCATGTCCTGGGGCACCATCGACATGATGATCAGATCATCGCGGTTGTCCGACAGCCGGCGAATCGCCTGGGCGCGATTGACCACGGTCAGCGTGAGGTTGACTTCAGGATGGCGTCGCTTGAACGCCGCGAACAGATGAGGCACGAAGTGCTTGGCGCTGGATTCGATCGCCAGCTTCAACTGCCCTTGCAGTGAGCCCTGCATATCCGACAGCTGCATGTCGAAGTTCTCCAGCCGGCCGAAGATGTCCCGGCTGGCCCGTTGCAGTGCCTCGGCCGCTTCGGTCAGGTACAACTTCTTGCCCACATACTCGAACAGCGGCTGACCCACCAGCTCCTCAAGCTGACGGATTTGCAGGCTGACGGCCGGTTGCGTGAGCGACATTTCTTCGGCCGCGCGGCTGTAGGAGCGCAGGTCGCACACCTCATTGAAGATCTGCAGTTGACGCAACGTCATACGCATCAATGACTTACGCATTTATCCGAACACCCCGGCAATACCCTGTAACCGAACTATAAGCTTTTGCTAATACTGCCCCTAACAAATATTGATTTTTGTTTATCGATCAGCAGCGCTAGTTTTGAACCTGCGACTGGCCAGCAGCGTCTGGTCACGCGCCGACCGGTGTATCCGGATCGTCTGTTCGAACGGCTTTGGGAAGACTCCAGTGATAAAAAAAATCCTGATCGCCAACCGGGGTGAAATCGCAGTCCGCATCGTGCGTGCTTGCGCCGAGATGGGCATCCGCTCCGTCGCGATCTTTTCCGATGCCGACCGGCATGCCTTGCACGTCAAGCGCGCCGACGAGGCCTACAGCATCGGTGTCGAGCCGCTGGCCGGTTACCTGAACCCGCGCAAGCTGGTGAACCTGGCTGTGGAAACCGGTTGCGACGCCCTGCATCCGGGCTACGGCTTCCTGTCGGAAAACGCTGAACTTGCGGAAATCTGCGCCGAGCGTGGAATCAAGTTCATCGGTCCGGCCGCCGAGGTCATCCGCCGCATGGGCGACAAGACCGAAGCACGGCGCACCATGATCCAGGCCGGGGTGCCCGTCACGCCTGGCACCGAAGGCAACGTGGCCGATATCCACGAGGCCCTGCGCGAAGGCGACCGCATCGGTTACCCGGTGATGCTCAAGGCCACTTCCGGTGGCGGCGGACGCGGTATCCGCCGCTGCAACAGCCGCGAGGAACTGGAACAGAACTTCCCACGGGTGATTTCCGAGGCGACCAAGGCCTTCGGCTCGGCCGAGGTGTTCCTGGAAAAGTGCATCGTCAATCCCAAGCACATCGAGGCGCAGATCCTCGGCGACAGCTTCGGCAACGTGGTGCACCTGTTCGAACGCGACTGCTCGATTCAGCGCCGCAACCAGAAGCTCATCGAGATCGCCCCGAGCCCGCAGCTCACCCCTGAGCAGCGCGCCTACATCGGCGACCTGGCGGTGCGCGCCGCCAAGGCGGTGAATTACGAGAACGCTGGCACCGTGGAGTTTCTGCTCGCCGAGGGCGAGGTGTACTTCATGGAAATGAACACGCGGGTGCAGGTGGAGCACACCATCACCGAGGAAATCACCGGTATCGACATTGTCCGCGAGCAGATCCGCATTGCCTCGGGCGAGCCGTTGTCGGTCAAGCAAGAAGACATCGTGCACCGCGGCTTTGCGCTGCAGTTCCGCATCAATGCCGAAGACCCGAAGAACAACTTCCTGCCCAGCTTCGGCAAGATCACCCGTTACTACGCCCCCGGCGGCCCGGGCGTGCGTACCGATACGGCGATCTATACCGGCTACACCATTCCGCCGTTCTACGACTCGATGTGCCTGAAGCTGGTGGTCTGGGCGCTGACCTGGGAAGAGGCCATGGATCGCGGGTTGCGGGCTTTGGACGACATGCGCGTGCAGGGCGTCAAGACCACCGCCGCGTACTACCAGGAAATCTTGCGCAACCCGGAATTCCGTAGCGGCCAGTTCAATACCAGCTTCGTCGAAAGCCACCCTGAACTGACCAACTACTCGATCAAGCGCAAACCCGAAGAATTGGCCCTGGCCATCGCCGCCGCCATCGCCGCCCACGCCGGCATCTGAATGCAGTGGCAAGCTGCGAGCGGCAAGCTGCAAGTAGAAGCGGATCGGCTTTTCTTGCGGCTTACCGCTACACGCTTGCCGCTAAAAGGAGATAACAATGTCCAAGAAAATCCATGTAACCGACACGATCCTGCGTGATGCCCACCAGTCTCTGCTGGCCACGCGCATGCGCACCGAAGACATGCTGCCGATCTGCGACAAGCTCGACAAAGTGGGCTACTGGTCGTTGGAAGTCTGGGGTGGCGCCACCTTCGATGCCTGTGTGCGCTTCCTCAAGGAAGACCCGTGGGAGCGCCTGCGCCAACTGCGTGCAGCCCTGCCCAACACGCGCTTGCAGATGCTGCTGCGCGGGCAGAACCTGCTGGGCTACCGCCACTACAGCGACGACGTGGTCAAGGCGTTCGTGGCCAAGGCGGCAGTCAACGGCATCGACGTCTTCCGTATTTTCGATGCCATGAACGACGTGCGTAACCTGCGCGTGGCCATCGAAGCGGTGAAGGCGGCTGGCAAGCACGCGCAAGGCACCATCGCCTACACCACCAGCCCGGTGCACACCATCGACGCCTTCGTGACGCAGGCCCAGCAGATGGAAGCCATGGGGTGCGACTCGGTGGCGATCAAGGACATGGCCGGCCTGCTGACCCCGTTCGCGACCGGCGAACTGGTCAAGGCCCTGAAGGCCGAGCAGTCGCTGCCGGTGTTCATCCACTCTCACGACACCGCCGGCCTGGCCGCCATGTGTCAGCTCAAGGCCGTGGAAAATGGCGCGGATCACATCGACACGGCCATCTCCAGCTTCGCCTGGGGCACCAGCCATCCCGGCACCGAATCGATGGTCGCAGCGCTCAAGGGCAGCGAGTTCGACACCGGTCTGGATCTGGAACTGTTGCAGGAAATTGGCCTGTACTTCTATGCCGTGCGCAAGAAGTACCACCAGTTCGAGAGCGAGTTCACCGCCGTGGACACCCGCGTGCAGGTCAACCAGGTACCGGGCGGGATGATTTCCAACCTGGCCAACCAGCTCAAGGAGCAGGGCGCGCTCAACCGCATGAACGAGGTTCTGGCGGAAATCCCACGGGTGCGCGAAGACCTCGGCTTCCCGCCACTGGTCACGCCGACCTCGCAGATCGTTGGCACTCAGGCGTTCTTCAACGTGCTTGCCGGCGAGCGCTACAAGACCATCACCAACGAAGTGAAGCTGTACCTGCAGGGCGGCTACGGCAAGGCCCCAGGTGTGGTCGATGAGCAACTGCGGCGCCAGGCGATTGGCAGCGAAGACGTGATCGATGTGCGTCCGGCCGACCTGCTCAAGCCGGAAATGGCCAAGCTGCGCGCCGAGATCGGCAGCCTGGCGCACAGCGAAGAGGACGTGCTGACCTTCGCCATGTTCCCGGACATCGGTCGCAAGTTCCTCGAGGAACGCCAAGCCGGCACGCTCAAGCCCGAAGTGCTGCTGCCGATTCCCGAAGCCGGCGCCGCCGCCTCGGTGGGCGGTGAGGGCGTGCCGACCGAGTTCGTCATCGACGTGCACGGCGAGACCTACCGCGTGGACATCACCGGTGTCGGGGTCAAGGCCGAAGGCAAGCGCCATTTCTACCTGTCGATCGATGGCATGCCGGAAGAAGTGGTGTTCGAACCACTCAACGACTTCGTCAGCGGCGGCAGCAGCAAGCGCAAGCAGGCCAGCGCGCCGGGCCATGTCAGCACCACCATGCCGGGCAACATCGTCGATGTGCTGGTCAAGGAGGGCGATGTGGTCAAGGCCGGGCAGGCGGTGCTGATCACCGAGGCCATGAAGATGGAGACCGAAGTGCAGGCGGCCATCGCCGGTAAGGTCGTGGCCATCCATGTCGCCAAAGGCGACCGGGTCACGCCGGGTGAGATCCTGATCGAAATCGAGGGCTGATACGCAGCGCTCGAGGGTGAAGCGGTTACCTCATGGGGAGCGAAGGCTCCCCTTTTTTTGCGGTGCGTTTTAGTGCAGATGGAGGCGTAGGAAGTGATTTGCAGATGGGTCTGGTCAGGCGCGCAAGCCGGATCAGGTAGCGCTGCCAGCGCCGTCGCTTGCCCGTCGGCAGTCTTCCAGCGTTCGCACCTGACCTTCCGGCCGCTGGTTCTCGGCCGCCAACCAGCGCTCGAAACCGGCCGCCACCTGCGGCCATTGCCCGTCGGTGATCGCATACCACGCCGTATCGCGGTTGCGGCCCTTCACCACCATGTGTTGACGGAACACTCCCTCGAAGACGAAACCGAAGCGCTGCGCGGCGCGCTTGGAGCGGGCGTTGGCGTCGTTGCACTTCCATTCCAGCCGGCGATTGCCCAGTTCGAATCCAAGTTTGCCCAGCAGGTATACCGCTTCGGTGCCCTTGGGCGTGCGCTGCATGGCGGCGCCGAAGGCGATGTGGCCGAGTTCGAAGCGACCGTGGTCGGGCACCATCGACATGTAGCTGAGCAGGCCTTGGGCCTGATCGCTGTTTTTGTCGATAACGCTGTAGAACAGCGGATCTGCACTGGCGGCATGGCCGTGCAGCCAGCGGTCGAAGGCGGCGCGCTCGGTGAAGGGGCCATAGGGCAGATAGTCCCACAGGGCCGGGTCGGCGTCCGGACCTTGCAGGACTTCCCAGAGGTCGTCGCCGTGGCGCGCCGGGTCGAGTTTTTCTAGGCGGATGAAGCGCCCCTCCAGGGGCGCAGCATCGGGAATCCTGGCAGCTGTCCAGTTCAGTGCGTCAGGCATGGCGTTTACAACCCTTTGCGGAATTGGATGAAGCCTGGCCGTTCGGCCACCTGTTGGTACAGGCCGATGGCTGTGGCGTTGGTTTCGTGGGTCAGCCAGTGCACCTTGATGCAGCCGGCGGCCTTGGCCGTGGCACAGACATGCTCGATCAACTGACGACCGATGCCCAGGCCGCGCTGCTGTGGGTCGACGTACAGATCCTGCAAGTAGCAGGCGTTCTCGATGCTCCAGTTGGAACGATGGTAGATGAAGTTGACCATGCCCACCGCCTTGCCATCGACCCAGGCCAGTGTCGAATGGGTGGGTTCGCTGGGGTCGAGCAGCCGCTGCCAGCTGTTGGCGCTGACCTCCTCGGCCAGGGTGGTTTCGTAGAAGCGCAGGTAGGCCTGCCACAGCGGCAGCCAGGCGGCGTGATCTTCGGCGCGGACAGGCCGCAGCGTGACGGTGGACATGGGCATTCTCCTTTAGAGCGAGCGCATATGCGCGGCAAGTGATTGGTCGAGTGGGTCGCGGCTGTCGGCCAGGCCGGCGTGAACGCCCTGGATGTCCGCCGCGCTGCGGTTCTGGCTGAGCTTGCGCGCGCCCTGTAGGCGGGCGATCGGCAGGCGGATGCCGACGATGGCGCGCAGCATGCCGTCGATGTAGTCGGCTGGCGCATCGGCCACCGCCCAGGGCTCGCTGCGGCCCTGCTCGTGCAGGTCGGTCAGGCGGCTGACGATCTGCAGCAGCGACTCGGCGTCGTGCATGACATCGACCGCACCGTAGGCATGCACCGCGACGTAGTTCCAGGTCGGCACCACCTTGGGATCGTCGTGCTTGCTCGGGTAATAGCTGGGGCTGACGTAGGCATCCGCACCTGCAAACACCAGCAGCGCCTCGCCGCCGCGCTGCAGGTCCTGCCACTGGCGATTGGCTCGCGCCAGGTGGCCGTAGACCGTGCCGAACTCGCCCTCATCGGTGTCCAGCAGTACCGGCAGGTGAGTGGCCAGCAGGCCGTGGTCGCCGTGGCTGATCAAGGTGGCGAGGCGGGCGCTCTGCATGTGCTGGTGCAGACGCTGAAGGTCGTGATCCTGGAAGGGTTTGGCGATGTGCATGATGAAAGTCCTTGTTCGATGGGGACCATCCTAGGCAGGCTATTGGTCTGCTGTAAGAGCCATTGAAGTCTATTTTCATAGGTCCAATTTCATGACTGAGCGCGCACTCGTATCGTCTTTCGACCCAGCCGGAATCGTTTTGGACCGGCGCCGCGGGCTCAGCCAGCAGCTGTATCAGGCGCTGCGCGCAAGGGTGCTGGATGGCCGCCTGAGCAGTGGTACGCGCCTGCCGGCCACCCGTGACCTGGCTTCGATGCTGGCGCTGTCGCGCAACAGCGTGGTGCGTGCCTACGATCAGCTGTATGCCGAAGGCTTCATTGAAAGCCGAGTCGGCGATGGCACGTATGTGAGTCGGCTGGAAAAACTGTCCACACAGTTATCAACAAGGTTATCCCAGGGGTTATCAACAGGTTTATCCACATTTTCGTCTTCTGATACTGAGTATTTATCCAGCTCGACGCGTTCCACTGCGCCGCTCGAGCGCCTTGCCAGCCATCATCTTTCACTGCCTCGAACCGATGCACCGCGGGCATTTCGACTGGGCATGCCGGCAGTCGATCTGTTTCCGTTCGAGGTCTGGGCCAAGCTACAGGCGGGTTTCTGGCGAAATCCCGATCCCGCTGTGCTCGGCTATGGTGATCCGGCGGGCGAGCCATTGCTGCGCGAACTGATCGCCGCCTACATGCGTCGCTCGCGCGGGCTGTCGTGCACCGCTGAACAAATTGTGATCACCAGTGGTGCACAGCAGGCCATCAGCCTTTGTGCACAGCTGCTGTTGCAGCCGGGCGATGAGGTGGCTGTGGAAAACCCAGGCTATCGTGCGGCTCGGCATGCGTTTGCCCTGGCCGGTGCTTCGCTGCGCGGCGTGCCGGTGGACGAGCAGGGGCTGGAATGCGAGCGGCTGGCGGATTGGCCTGATTGTCGATTGGTCTATGTGACGCCCGCGCACCAGTACCCGACCGGCGTCACCCTGAGCCTGGCGCGGCGCCTGGCGTTGCTGGCTTGGGCCGAGCGCCACGACGGTTGGATCGTCGAGGACGACTACGACGGCGAGTACCGCTACAGCGGCGCGCCGTTGGCCCCGCTGGCGGCGCTGGACAGGCAGCAGCGGGTGATCTACGTCGGCACCTTCGGCAAGATCGCCTTTCCGGCCATGCGCTTGGGCTACCTGGTACTGCCGCCGCGACTGGTCGAGCCGTTCAGCCAGGCACGCGCGCTGGCAGTGCGACACTCCGAGGTCGGTACTCAGTGTGTGATGGCGCAATTCATGGCTCAGGGACACTTTCAGCGTCACATTCGACGCATGCGCCGGGCGGCCCTGGCCCGTCGCGACGTGCTCAAGTCGGGCTGGCCCAAGGATGTTTCTGGGTTGGGCACCATGCCGGAAGTGGCGGCAGGCCTGCATGTGAAGGTGGATGTGGATAGCGTTGCCCGGGAAACGCAACTGGTGGCGCAGGCCGAGGCGGTGGGGGTGGAAGTGCAGGCGCTTAGCCCGTATTGGCTTGAGAACGGCGAAGCGCCTGTGGATAAGTGCGCGGGTCTGGTGCTGGGTTTCGCCGCGGTACCCGAGCCGGAGATCGCCGAGGCCTTGCTGCGGTTGCGCAAGGCCTGGCGCTAGTCACCGGCGTTGGTACGACTCAGGTTCCCGACTTGATCCGCGTCCAGGCGCGGGTGCGTGCCCGCTCTGCCTCTCGGCTCAGCGGCTTGAGGGTGTACAGCTTGGTCATCGCCTCGGCCGTTGGGTACAGGTTCGGGTTGTTGCGAATGTCCGGGCTTACCTTGTCGGTAGCGTCCTTGTTCGGGTTCGGGTAACCGACGAAGTCGCTGATCGGCGCGATCACCTCAGGCCGCAGCAGGTAGTTGATGAAGGTGTGGGCATCTTCTGGGTTTGCCGCGTTTTTCGGAATCGCCAGCATGTCGAACCAGATTGGCGCGCCTTCCTTGGGCAGGCGCATGTCCACCACCACACCGTTCTTGGCTTCGCGAGCGCGGTTGGCCGCCTGGGAGAAGCTGCCGGAGTAACCCACGGCCACGCAGATATCGCCATTAGCGATGTCGGCCATGTACTTGGACGAGTGGAAGTAGGTGACGTACGGACGAATCTTCAGCAGCAGCGCCTCGGCCTTCTTGTAATCGGCCGGGTTATCGCTGTTGGGCGGCAGGCCCAGGTACTGCAGCGCCAGCGGCAGGATCTCCGAGGGGGAATCGAGCAACGCCACGCCGCATTGCTTGAGCTTGGCGATGTTTTCTTCCTTGAAGATCAGGTCCCAGCTGTCCACAGGCGCGTTGTCGCCTAGCGCAGCCTTGACCTTGGCTGGGTTGAAGCCGATCAGGATGGTGCCGTACATGTAGGGCACCGCGAAGCGGTTGCCGGGATCGTTGGCCTCGATCAGCTTCATCAGCGCCGGGTCCAGGTGCTGCCAGTTCGGCAGCTTGCTGCGGTCCAGCGGCTGGAACACCCCGGCTTCGATCTGCTTGGCGAGGAACACATTGGACGGCACCACCACGTCATACCCGGAGTTGCCGGTCAGCAGCTTGGCTTCCAGTGCTTCGTTGGTGTCGAAAATGTCGTAGACCAGCTTGACCTGGGCATCCTTCTGGAAGTCCACCAGGGTCTGCGGGGTGATGTAGTCGAACCAGTTGTAGACGCGCAGGGTGCGCTGTTCGGCCTGGGCCGCAGCACCGCCGACCAGCAGGCCGACAGCGATGAGTGGGGCAAGCAGACGCTTGAATGGACGCATGATCAGGCTCCTGTCTGGACGCGCTGGAAACCTTCCAGCACGTTGACCGCGTTGATACCGATTTCCTCGACGGCGTAGCCACCTTCCATCACGAACAGCGTCGGCTTGCCGAGCCGAGCGATGCGCTCGCCCATGGCCAGGTAGTCCGGGCTGTCCAGCTTGAACTGGGAAATCGGGTCGTCCTTGAAGGTGTCCACGCCCAGCGACACCACGATGACCTCGGCGTCGAAAGCGGCGATGCGCTGGCAGGCGTCTTCCAGTGCCGCGCTCCAGGCCGTCCAGTCGCTGCCCGCTGGCAAGGGATAGTTGACGTTGCAGCCCTCGCCGGCGCCTTCGCCGATTTCGTCGGCATAGCCCAGGAAGAACGGGAATTCATCGGTCGGATCGCCGTGGATCGAGGCGAAGAATACGTCGTTGCGGGCATAGAAGATGTCTTGGGTGCCGTTGCCATGGTGGTAGTCCACATCGAGGATGGCGACCTTGCCCTTGCCCTGATCGAGGAAGGCCTGGGCAGCGATGGCGGCGTTGTTCAGGTAGCAGTAGCCGCCCATCACCTCGGCGGCGGCATGGTGCCCTGGCGGACGGCACAGGGCGAAGGCCGAGTGAGCGCCGTTGTGGATGGCGGCTTGAGCCGTCAGAGCCACTTGGGCTGCGCTGTAGGCGGCCTGCCAGGTGCCGGCGGTAATGGGCGCGCCGCCGTCGAAGCTGTAGTAGCCCAGTTCGCCATGCAGGCCGCGTGGCTTGATGGGGCGCAAGGTGCGTGCCGGCCAGGTGAAGGGCAGCAGGTCGCCCTCCTGGTTCATCGCCGCCCAGCGGGCCCAGGCACCTTCGAAGAAGTCCAGGTAGGCGGCGCTGTGGACGCGCAGCAGGGGTTCACGGCCGAAGTCGGTGGGCGCCTGGATCGGACCCAATTCGCGCTGCTTGACGCGGTCGAGTACATGATCGGCGCGTGATGGCATCTCGAAGCATGGCATCAGCTTGCCGTCGATCAGCTCGCAGCGGCCGTGGTGCAGGCGGTGATCGTCGGAATAGATCGTCAGCATTTGTTGTTCTCCGCAGGGACTGGCGTGAATTCATTGTGGTGGGCAAGCCAGAGGGGGTGAACGTCGCAAACGGCCAAAAGGGGATCGATGTGGCCACTGTCGATGGCCGGATCGGGGCCATGGGGGATCATTCAGGCCGCGTCCAGCGGTTTGGATCAGCCGCGAAAATGACTGGGCGCCACGCCGCTCCAACGCTGGAAGGCATGCCGGAAGCTGGCCGTCTCGCTGAAACCGAGCGTCTCGGCGATGCGGTAGATGGGCATGTGATCCTCGGCCAACAGCTGTTTGGCGCGCTCGAAACGCAGTTCGTCGAGCAACTGCTGGTAACTGCTGCCCAGCGCCTGCAAGTGGCGGCGCAGGGTACGCGAGGAGCAGTTCATCTGCTGCGCCAGGCCCTCCAGCCCAGGCGCCGCGTCGAGTTGCTTGAGCAGCAACTGGCGGATGCGCCCGAGCCAGGCCTGGCGTCCGGTGAACTCCAGGTTCAGGCGGCGGCATCGTTCGGCCATGGCCTTGTGGGTAATGGGGTCGGCGAGTGGCAAGGGCATGTCGAGCCAGCGCCGTTCGAAGGCGACGGCGTTGTCTTGCGCGCGGAATTCCAGGGGGCACTGGAATGCACCGGCATAGAGCGGATGATAGGCCGGGCGCGCGTGTTCGAAGCGGGCGGCCAGCAGGGGCAGTGGCCGGCCGAGCAGGTCATCGCAGATGACCTTGAGCGACACCATGCAGAATTCGGCGTTGAACGCTGCCAGGGCTGGCGGCTCGCGATAATCGCTGGCGCTGAGCCAGACGCGCTGGCCGTCGTCGACCAGGCGCAGTTGGAAGATTGTTCCCAGCAGTGCCGGAAAGCGCAGTGCCAGACGCAGGGCGTCACCCAAAGTGGCACTGGAGAGCAGCGCGTAACCGAGCATGCCATAGCAGGACACATGCATGCGCCGGCCCAGTTCCAGGCCGATTTCCGCGCGTCGCGCCACGGCGTTTGCGCAGACCTGCAGCTCCTGCTGGGTGGTGATGCGCGCGTCGGGATGCCCCAGGTCCGCCGGGCCTATGCCGCTGCCATCGAGCAGTTGCGTCGCGTTGCAGCCCTCTTCCTGGAACAGGTTGAGGATCAGCGAAACGGCGTTGAGGGTAGTGAGGTGACTGTGCAGCATGCTCGGCATCCCGGTGCGGTGAGGGCTATTGGCGAGCAAGTTGTGTGCCGCAGGACGCCGACGGGTCGGTGGAGGTGCGAAGCGTGGATAAAAAAAGGGCCCGGCGCTGTGCGCTCGGGCCCTGGAAAGGTTGAGAGGTGTCTAGTCCCTCGACCTGGTGAGACGGTTGCAGCGGTCGGGTTACGCTTTGAGCGGAACCAGACGGGGAGCGATCATGTTTTCCGGACGCAGGATGTCATCGAGCATGGCGTCGTCCAGCAGCTTCTCCTCGCGAACCAGTTCCAGCACGCCACGCCCGGTTTCCAGAGCGACGCGGGCAATGCGGGTGGCGTTCTCGTAGCCGATGTACGGGTTCAGCGCGGTGACCAGGCCGATGGAGTGCTCGACCAGTTCGCGGCAGCGTTGTTCGTTGGCAGTGATGCCGACGATGCAGTGCTCGCGCAGCATGTCCATGGCGCGCTGCAGCAGGCGGATCGAGTCGAAGATCTTGTAGGCGATCAGCGGCTCCATCACGTTGAGCTGCAACTGGCCGCCTTCGGCCGCGACGGTCAGGGCCAGGTCGTTGCCCATGATGGCGAAGGCCACCTGGTTGACCGCTTCGGGGATCACTGGGTTGACCTTGCCCGGCATGATCGAGCTGCCCGGCTGGCGCGCCGGCAGGTTGATTTCGTTGATGCCGGTGCGCGGGCCGCTGGACAGCAGGCGCAGGTCGTTGCAGATCTTCGACAGCTTGACCGCGGTGCGCTTGAGCATGCCGGAGAACAGCACGAAGGCGCCCATGTCGGAGGTGGCTTCGATCAGGTCGGCCGCCGGTACCAGTGGCTGGCCGCTGATGGTGGCCAGGCGCTGCACGGCCAGGGCCTGATAGCCCGGGTCGGCGTTGATGCCGGTGCCGATGGCGGTGCCGCCCAGGTTGATTTCGGTGAGCAGCTCAGGCGCCAGCGAACGCAGACGGTTGAGGTCTTCGGTCATGGTGGTGGCGAAGGCGTGGAATTCCTGGCCGAGGGTCATCGGGACGGCGTCTTGCAGCTGGGTGCGGCCCATCTTCAGGACGTGGTCGAATTCCTTGCCCTTGGCCGCGAAGGCCTGGATCAGGCTGTCGAGGCTGGCCAGCAGGGCGTCGTGACCCAGCAGCAGGCCCAGGCGGATGGCAGTCGGGTAGGCGTCGTTGGTCGACTGCGCCATGTTCACGTCGTTGTTCGGGTGCAGGTACTGATACTCACCCTTCTGGTGGCCCATGGCCTCCAGCGCAACGTTGGCGATGACCTCGTTGGCGTTCATGTTGGTGGAGGTGCCTGCACCGCCCTGGATCATGTCGACCACGAACTGCTCGTGATAATCGCCTTTGATCAGGCGGGCGCAGGCTGCGCTGATGGCAGCGTGCTTGGCATCGCTCAGGTGGCCCAGCTCACGGTTGGCGTCGGCAGCGGCCTGCTTGACCATGGCCAGGGCCACGACCAGCTTCGGGTAGTGCGACAGCGGAACGCCGGAGAGGTGGAAGTTGTTGGCAGCGCGCAGGGTCTGGATGCCGTAGTAGGCATCGGCAGGGACTTCAAGGGTACCAAGCAGGTCTTTTTCGACACGGAACGATGCAGCGGAGGACATGACGGATATCATCTCGGGTTGGCCCCGGCACTAGCCGGAATGCCGCCAATCCTAGGGATCGACGGGTTTTGCGGCCAATGCTGATGCACGCTAACCTATGCACAAACGGCATACGGTTTGATGTGACGCCGATTGACAATCGAACGTGTCCCATTTTGGTGCACGCCTGCGGAGCTTCTCGATGAACCTTGAAAGCAAGTGGCTGGAAGACTTCAGTGCCCTGGCCTCGACGCGTAGCTTCTCTCAGGCGGCAGAGCGCCGTTTCGTCACCCAGCCGGCCTTCAGCCGCCGCATCCGCAGCCTGGAAGCTGCGCTCGGGCTGACCCTGGTGAACCGCTCGCGCACGCCCATCGAACTGACCGAGGCCGGACAGCTTTTTCTGGTCACCGCTCGAACCGTTGTCGACCAGTTGAGCGAAGTTCTCCGCCACTTGCACCATTTGGAGGGCGGACAGGGCGAGGTCATCCAGGTGGCCGCCGCGCATTCCCTGGCCTCCGGCTTCTTCCCGCGTTGGGTGGCGCAGTTGCGCAACGACGGGCTGAACATCGCCACCCGGCTGGTGGCCACCAACGTCGGCGACGCCGTGCATGCCCTGCGTGAAGGCGGTTGCGACCTGATGCTGGCGTTCTATGACCCGGATGCCGCCTTGCAGATGGATGCGGAGATCTTTCCGTCCTTGCACATGGGCACCACCGAGATGCTGCCGGTGTGTGCGGTGGGGGCGGATGGCAAGCCGCTGTTCGACCTGGAAGGCGAGGCCAGCGTGCCGCTGCTGGCCTACAGTGCCGGTGCGTTCCTCGGGCGTTCGGTGAGCCTGCTGCTGCGCCAGCGCAACCTGCGCTACACCACGGTGTACGAGACGGCGATGGCCGACAGCCTCAAGAGCATGGCGCTCGAAGGCATGGGCATCGCCTGGGTGCCGCGCCTGTCGATGCGCGGCGAGCTGGAGCGCGGGGAACTGGTGATCTGCGGCCCCAGCCAGTGGCATGTGCCGCTGGAGATTCGCCTGTACCGCTGCGCGCTGGTGCGCAAGGCCAATGTGCGGTTGCTGTGGCGCAAGCTCGAAGGTGTCGCACAGGGCGTGGCAATTGACTCGAAAGTCAGCGCAACCCCCGAAAAATAAGGCCGACAGATGGTCGGCAGGGGTGCCTGTGCGGCGCTGGGTTACGGTATACTGCGCGGCCCCTGGACCGGTTGGATCCGGTCATGAACAGCAAACAAGCCACGCCGTCCCGCGTGGCTTGTTGTTTTTTGACGGCGCCCCCGGGCGCACAAGCGAAGAGGCTCGACGATGAGTGCACTGGTTGGCGTGATCATGGGCTCCAAGTCCGATTGGTCCACCCTTAGCCACACCGCCGATATGCTGGAAAAACTCGGCATTCCCTACGAGGTGAAGGTGGTGTCCGCCCACCGCACCCCCGACCTGCTGTTCCAGTACGCCGAACAGGCCGAAGGCCGCGGCATCGAGGTGATCATCGCTGGCGCTGGCGGTGCTGCGCACCTGCCCGGCATGTGCGCCGCCAAGACCCACCTGCCGGTGCTCGGCGTGCCGGTCCAGTCGTCGATGCTGTCGGGTGTCGATTCGCTGCTGTCGATCGTGCAGATGCCGGCCGGTGTGCCGGTCGCGACCCTGGCCATCGGCAAGGCCGGCGCGATCAACGCGGCGCTGCTGTCGGCGAGCATCCTGGGCGCCAAGTACCCGCAGTACCATGCGGCGCTCAAGCAGTTCCGCACCGAGCAGACCGACACCGTTCTGGACAACCCGGACCCACGCCAGGCTTGAGGCTGACGATATGAAGATCGGTGTAATCGGTGGCGGCCAACTGGGCCGCATGCTGGCTCTGGCGGGTACGCCGCTGGGCATGAACTTCGCTTTCCTCGACCCGGCGCCGGATGCCTGCGCGGCACCGCTGGGCGAACACCTGCGCGCCGACTACGGCGACCAGGACCACCTGCGTCAGTTGGCCGACGAAGTCGATCTGGTCACCTTCGAGTTCGAAAGCGTCCCGGCCGAAACCGTCGCCTTCCTCTCGCAGTTCGTGCCGGTCTACCCGAGCGCCGAGGCGCTGCGCATCGCGCGCGATCGCCTGTTCGAGAAGAGCCTGTTCCGCGACCTGGGTATTCCCACCCCGGCCTTCGCCGACATCCTCTCGCAGGCCGACCTCGACGCTGCCGTGGCCAGCATCGGCCTGCCGGCCGTGCTCAAGACTCGCACCCTGGGCTACGACGGCAAGGGCCAGAAAGTCCTGCGCACGGCGCAGGACGTGGCAGGCACGTTCGCCGAGTTGGGCAGCGTGCCCTGCCTGCTGGAAGGTTTCGTGCCGTTCACCGGCGAAGTCTCGCTGGTGGCCGTGCGGGGCCGTGACGGCGAGACGCGCTTCTATCCCCTGGTGCATAACACCCACGACAGCGGCATCCTGCGCCTGTCGGTGGCCAGTGTCGCGCACCCGTTGCAGGCCCTGGCCGAAGACTACGTCGCACGCGTGCTCGAGAAACTCGACTACGTCGGGGTCATGGCTTTCGAGTTCTTCGAGGTGGACGGCGGTCTGAAGGCCAACGAGATCGCCCCGCGGGTGCACAACTCCGGGCACTGGACCATCGAGGGCGCCGAGTGCAGTCAGTTCGAGAACCACCTGCGCGCCGTCGCCGGCCTGCCGCTGGGCTCGACCGCCAAGGTCGGTGAGAGCGCCATGCTCAACTTCATCGGCGAGGTGCCGGCCGTGGACAAGGTGGCGGCCATCGACGATTGCCACCTGCACCACTATGGCAAAGCGTTCAAGGTCGGTCGTAAAGTCGGCCACGCCACGCTGCGCTGCAAGGACATGGCTACCCTCCAGGCGAAGATCGCCGAAGTCGAGCAACTGATCGGCGGCTGATCGAACTTCGCCGGGCGCTCGCCCTCTGAAATGGCAACACGCCAAAGCGCTGCACGGGCTTTGGCCTGTTCCATCTTTATTGCGGAGGGATTGCCATGGGCATCATCGGAACTATCTTCATCGGCCTGATCGTCGGCCTGCTCGCGCGTTTCCTCAAACCGGGCGACGACAGCATGGGCCTGATCATGACCATCCTGCTCGGCATCGCCGGCTCGCTGGTGGCCACCTACGGCGGCCAGGCGCTGGGTATCTATCATGCCGGCCAGGCGGCGGGCTTCTTCGGCGCGCTGGTCGGCGCCATCGTGCTGCTGGTGATCTACGGATTCATCAAGAAGCGTTGAACACAGGCTAGAATGCGCGGCAATTCATCCGAGTTGCCGAGCATTGCCATGCGTGCGTCATTCCTGTTTTCCCTGTTGCTGGCCAGCACCCTGGCCCATGCCGAGCTGCCCGAGACCGATTGGCTTGAACTGATGCCCAAGTCGGACCAGAAGGCCCTCGAGCAGATGCCTGAAATCGACCACAACTCGCCTGAAGCGCTCGGCACCTTCACCGCCAAGGGTGGCCTGAAGCAGAGCAAGGGCCTGCCTGCGGTGATGTACTCGACCAAGACCGTGGCGGCGATGAATGGCCGGCAGATCCGCCTGGGCGGTTATCCGGTGCCGCTGGAAAGCGACGCCAAGGGCAACAGCACGTTGTTCTTCCTGGTCCCGTATCCGGGCGCCTGCATCCACGTGCCGCCGCCACCACCGAACCAGTTGGTGCTGGTGCGCTATCCCAAAGGCCTGAAGATCACCGATATCTACACGCCGCTGTGGGTCAGCGGCGCGTTGAAGATCGAGAAGGTGAGCAACGACCTGGCCGACGCGGCCTACGCGCTGGACGCGGCGAAGGTGCGGGTGGTGGAAGACGCCGACCTCTGAGTCGCCGTAGGGCTCAGAGCGCTTCGCTGATCAGTTCCACTTGCAGCACATGGCCCGCGCCGGGCGCCAGGGTGACCACGTCGTCCCACACGTTCGCCGTCTCGATGCACAGCATGCGCTGCCAGCCATCGTCGGCCATGTCCGGCAACTCGCGGGCTCGGTCGGTCCAGGGGTTCCAGATCACGGCGCTGCGCGAGCCGCTGGCACGCAAGATGACACGGCGGTTCCAGCGCGGATCGACGATCGCCAGTTGCTGCGGCGTGTTCAGGTAGATACGGTCGGTTTCGCCCGCAAAGCGCAGCACGCTGTGCTGGGTGCGCGGCTCCCAGTTCTCCAGGGTTTCGATGTAGGTCAGGCCCTCGACGCCCTCCACCTGCACCTCGCGCACGTCACTCACGGCGAAGTAGCTGTGCAGCGCCTGGCTCAGGGTGACGGGCGCCTCGCCCAGGTTGCGACTGGACAGTGCGACGCGCAATTGCGTGCCCAATTCGATCACCAGGCGCAATTCGACGGTGTGCGGCCAGTCGGGCAGTTGGCCCTGGGCCTCGGGCAAGTCGAATTCGATACGCAGCGTTTCATCACGCTCCTCGACACCCAGCAGTTGCCAGTCGCGGCCACGCACCAGGCCGTGGGCCGGTGCTTCGCTGCCTTGGTACATCGCGCGGACCGAGTCAGGATTGCGCTGGAAGTTGCTGAACCAGGGCCAGCACACCGGCACCCCGGCGCGCACCGACTTGCCTGGACGGAACAAAGCCTGGTCGCTCAGCCACAGCAGCGGCGGCTCGCCGAGGCGCTGGTAGCTGAGGATCTGCGCGCCCTGCTGGGCGATGAGAAGTTCGGCGTGCTGGCTGACGATGCGCCAGCAGCTGAGTTCGCCGTGTTGCTCGGTGTCGACCGTGAAGGTTGCCATGCGGCCCTCATTCAATGCGGGTGAGGCCGTTGGACCTCGATGCCGACGTCGAGTTTACCGCGCGGCGGGCTTCAGCAGCGCGGTACGGAGCGGGTGCGGCCGCTGCCGTCGATGGCGACGAAGACGAATACCGCTTCGGTGACCTTGCGCCATTCGCTGGACAGCGGGTCGTCGCTCCACACCTCGACCATCATGCGGATGGAGCTGCGCCCGATTTCCAGGGTCTGGGTGTAGAACGACAGTTGCGCGCCCACTGCCACCGGCACCAGAAAGGCCATGCGGTCGATGGACACGGTGGCCACGCGTCCGCTCGCGACGCGGCTGGCCATGGCGGTGCCAGCCAAGTCCATCTGCGCGACCAGCCAGCCGCCGAAGATGTCGCCGAAGCCGTTGGTTTCACGCGGCAGCGCGGTGATCTGCAAGGCCAGGTCGCCCTGCGGGATGGGATCTTCTTGTTCGAGCTCAATCATGCCGTGGGGCCTCTGACCCGTGAAGCTTCATTGGTTGGCGCGGTGGTGGACGCCCTGAAAACGATTCAGCGCGAAACATACTACGCTGATCTGGCTGTCGGCGGCGGCCAAAGGAAAACGCTGAGGAACCGTCTGTCCAGTGTGACCGGCGTTTTCGCACAACGTCCCACATCGTAGCCAACCTTTTCCTACAACGGGCCAGTATATAGACGGGATTGGCCAGCGACGACAGCGCAATGGTGAATAACTGTAGGGTTTTTGTATCGCTATGAGCAGCGCTTAGCAATTTGCTATCTTCGCCCTTCCCGCACCAGCAGCCGCGCCACAAGCGGCCTGTCCTATAAAAGAGAATCTCCATGACCGCCGTGCCCAACCCCCTCGACCAGCCTTCCCGGCCGCTGACCCGCAGCGACTACAAGACCCTTTCGCTGTCGGCGCTGGGCGGCGCGTTGGAGTTCTATGACTTCATCATTTTCGTGTTCTTCGCCACGGTGGTCGGCAAACTGTTCTTCCCTGCCGACATGCCCGAATGGCTGCGCCTGATGCAGACCTTCGGCATCTTCGCTGCCGGCTACCTGGCGCGGCCACTGGGCGGCATCGTCATGGCCCACTTTGGTGACCTGCTCGGGCGCAAGAAGATGTTTACCTTGAGCATCTTCATGATGGCGCTGCCGACGCTGATCATGGGCCTGCTGCCGACCTATGCGCAGATCGGCCTGTGGGCACCGATCCTGCTACTGCTGATGCGCGTGGTGCAGGGCGCGGCGATTGGAGGCGAAGTGCCGGGGGCCTGGGTGTTCGTCTCCGAGCACGTGCCCGAGCGCAACACCGGGTATGCCTGCGGCACGCTCACGGCGGGGCTGACGGCGGGCATCTTGCTGGGCTCGCTGGTGGCCACCCTGATCAACACCCTGTACACCCCAGAGCAAGTGGCCGACTACGCCTGGCGTATTCCTTTCCTGCTCGGCGGCGTGTTCGGCCTGTTCGCGGTGTACCTGCGGCGTTGGCTGCATGAAACCCCGGTGTTCGCCGAAATGCAGCAGCGCAAGGCCTTGGCCGAGGAACTGCCACTGCGTGCGGTCCTGCGCGATCACCAGGGCGCGATCGTTCTGTCGATGTTGCTGACCTGGCTGCTGTCGGCGGGCATCGTGGTGGTGATCCTGATGACCCCGGCATTGCTGCAGAGCCTGTACCACATCAGCCCCACCGATGCGCTCAAGGCCAACAGCGTGGCCATCGTTCTGCTCAGCCTGGGTTGCATCGGTGCGGGTAGTCTGGCGGATCGCTTCGGCGCCGGGCGGGTGTTCGTGCTCGGCAGCCTGGGGCTGCTGGCCTCGTCCTGGGTCTTCTACCACAGCCTGCCGACGCGCCCGGACCTGCTGTTTCCACTGTATGCCGTCACCGGTCTGTTCGTCGGCCTGGTCGGCGCGGTGCCCTACGTGATGGTCAAGGCGTTCCCGGCAGCGGTGCGGTTCAGTGGGCTGTCGTTCTCCTACAACGTTGCCTACGCCATCTTCGGCGGCCTCACGCCCATGGTGGTGACCGGGCTGCTCAAAGTCAGCCCCATGGCGCCGGCCTACTATGTGGCGGGGCTGTGTGCGGTGGGCCTGGGGGTAGGGCTGTACCTGCTCGCACGAAAACGCTGACGACCCGACATGATGAAGGGCCTTCGCAATGATGGCCTTTCATCCATTTGTCACAATTAGGTCATATCGTGTTCATGCGGCGTGCCGATACTGGGCCCCGTTCCATCCGACATCCCCCATTCCTGCTAGGAGTAAGGCATGAAATTGAAGCGTTTGATGGCGGCCCTCACCTTTGCCGCCGCTGGCGTCGCAGCCGCCACCGCGGTCGCCGCTGTCGATCCTGCTATCCCGACCTACACCAAGACCACGGGTGTGTCGGGCAACCTCTCCAGCGTCGGTTCCGATACCCTCGCGAACCTGATGACTCTGTGGGCCGAGGCCTACAAGAAGGAATATCCGAACGTCAACATCCAGATCCAGGCTGCTGGCTCGTCCACCGCACCACCTGCGCTGACCGAGGGCACCGCCAACCTCGGCCCGATGAGCCGCAAGATGAAGGACGTCGAGCTGCAGGCCTTCGAGCAGAAGTACGGTTACAAGCCGACCGCCATTCCGGTCGCTGTCGATGCCTTGGCCGTGTTCGTGCACAAGGACAACCCGATCCAGCACCTGACCATGGAACAGGTCGATGCCATTTTCTCTTCCACCCGCCTGTGCGGTGGCAAGACCGAGGTCAAGACCTGGGGCGACGTGGGCGTGACCGGCGACCTGGCCAGCAAGCCCATCCAGCTGTTCGGGCGCAACTCGGTGTCCGGCACCTATGGCTACTTCAAGGAAGAGGCACTGTGCAAAGGCGACTTCAAGCCTAACGTCAACGAACAGCCCGGCTCGGCGTCGGTGGTGCAGTCGATCAGTTCCTCGCTGAACAGCATCGGCTACTCGGGCATCGGCTACAAAACCGCCAGCGTGAAGACCGTTGCCCTGGCCAAGAAAGGCAGCAGCGAGTTCATCGAAGACACCGAAGAGAACGCCCTGAACGGCAAGTATCCGCTGTCGCGCTTCCTCTATGTGTACGTGAACAAGGCGCCGAACAAGCCGCTGGCACCGCTGGAAGCCGAGTTCGTCAAGCTGGTGCTGTCCCAGGCCGGCCAGCAGGTGGTGGTGAAGGATGGCTACATCCCGCTGCCGGCCAAAGTCGTCGAGAAGACCCTGAACGACCTGGGCCTGGCCCACAAGTAAGACGATGACCCGGAAGCGATCGGTCTTCAGCCGCCGATCGTTTCCACCGCCTTTTCAGTCCGGCGCCAGATACCTGAGCGGCGGGCTTTTTTGCGTCATTGTGTTGTCATGTTTCTGTAATACGGTGCCACTAGGGTGTGCCCATGAACGATCTGGCCAATTCTGCGATGACCCCCAATTCCCCTCCCGTGCGCATTGATTTCAATACGCCCGAGCTGCAACGCAAACGCCGTCTGCGCGCGTTGAAGGACCGCCTGACCCGTTGGTATGTGCTGGTGGGCGGGCTCGCCGTGCTGGCCGCCATCACCCTCATCTTCTTCTACCTGGCTTACGTGGTGTTGCCGCTGTTCCAGGGCGCCGAGCTGACCCGCAAGCCAGCCTTGCAGCCTGCCTGGCTGCAGCAGGATGCCAGCAAGCCGCTCGCGCTTGCCCTCGAGGAGCAGAATCTGGTGGGCATGCGGGTGTCCGATAACGGCCAGGCGCTGTTCTTCGATAGCCGTACGGGTGCCGAGCTCAAGCGCGTCGAGTTGCCGGTCCCGGCCGGCGCCAGCGTCAGCTCGATCGGCAGCGACCAGCCGGGCAGCGCGCTGATGGTACTGGGCCTGTCGGACGGCCGCGCGCTGGTGTTCCATCACAGCTACAAGATCACCTACCCGGACAACAAGAAGACCATCACCCCCGATATCGACTATCCGTATGGTCAGGAGCCGATCCTGCTCGACGAGCAGGGTCGCGCGCTGGAGCACGTCACCCTGAACCGCAACGGCGACACCCTGTTGTTGGCCGGTTCGACCGGTGCGCAGTTGCAGGTGCTGTCGCTGTCGAGCAGCGAGAACATGATGACCGGCGAGGTCACCCATGAGCAGACCCGCATCGTGCTGCCGCAGATGACCGAGACGGTGAAGAACCTCTTCATCGACCCTCGTCAGCAGTGGCTGTACGTGATCAACGGGCGGGCCACGGCGGACGTCTTCAGCTTGCGCGACAAGAGCCTGAACGGCCGCTACACCCTGCTCGACGATGGCAACGCCGCCATCACTGCCAGCGGTCAGCTGGTCGGTGGCATTTCGCTGATCCTCGGCGACTCCAAGGGCGGCCTGAGCCAGTGGTTCATGGCCCGTGACCCGGATGGCGAGTCGCGCCTGAAGCTGATCCGCAGCTTCCAGCTGGGCAAGGCGCCGATCGTGCAGATTGATGCCGAAGAGCGGCGCAAGGGCTTCATCGCCCTGGACAGCGACGGCAAGCTCGGCGTGTTCCATAGCACCGCGCACCGCACCTTGCTGGTGGAGCCGGTGGCCGAGGGCGCCGGGCTGCTGGCGCTGTCGCCGCGGGCCAACCGCATCATGATCGAGCAAGGGGGCAAACTGCTGCCGCTGAGCCTGCGCAACCCGCACCCGGAGGTGTCCTTCAGCGCGCTGTGGGGCAAGGTGTGGTACGAGAACTACGACGCGCCGAAATACGTCTGGCAGTCCACGGCTTCCAACACCGACTTCGAGCCCAAGCTGAGCCTGTCGCCGCTGACCTTCGGCACGCTCAAGGCGGCGTTCTACGCGATGATCCTGGCCGCGCCGCTGGCCATCGCCGCTGCCATCTACACCGCCTACTTCATGGCGCCGGGCATGCGCCGCAAGGTCAAGCCGGTGATCGAGCTGATGGAGGCGATGCCGACGGTGATTCTCGGCTTCTTCGCCGGCCTGTTCCTGGCCCCGTATCTGGAAGGCCATCTGCCGGGCGTATTCAGCTTGTTGCTGATCCTGCCCATCGGCATCCTGGTCACCGGCTTCGCCTGGAGTCGCCTGCCCGAATCAATCCGCCTGCGCGTGCCGGACGGCTGGGAGGCGGCGATTCTGATCCCGGTGATCCTGGCGATCGGCTGGCTCGCACTGCACCTGAGCCCGGCAGTGGAAAGCGCGTTCTTCGGCGGCGACATGCGCCTGTGGATCCGCGAAGAGCTCAAGCTCAACTACGACCAGCGCAACGCCCTGGTGGTGGGAATCGCCATGGGCTTTGCCGTCATCCCCAACATCTATTCCATTGCCGAGGACGCTGTGTTCAGCGTGCCGCGCAGCCTCACCTTGGGTTCGCTGGCCCTGGGCGCGACGCCTTGGCAAACGCTGACCCGCGTGGTCATTCTGACCGCCAGCCCCGGCATCTTCTCGGCGCTGATGATCGGCATGGGCCGGGCAGTGGGCGAGACCATGATCGTGCTGATGGCCACCGGCAACACCCCGGTGATGGAGCTGAACCTGTTCGACGGCATGCGCACCCTGGCCGCCAACGTGGCGGTGGAAATGCCCGAATCGGAAGTCGGTGGCAGCCACTACCGTGTGCTGTTCCTCGCCGCCCTCGTGCTGCTGCTGTTCACGTTCGTGATGAACACCTTGGCCGAGCTGATTCGCCAGCGTCTGCGCAAGAAATACTCGTCGCTTTGATAGAAAGGTAGAGATCCGTGAAACAGGATTCCCTCAAAGGCTGGTTCAAGAGCGGTGCGCCCGGCGTGTGGATCAGCGGTGGCGCGGTGGCCATGGCGGTGATCATGACCCTGGGCCTGCTCGCCGTGATCGCCGTACGTGGCCTGGGCCACTTCTGGCCGGCCGATCTGATCCAGGCCACCTACAAGGTGCCCGGGCAGGCCGACGTGGTGATCGTCGGCGAAGTGGTGCAGAAGGAAGAAGTCCCTCGCGTGCGCCTGAAGGATGCCGGCTTGCCGGTGCCCGAGAATGGCCCGGAGTTCATGACCCGCGAGCTGGTCAAGGTGGGTAACCGCGACCTCAACGGCAGCGACTTCACCTGGCTGGTCGGCGACTGGCTGGTGGACCAACGCCGGCCGACCGACCTGATGGCCCTGGAGCGCCGCGAGTGGGGCAACTTCTATGGCTACCTGGTGAGCGTCAAGGAGCAGGGCCGTGTGGTCGCTTCTGGCCCCAGCGCCTGGAACGAACTGCAGGCGCGACTCAAGCGCGCCGACGCGCTCAACGACCAGCTTGTCAGCCTGGAAAAAAAGGACATCGGGTCGATCAACCATGGACTGGAACGCCTGCGCCTGCACAGCCGCAAGCTGGAATTGCAGGGCAAGCTGGACGCGGCAGCCCAGGCCGATATCGAGGCCGAGCGTGCCGAGCTGACCAGTCGTTACAAGACCATCGAAGAGCGCCTGACCGAGCTGCACCAGGCCTTCGCCCGTGACAGCCTGGTGGCTCGCGACGGCAGCGGCCGACAGGTCGAGATCAACTTGAGCAAGGTGGTGCATGCCATCCAGCCCAACAACATGTCGACCCTGGCCAAGCTGGGTGCTTATTTCAGCAAGGTCTGGGAATTCCTCAGCGACGACCCGCGCGAGGCCAACACCGAAGGGGGGATCTTCCCGGCCATCTTCGGCACGGTGATGATGACCTTGATCATGGCGGTGATCGTCACGCCATTTGGCGTGCTGGCGGCCGTTTACTTGCGCGAGTATGCCCGGCAGGGGCCGGTCACTCGCCTGATCCGTATCGCTGTGAACAACCTGGCAGGGGTGCCGGCGATCGTCTATGGCGTGTTCGGCCTGGGTTTCTTCGTCTACGTGCTCGGTGGCTCCATCGACCGCCTGTTCTTCCCCGAATCGCTGCCGGCGCCGACCCTGGGCACGCCGGGCCTGCTGTGGGCCTCGCTGACGCTGGCGCTGCTGGCCGTGCCGGTGGTGATCGTCGCCACCGAAGAGGGGCTGGCGCGCATTCCACGTACCGTGCGCGAAGGTTCGTTGGCACTCGGTGCGACCAAGGCCGAGACCTTGTGGAAGATCGTGCTGCCGATGGCCAGCCCGGCGATGATGACCGGCATGATCCTCGCCGTGGCCCGCGCCGCCGGCGAAGTGGCGCCGCTGATGCTGGTGGGTGTGGTGAAGCTGGCGCCGTCGCTGCCGGTGGATGGCAACTACCCTTACCTGCACCTGGACCAGAAGATCATGCACCTGGGCTTCCATATCTACGATGTCGGCTTCCAGAGCCCCAACGTCGAGGCGGCGCGGCCGCTGGTGTACGCCACCGCCCTGTTGCTGGTGCTGGTCATCGCGACCCTCAACCTGTCGGCGGTATGGATCCGCAACCACCTGCGCGAGAAATACAAGGCACTCGACAGCTGATCCCGCCCGCAAGCGGCAAGCCGATTCGACGCAGGCCCCTATTTGCAGCGTGCAGCTCAACGCTCGCAGCTAAAAAACCGGAGTACGACCATGCAACACGATACTCATAACCACGGCATCGACATGTCGGCCCTGGGGCGCAACAAGCAGAGCCTGCGCCTGGCCGAAGAAACCGTGGCCATCGACGTGCCGGGTCTGTCGCTGTTCTACGGTGACAAACAGGCGCTGTTCGATGTGCAGATGAACATTCCCAAGCAGCGTGTCACTGCCTTCATCGGCCCGTCCGGTTGCGGCAAGTCGACCCTGCTGCGCACCTTCAACCGCATGAACGACCTGGTGGACGGTTGCCGCGTCGAAGGCGCCATCAACCTCTACGGCCACAACATCTACCGCAAGGGCGAGGACGTGGCCGAGCTGCGTCGTCGAGTGGGCATGGTGTTCCAGAAGCCCAACCCGTTCCCCAAGACCATCTACGAGAACGTGGTCTACGGCCTGCGCATCCAAGGCATCAACAAGAAGCGCGTACTGGACGAAGCGGTGGAGTGGGCGCTCAGGGGCGCGGCGCTGTGGGATGAGGTCAAGGACCGCCTGCACGAGTCGGCGCTGGGCCTGTCCGGTGGCCAGCAGCAGCGTCTGGTGATCGCCCGGACCATCGCCGTGGAGCCGGAAGTGCTGTTGCTCGACGAACCCTGCTCGGCGCTGGACCCGATCTCCACGCTGAAGGTCGAGGAGCTGATCTACGAGCTCAAGTCCAAGTACACCATCGTCATCGTCACCCACAACATGCAGCAGGCCGCACGGGTTTCGGACTACACCGCGTTCATGTACATGGGCAAGCTGATCGAGTTCGGTGACACCGATACGCTGTTCACCAACCCGGCCAAGAAGCAGACCGAAGACTATATTACCGGCCGCTATGGCTAAGCGCCCTTGGGCGCAGCTGCACGCTTTGAGCTGCAAGCCACAAGTCAAGGCACCTAGCGCGGCGTAAGGGAACCACAGGAACTACTTGAAGCTTGCAGCCAGCAACTTCGCGGAGCGAACGCATGATCAACAAAGACAGCCTCACCCATCACATTTCCCAGCAGTTCAATGCTGAGCTCGAAGAGGTGCGCAGCCATCTGCTGGCGATGGGCGGCTTGGTCGAGAAGCAGGTCAACGACGCTGTGACTGCGCTGATCGAAGCCGATTCGGGGCTTGCCCAGCAGGTGCGTGAGGTCGATGAACAGATCAACCAGATGGAGCGCAACATCGACGAAGAGTGCGTGCGCATCCTCGCCCGGCGTCAGCCGGCGGCGTCCGACCTGCGTCTGATCATCAGCATCTCCAAGTCGGTGATCGACCTGGAACGCATCGGCGACGAGTCGACCAAGATCGCCCGACGCGCTATTCAATTGTGCGAAGAAGGCGAGTCGCCGCGTGGCTACGTGGAGGTGCGGCACATTGGCGATCAGGTGCGCAACATGGTGCGCGACGCGCTGGACGCCTTCGCCCGCTTCGACGCTGACCTGGCGTTGTCGGTGGCGCAGTACGACAAGACCATCGACCGCGAATACAAGACCGCCCTGCGTGAGCTGGTCACCTACATGATGGAAGATCCACGCTCGATCTCGCGGGTACTCAGCGTGATCTGGGCACTGCGCTCCTTGGAGCGCATCGGCGACCACGCGCGCAATATCTCGGAATTGGTGATCTACCTGGTGCGCGGTACCGATGTACGCCATATGGGCCTCAAGCGCATGAAAGCCGAGGTTGAAGGCGACCCGTTGGCCGCGCTGGAAAAGGCTAATGTTCCGGGGCAATCTGACGATAAATAGTATTGCCCCCGTGCATCGACGCCCGGCCCAAGCCGGGCGTTTTCGTTGGTGGCAGATGCTGCAGGTACCCGCGAACTGTCTTGAAACGTCCCGGCGTGAACAGTGCTTTGGCAAATTGCCATCATTCGGCGGTAAGCTAGTCGGGATTCAAGAGGAGTATCGATGAGTAAAGTCAATGTGCTGGTCGTGGACGATGCGCCGTTCATCCGCGATCTGGTAAGAAAGTGCCTGCGCAATGCCTTCCCCGGCATGGTCATCGAAGACGCGGTCAATGGCCGTAAAGCTATGGCCATGCTGACCAAGGAACGCTTCGACCTGGTCCTGTGCGACTGGGAGATGCCGGAAATGTCCGGCCTCGAACTGCTGGCCTGGTGCCGCCAGCAGCCTGAGATGAAAGCCATGCAATTCATCATGGTGACCAGCCGTGGCGACAAGGAGAACGTGATCCAGGCTATCCAGGCCGGCGTCTCCGACTTCGTCGGCAAGCCGTTCACCAATGAGCAACTGCTGACCAAGGTGAAAAAGTCGCTGCAGCGCATCGGCAAGCTCGAAGGACTGATGTCGGCGGGACCTGCGCGGGTGAATTCGGCATTCGCCAACGATTCGCTGAGCGCCCTCACCGGCGGCAAGCCTGAGGCGGCCAAGGTCGCGGCAGCGCCGACCGCAGCGGCCAAACCGCTGATCAATGCGCCGGCCCCGCAGAGCGCCGCCGCCGCCGCTGCCGCAGCGCCGAGTGGACGTGGCCAGGGCCAGTTGCGCCTGTCCAGCGGCAACCAGCCCTGTGTGATCAAGGCGCTGAGTCTGAAGGAAGCCCTGCTGGTGGTGCGTCGCAGCGCGGTGCTGCCGCAGGTGCTCGAGGGCGCGGTGCTTGATCTGGAGCAGGGCGAGAGCGCTGAGGTGGCGCGTCTGAACGGCTACCTGCACGCCGTCGCCGCGCTCGAGCCCAAGCCCGAGAGCGACTGGTTGCAGTTGACGTTCAAGTTCGTCGATCAAGATGCGCAGAAGCTCGACTACCTGTCGCGGCTGATCGCTCGCGGCACTGCGCAGAAGCACTTCATTCCCGGCGCCTGATCCGTCCGGCTGCTCGCGATCGTTTGCCGCTCCCCTACAGGAGCGGTGTTTCAGTCCAGTTTGACCACTTTGGACAGCACGATCTTCGGGCCTTTCATCTTCTTGATGATGATGCGCAGGCCTTCGACTTCCAGCACTTCCTCTTCCTCAGGCACGCGCTTGAGCGATTCGTAGACCAATCCGGCGAGGGTCTCGGCCTCGATATGATCGAGGTCGACGCCCAGCAGGCGTTCGACCTTGAACAATGGCGTGTCGCCACGCACCAGCAGCTTGCCCGGTTGGTAGGCGAGGATGCCGCGCTCGGCCTTGCGGTGTTCGTCCTGGATATCGCCGACCAGCACTTCCAGCACGTCCTCCATGGTCAGGTAGCCGATCACCTTGCCATCGGCTTCCTCGACCAGCACGAAGTGCGCGCCGCCCTTGCGGAACTGCTCCAGCAACTGCGACAGCGGCATGTGCCGCGAGACGCGTTCCAGAGGGCGTGCCAGCTCTTGCAGGTCGATGCGCTCGGGCAGGTGGTCGAGCTCGGCCAACTCCAGCAGCAGGTCCTTGATGTGCAGCAGCCCGGTGAATTCCTCGCGCTCGGCGTCGTACACCGGGTAGCGGCTGAACTTGTGGCGTCGCAGCATCGCCAGGATGGTCTTGAGCGGCGCCTTGGCGTCGATTACCACCATGTCTTCGCGCGAGTTGGCCCAGTCGACCACCTCCAGTTCGCCCATTTCCACCGCCGAAGCGAGCACGCGCATGCCTTGGTCGCTTGGATCCTGGCCACGGCTGGAGTGCAGGATCAGCTTCAGTTCCTCGCGGCTGTAGTGGTGCTCGTGGTGCGGCCCGGGCTCGCCCTGGCCGGCGATGCGCAAGATGGTGTTGGCGCTGGCGTTGAGCAGGTAGATGGCCGGGTACATCAGCCAGTAGAACAGGTACAGCGGTACCGCCGTCCACAGCGACAGCAGTTCAGGCTTGCGGATCGCCCAGGACTTGGGCGCCAGCTCGCCGACCACGATGTGCAGGTAGGAGATGACGAAGAAGGCGATGAAGAACGACACGCCCTTGATCAGCTCCGGGCTGTCGACGCCCAGGTAGGCCAGCAGCGGTTCGAGCAGGTGGGCGAACGCCGGCTCACCGACCCAGCCCAGGCCCAGGGAGGCCAGGGTGATACCCAGCTGGCAGGCCGACAGGTAGGCATCGAGTTGATTGTGCACTTTGCGCAGGATGCTGCCGCGCCAGCCGTGCAGTTCGGCGATGGACTCGACGCGGGTCGCGCGCAGCTTGACCATGGCGAACTCGGCGGCAACGAAGAAGCCGTTGAGCACAACCAGGAACAGGGCAAAAAGGATCATGCCGAAATCGGCGAACAGTGACGCGAGGTTGAAACCAGGGGAAGGGTCCATGATGGAGTTTTTACGGGGTCCGTCTTCGATAGGGGGAGAAAAAAAGTGCCAGCTCAAGCTGGCACAGGGGATCCAATGTAGCGGCTGGTGCCGCAAAAGCAAAGGGGACTGATGTCATTGCCAAGCGTCAGCGGCTGGCGCCGACTAATTGTGCCGGGGCGAAGTGACAGGTGAAGGTGCTGCCGTGACCGGGCACGCTGCTGATCTCCAGCTTGCCGCGATGGCGCATCAGCACGTGCTTGACGATCGCCAGGCCCAGGCCGGTGCCACCGGTATTGGACGCGCGGCTGGAGTCGACGCGGTAGAAGCGTTCGGTCAGGCGTGGCAGGTGCTTGGCGTCGATGCCCACGCCAGAGTCCTGCACGCTCAAGTGCGCACCTTGCTCGTCGGCCCACCAGCGAATACGGATGTTGCCGTCTTCTCCGGTGTACTTCACGGCGTTGAACACCAGGTTGGAGAAGGCGCTGCGCAGCTCCGATTCGCTGCCCTTAAGGCGCACGCCGGGCGCCGCCTCCAAGGTGATGTGCTGACGCTTGGGGCCTGACAGCGCCTGGGCGTCGCCCTTGATCGACTGCAACAGCGTGTCCACGGCCACCGGCTGGTTGTCGGAGGGGTAGTCGGTGGCTTCGAGCTTGGCCAGCAGCAGCAGGTCGTTGAGCAACGTCTGCATGCGCGAGCCTTGCTGGCTCATCTGCTGCAGGGCGCGGGCCCAGCGCGGATTCACATCCTCGACGTTGTCCAGCAGGGTCTCCAGGTAGCCGGTGATCACAGTCAGGGGGGTGCGCAGCTCGTGGGAAACGTTGGCGACGAAATCCTTGCGCATCTGTTCGAGCAGATGGATACGGGTGACGTCGCGCACCAGCATCAGGTGCTCGTTGTTGCCATAGCGGGTAATGTTCAGTTGCACGCGCAGACGGTCGTTGATGGGCGAGGGGATTTCCAGCGGTTCGACGTAGTTCTCCGCTTCGAAGTACTCCTTGAAGCGTGGATGGCGCACCAGGTTGGTCACCGGTTGTCCGCCGTCCTGAGGGGTCTTGAAGCCCAGCAGGGTCTCGGCGGCGCGGTTCCACCACTCCAGGTTGCCGTCGCTGTCGAGCATGATCACCGCATCGCGCAGGGCCGCGGTGGACTCCTGCACCCGGTCGATCACCGCTTGCAGGCGGCCGCGCACGCGCTGATCGCGGCGTTGCAGGTGATAGATGCTGTCGAACACTTCGCCCCACAGCCCGTAGCCGTCGGGCGGTGCCTCGTCGGGTTGATGGTTGCGCAGCCAGTCGTGCAGGCGCAGCAGTTGCTTGAGGGTCCAGCCCAGGTACAGCGCCAGGCCGATGGCCAGGCTCCAGCCGTACTCGCCGCTGGCCAGGCCACCGACCAGGCAGACGGTGATCAGCAACAGCAGATGACGAATCAGGGTCGCATGCCAGTTCTGGTTCAATTGGGGGATCCTTCGGATCCAGCGGCTAGTTGCGAGCGGCGAGCTGCAAGTAGAGGCGGATCGGTGGTGCATTCACGTCCATTTATGGGCTTGGCGCTTCGCTTTTCAGCTCTTGGTGGAGAAGCGGTAGCCAGTGCCGCGTACGGTTTGTACCAGATTTTCGTAGGCTTCACCCAGCGCCTTGCGCAGGCGACGGATGTGCACGTCGACGGTCCGCTCTTCCACATAGACATTCCCGCCCCAGACCTGATCGAGCAGTTGGCCACGGGTGTAGGCGCGTTCCTGGTGGGTCATGAAGAATTGCAGCAGCCGGTATTCGGTCGGGCCCATTTCGGCGGGTTTGCCGTCGATGGTCACGCGGTGGCTGATCGGGTCGAGCAGCAGGCCGCCAACTTCGATGGGCGCCTCGCTGTCGCTCGGGCCGGTGCGGCGCAGCACGGCTTTCAGGCGGGCTACCAGTTCGCGGGGCGAGAAGGGTTTGGTGATGTAGTCGTCGGCACCGACTTCCAGGCCCTGGATCTTGTTGTCCTCTTCGCCTTTGGCGGTGAGCATGATGATCGGAATATCGCCCGTCAGTTCGTCGCGCTTGAGGCGGCGCGCCAGCTCGATGCCGGAGGTGCCGGGCAGCATCCAGTCGAGCAGGATCAGGTCCGGCTTGCGGTCGACGATGATGGCATGGGCCTGCTGGGAGTTCTCCGCTTCGAGGCAGTCGTAGCCGGCCATTTCCAACGCAACGGCGATCATCTCGCGAATAGGCGCTTCGTCGTCGACGATCAGAATGTTCCTGCCAACCATGCTCAAACCTCTCCCATCTATGGTGTCTTGGCCCGCATTAGATAACGGAATTATTGCAGCTGTGTGACAGGGCGTTGGCCATTCTGGCGACATTGCATGAACGGAGGGGCCTCGCGGCGTGGCGGCGGTACCACTGAAAATCCGGTGCGGAAGGGATGGACTACGGCTTGTCGGCGCGGCAGCCCACTGGCGATTGCGGCGCAGGCCGGTGCCTGCGCCGGCCAGGCGTTCAGCGCAGTGCGTAATCCAGCACCACGCCGATGAAGATCAACAGCCCCGCCCAGTGATTGTGCAGAAACGCCTTGAAGCAGGCGTCGCGCTGCCGTGTGCGGGTCGACCAGAACTCCCAGGCGAAACAGGCCAGCGCCGCCAGCAGCCCCAGGTGGAACCACCCTCCGAGCGCGAAGCGGCTGCCGGCCAGCAGCAGACAGCCCAGTGACAACACCTGCAGCGTGAGGATGATCACCCGGTCGGCGTCACCGAACAGGATCGCGGTGGACTTCACGCCGATCTTCAGGTCGTCGTCGCGATCGACCATGGCGTAATAGGTGTCGAACGCCACCGTCCACAGCAGGTTGGCGATGTACAGCAACCAGGCGGCGGCAGGCACCTCGACGCCGGCCGCCGTGAAGGCCATGGGAATGCCCCAGGAATACGCCGCACCCAGGACCACCTGCGGGTAGTAGGTGTAGCGCTTCATGAACGGGTAGCAGAAGGCCAGCGCTGCGCCACCGAAGGACAGCCAGACGGTGCTGGCGTTGGTGCACAGCACCAGCAGGAAACTGATACCGGTCAGCACGGCGAACAGCAGGACCGCTTCGCGCGGTTTCACCCGACCGCTGGCCAGAGGGCGATCGGCAGTGCGTTTGACGTGACCGTCCACCTTGCGGTCGGCGAAATCGTTGATCGCGCAGCCCGCCGCTCGCATCAGCGCTACGCCCAGGCCGAAGATCAGCACATTGGCCAGCGTCGGTGAGCCGTTGCCAGCGATCCACACCGCCGACAGCGTGGGCCACAGCAGCAGGTAGATGCCGATGGGGCGATCCAGGCGACTGAGCTGCACGAAGTCCCAGGCCCGGGGATGCAGGCGGTTCAGCGATTTGAGCAGGTTCAGGTACATCAGGACGACACCTCTTGCTCAGCCTGCCACAGTGCCGGCAGGAAGACCTCGGCGACCAGCAGGTCGAGGCCGTCGCGAGAGAAGCGCGAGCGTCGCCCCCACAGCCCGGCGCTGGCGCTGGGCGCGGGCAGCCAGGCTTCGGGATAGCGGCACACTTCGATGGGCTGGCGAACGAACGCCTGGTCGCAGAACAGCAGCTCGCCCAGCGAGCGGCTGCCCAGCGTTTCCAGATCCAGGCCACCACGCTCCAGCGCTGCACGGCTGGCGACGCTGCGGGCGAACACCCAGGGCTGATCGTGGCCGCGCAGGAACACTTCGCGGACCCAACCCTGGGCGCCGGGCTCCAGGCTCAGTGCCTCGCATTCGTCGGCACGCAGCGGCTGCCAGCCTTCGCTCAGGGGCGTCACGCAGAAGTGATCGTCGGACAGGCGTGTCAGGCGGCGGGTCAGGGAGCCCTCGTCGAACAACCAGTCGCGGGTGCGCGGGTCGAGCTCGCTCGCCAGCTGTGAATACGCCAGCCACGCGACAGCGGCTGCTTGCGGGGATTCGTACGGCACGTCGGTATGCTTGCTACATCCAGAGAGGCGGCGAGCTTAGCATGATTGCCCGGTAGGCTTGCATCCTGCCCGCCGGGCCAGTAAAAAGCCCCCATGAATTGCGCGGTGAGTGCAGTGCGGGCCTGCCCGCGCAGCCGTCACCCGACGCAACACGACGCCTGACCGAGGATCACCAATGAAGAAGTGGCAATGCATCGTCTGTGGCCTGATCTATGACGAAGCCGAGGGCTGGCCGGACGACGGCATCGCGCCCGGCACCCGTTGGGAAGATGTGCCAGACGACTGGCTGTGCCCGGACTGTGGCGTAGGCAAGAGCGACTTCGAAATGATCGCCATCGGCTGATCGAAGACCCTTTCAGAGAGGAACCCCGACATGACGTCACCTGTAGTGATCATCGGCACCGGCCTTGCGGGCTACAACCTGGCCCGAGAGTTTCGCAAGCTCGACAGCGAAACGCCGCTGCTGCTGATCACCGCCGACGACGGGCGTTCCTATTCCAAGCCGATGCTGTCCACCGGCTTCGCCAAGCAAAAAGGCGCCGACGAGCTGTGCATGGCAGAGCCCGGCGCGATGGCCGAGCAGCTCAACGCCGAGATCCGCACCCATACGCGTATCAGCGGTATCGACCCCGGCCACAAGCGCCTGTGGATCGGCGAGGAGGCTGTGGCCTATCGCGACCTGGTGCTGGCCTGGGGCGCACAGACGGTACAGGTACCGGTAGAAGGCGATGGTGGGCAGCACATTTTTCCGATCAACGACCTGGAGGATTACGCACGCTTTCGCGCCGCGGCTGTCGGCAAGCGGCGCGTCCTGGTGCTCGGCGCGGGGTTGATTGGCTGTGAGTTTGCCAACGACCTCACCTTGGGTGGCTACCAGTGCGAGGTGGTCGCGCCGTGCGAGCAACTGATGCCGACGCTGCTGCACCCCGCTGCCGCGCATGCAGTGCAGGCTGGCCTGGAGCAGTTGGGCGTGCGCTTTCATCTCGGACCGGTGCTGACGCGACTGCAGTGTGTCGACGAGGGTTTGCAGGCGCAACTGTCCGATGGCAGCGTGATTGCCTGCGAGCTGGTGGTATCCGCCGTGGGCCTGCGGCCTCGCACCGATCTGGCGGCGGCGGCTGGGCTGCTGGTCAATCGAGGCGTGGTTGTGGATCGCCAGTTACGCACATCCCACGCCAACATCTTTGCCCTGGGCGACTGCGCCGAGGTCGACGGTCTCAACCTGCTCTACGTCATGCCCTTGATGACCTGCGCCCGCGCCTTGGCGCAGACGCTTGCCGGCAATCCCACGGGCGTGAATTACGGGCCGATGCCGGTGACGGTGAAGACGCCAGCATGCCCGCTGGTAGTGTCGCCCCCGCCACTGGGGCGAGAGGGGACTTGGCGTATCGAAGGGCAGGGCAACGACCTGAAAGTGCTGTGCCACAGCGCTGAAGGTGAACTGCTCGGCTATGCGCTCACGGGCACGGCGGTCATGGAAAAACTGGCCTTGAATCGACAGTTGCCGCCGCTGTTGGCGTGAATGGCGTCCGGAGTGTCCTTTGCGTCGTGTTCTAGACGCGACAATGGCCGCGCAGATACTGGCGCGCCACCGGCCTGCATGCCATTCTCACTGGCGTCTGCCGCAGACTAGAGCCTGTGGCGCCTTGGGCGCTGCATTCGCAGGCAGTACGGCATAACAACAAAAAATCCCGTCTAAGAGGCTTCACTATGCGTAAACCAGAACTCGCCGCCGTCATCGCTGAAAAGACCGACTTGACCAAGGACAAGGCCAATCAGGTCCTGAACGCGATTCTCGACAGCATCACTGGCGCGCTCGACAAAGATACCGTCACGTTGGTTGGTTTCGGTACCTTCGAAAAACGTCATCGTGGTGCGCGCACTGGCAAGAACCCGCAGACTGGACAACCGGTCAAGATCAAGGCCAGCAATACCGTGGCGTTCAAACCGGGTAAGAACCTGCGTGACACCGTCATGACCTCCGGCAAGCCGGCTAAACCGGCGAAGAAAGCCAAGTAACCGACAGACATTCCAGTGTCATCCAGACGGGCGCCTATTGGCGCCCGTCGTATTTGGCACAAACACCCCTGTGCGCACTGGCGTAATCGGTTCGATAAAAGGCTAGAATCCGCGCTTCGGTCACTTTTCCATCGAGGCACCCTGATGAAGTTTCGCTTTCTGCTCTGGGCCATGGGGCTGCTGATGGCCCGGGCCAGCCGCAACAATCCGGCGTTTCAGCAACAGCTTCGCGGCAAGGACCTGGTGTTCCAGATGCAGACGCTGGACGGCAAGGTGGCGCGGCACTTCAAGGTCAGTGGCGAGCGCATCAGCAGCAAGGGCGGCCTGCATCCTGATCCCGCCTTCGCCATCGCCTTCAAGGATGCGGCGTTCGGCTTCGCCACCTTGCAGGCGAGCAACAAGCAACTGGCCTTCATGCAGGGCATTCAGGACAAGAGCATCCAGATCAAGGGCAACCCGGCCCTGGTGATCTGGTTCCAGGGCCTGATGAAGTACCTCAAGCCGCGCAAGAAGGCGTGAGGCGGTCGCGCACGGTCAGTGCGGGGTGTGGAATTGCGAGGCCAGTTCGCGCAGCAGTGCTTCGGCCTCCAGCACCTTGCTGACCACCTCCTCGGCCTTGTTGCGTGTCAGCCCCAGGCGTTCGAGCAGCGCCTCGGGAATCTCCTCCTGCGGCCCTGCGCCGATGCCCCGCGAGCGCAGCAGCGAAGTGGCCAGGCACACCAGGTTGGGATAGGCCGAATAGTCCCCTTCATAGCTTGGATCGTGCTGGAAGCGCAGCGCCGTGGACAGCTCGTCCGGCATGTCCCACAGCTTCATCAGCCAGGCACCGATCTGCTCGCGGCTGATGCCCAGCAGGTGCTGTTCGACGTAGCTGTGATAGAGGTGCGGGTTGACCTCCAGATGGCGACAAATCAGCGAGAAGTGCGGTGGGAACACGTGGGCCAGCAGCAGGTAACCGAAGTTGTGCAGCAGCCCGGCCAGGTAGGTAAGCCCCGCCTCTGGACGCTCGGTACGTGGCATCGCGCGGGTCAGGCCTTCGATCACCGCGGCGGTGTAGATCGATTGCTGCCAATATGGGGTGGCCTGCTGCGGATTGTCCTTGGGCAGGCTCAGGGTTTTGCCCAAGGCCAGACCCAACGCCAGGTTGATCACCAGATCGAAGCCCAGCACCCGCACGATGGCATCTTCCACCGAGCGGATCTTGCCCGGTGAAGCGTAATAGGGCGAGGCGGCCCAACTGACCACCTGAGCCGCCAGCGCCGGATCGGTTTCCACCACGCCGGTGATGTCGTCGAGGCTGGCATTGGGGTCGACGCGCAGCTTGATGATCTTCTGCGCGGTGTCGGCCAGCGGCGGGATCTCGATGGTCTGTTCGAGGCGTTGCTGGATGCGTCGGGCGGTGAAGGCCTGAACCGCATGGGAAATCTCGCGGGTGTCGTCGTGCGGACGGTCGAGGTTGCGGCGGATGCCCTCGACTTCCACACCGAAGCTGCCGGCACTGGCCTTGCTCAGCATGCGCTTGAAATCGTCTCGGGCAATTTCCAGCAGCAGACCGGTTTCTCCCGATTGGATCAGCAGCGCATCGGCGCTCAGTAGCCGTTCATCGTACAGACAGGGGGAACTGGTCAGCGCGGGCAGCCCAGGCAGGGCCTTGAGCGAATGCTTGTCGAGCATCTTCCTCAGGCGCTCCACCGGGACCGCGGTCAGCGTGCGGCCGGTGAGCTCTTCGAGACGCTTGAGGTCGAGCAGTTGGCTCTGTGCGAACAGCACCATGAGTGCGCCGACTTCATCGTCCAGCAGGATCGCCTGGACACGCGAACTGGCAGGCAGGTGTGGGTGCTCCGGCACCTCGCGGTAGCCGATGCCAAGTTTTTCCAGCAGCAGCCGGATGACCGGCGGGGCGTGCGGGTGTGCGGTATCCAGGGCCACTTCAGTCATGGTCTGTTTTCCAATGTGTCTTTTTCAAATGCGAAGTATAACCATCCTGCGCCCCAAGCTGGGGCGCGAATGGGACCAAGGTCACACTTGGCCGTACTGTTGGCCGTGACGCAACCAGCGGTCGAGCAGTGGGCTGACATGCTCCGGCCAGCGTGACAGCAGGGCCTGCGCCGCATCGCGCACCGCGGGCAGGAGATCGGCATCGCGCATCAGGTCGGCCACCTTGAACTGCAACAGACCAGTCTGCCGGGTGCCGAGCATTTCTCCAGGCCCCCGCAGTTCCAGATCCTTTTCCGCGATGACGAAGCCGTCGTTGGTTTCGCGCATGATGCCCAGGCGTTCGCGACCGATCTGCGACAGCGGCGGATGATAGAGCAGTACGCAGTGGCTGGCTGCGCTGCCCCGGCCAACCCGGCCGCGTAGCTGGTGAAGCTGAGCCAGCCCCAGGCGCTCGGGGTTCTCGATGATCATCAAGCTGGCGTTGGGCACGTCAACGCCCACTTCGATCACCGTGGTGGCGACCAGCAATTGCAGCCCGCCCGCCTTGAACTCGGCCATGACCGCAGCCTTTTCGGCAGGCTTCATGCGTCCGTGGATCAAGCCCACGCGCAGCTCGCCCAATGCGCTGCCCAGTTCCTCGAAGGTGCTTTCGGCCGCCTGGCAGGTCAGCTCTTCGGATTCTTCGATCAGCGTGCACACCCAGTACGCCTGGCGACCCTCGGCGCAGGCAGCGCGCACGCGTTCGACCACCTCGAATCGACGGCTGTCGGCTACCAGCACCGTATTGACCGGCGTTCGCCCGGGAGGGAGCTCATCGAGAATGGAGGTGTCCAGGTCGGCGTAGGCGCTCATGGCCAGGGTGCGCGGGATGGGGGTGGCGGTCATGATCAACTGGTGCGGACAGAGCAGACCATTCACGCCTTTCTTGCGCAGGGCCAGGCGCTGCTGCACGCCGAAGCGGTGCTGTTCATCGATGATCGCCAGGGCCAGGTTGCGAAATACCACTTCCTCTTGGAACAGCGCGTGGGTGCCGACCACCATCGGTGCGCCGCCGGCGATCTGTTCGAGCGCGCTGGCGCGGGCCTTGCCCTTGAGCTTGCCGGCCAGCCAGGCGACCTCGATGCCCAGCGGTTCGAGCCAACGCTTGAAAGTGAGGTAATGCTGCTCGGCGAGAATCTCCGTAGGCGCCATGAGCGCGACCTGGTAACCCGCCTCCAGCGCCTGCAGGGCGGCGAGCGCAGCGACGACCGTCTTGCCGGCGCCGACATCGCCCTGGACCAGGCGCATCATCGGCTCAGGCTGGCTGAGGTCGTAGGCGATCTCGTTGCCGACACGCTGTTGTGCACCGGTGGGGGCGAAGCCGAGATTGGCCAGGTAGCGCTCGGGCAGGCGGCTGGCCTTGGGCAGCGCCGGTGCCCGCAAGGCTCGCAGGCTTTCGCGCAGGCGCTGCTGGGAAAGCTGATGGGTCAGCAACTCCTCGAAGGCCAGCCGGTGCTGAGCCCAGTGCTGGCCTTCGGCGAGCTCGTCGAGGTCGGCGTCGGCAGGCGGGTTGTGCAGGTAGCGGATCGCATCGTCCAACGGCGCCAGGTGATAGTCGCGGGCCAGCTCGTCAGGCAGCCAGTCGGGCAGGCTGCGTGGCCCGAGCTTGCTCAGGCTGAGTTGGCAGAGCTGACGCAGACGCTGCTGCGTCAGGCCTTCGGTGGTCGGGTAGATCGGCGTGAGGGTCTGCTCGACTGGAGGCGGCGGCTCGTCGCCGTTGAGCGCCCGATATTCGGGATGGTAGATCTCCAGGCCCGAGGCGCCGGGGCGGGCCTCACCGTAGCAGCGCAGGTGGGTGCCGCGTTTGAGGCCCTCCTTCTGCGCATTGCTGAAATGATAGAAGCGCAGGCTCAGCACGCCGGTGCCGTCGCCCAGGCGCACGACCAGACTGCGGCGCTTGCCCATGGTCACATCGGCGCCGCTGACCACACCTTCGATCACCGCGTCCTGGCCAGGACGCAGCGCGCCGATGGGCACCACGCGGGTGCGGTCCTGATAACGCAGGGGCAGATGGAACAGCAGATCCTGCAGGTTCTCCAGCCCGACCTTGGCGAGCTTTTCCGCCATGGCCTCGCCGACGCCCTTGAGCTCGGTGACCGGAACCTTCGACAGCTCGGTCATGGGATCAGGCCGGCTGTTGCGTGGGCGTCTTGGCCACCGAGCACAGGCGGATCGAGTCGGCGAGGATCTCGATGGCCTTGGGCCGTGGGAAGCTGGCACGCCAGGCGATGGCCACGGTGCGGAACGGCGCCGGGGCGGTGAGCGGGCGTACTTCGATCACACCGGGTGCATAGTGGTGACTGTGCACGGCAGACAGCGGCAGGATGGAGACGCCCAGGCCGGAGGCGACCATGTGACGGATGGTTTCCAGCGAGCTGGATTCCACCGTGGTGTGCTTGGAGGCATCCGCACCCTTGTTCAGGGTCGGGCAGGCTTCGAGCACCTGGTCGCGGAAGCAGTGACCTTCACCGAGCAGCAGCAGGCTCTTGTCGTTGAGCAGAGCGGTGTCGATGGTCTTCTTCGCGGTCCATGGGTGATCGGCCGGCATGAGCGCGCAGAACGGCTCGTCGTACAGCGGCAGGGTGAGCACGTCGGCCTCGTTGAACGGCAAGGCGATGATCACTGCATCCAGCTCGCCGTTGCGCAGCTTCTCGCGCAGCACGTGGGTGAAGTTTTCCTCGATGTACAGCGGCATCTGCGGCGCGACCCGGTGCAGCTGTGGAATGAGGTGGGGGAACAGGTAGGGGCCGACGGTATAGATGGCGCCGACCTTCAGCGGGGCGGTGAGCTGGTTCTTGCCGGCCTGGGCCAGTTCGCGGATGCCCTGGGCCTGCTCCAGCACCTTCTGCGCCTGGGCGACGATGCTTTCGCCGACAGGCGTGAGGCGCACCGCACTCTTGCTGCGCTCGAAGATCAGCACCCCCAGCTCGTCCTCGAGCTTCTTCACACCGACCGACAGGGTAGGCTGGCTGACGTGGCAACGCTCAGCCGCGTGGCCGAAGTGTTGCTCCTGGGCGAGTGTGACGATGTAGCGGAGTTCTGTGAGGGTCATAACGTGCGTCCATGAAGTTGCGGCCCCAGCATAGCGGGTGCAATCGATAGACGCACGTTATCAGACTTGCGGCTGTGTGACAGATTCAATGTGTCAGCGCTTGTCCAGCGAGAAGACAAAGGGCGCGACCACTTCGATCTGACCGTTGTTCAGCAACTCCGGCGGCGGCTTCGGCACCGTGCCCGCGCGGCGGATCATGTCCATGGTCGCCCGGTCCAGCGAAGCGCTGCCTGAACCTGCTGCCATCGAGTAGGACAGAATCTTGCCGTCGGCATCGACCACGAAACGCAGCCGGTTGATGCCTTGCAGGCCGCGGCGGCGCGCGTCCTCCGGGTACTTCTTGTATTTGGCCAGATGGCGCAGCAGGTCACTCTGCCAGTTCGGCAGGGCATTGCTGTTGGACGCGATACTTGGCTGCGGTGCGGCCGACTTCTGCGGTGGCGCATTGCTGGGCGGCGTATCGGCGACCTGCTCCTTGGCGGGAGGCTCGTCCTTCGGCGGCTCGGGCTTCTTCTCAGGCTTGGGCGGCTGCGGCTTGACCTTGGGCTTTGGCGGCTTGTTGATGGCGATCTTCGGCTTCGGCGCCTCGGCGACCTTCGGCAGCGGCGGCTCTTCGACCGGCGCCGGCGGCGGTGGGGCGACTTTCGGTGGCGGCGGCGGTGCCGGCTCCGGCAAAGGCGCCAATTCGACCATCATCGCTGCCGGAGGCAGTTCGATGGCTTGGGGCACCGTCCAATTGAGCATGAGCAGCACGGCGATCGCGTGCACACCCAGCACGATCGCCAGGCCTACACCGTAGCGCGCCAGGTTGGAGCGCGTCTTTGTCATTTCTTCGCTGCCGTCTCGAGTCCGACCAGACCGACCTTGAGATAGCCGGCCGCACGCATGGTGTTCATCACTTCCATCAGGTCGCCGTAGTCGACCCCTTTGTCAGCCTGGAAGAAGATGGTGGTTTCCTTGTCACCCTTGGTCTTGCCGTCGAGCATCGCGCCAAGCTGATCGGGTGTGGCCACCGGGTCATCGCCGACATACAGCTTCTTGTCGGCCTTGACGCTGACGAACACCGGCTTCTCCGGCCTCGGCGCCGGTTTGGCGGTGGAGGCGGGCAGATCGACCTTGATGTCGACCGTCGCCAAAGGCGCGGCGACCATGAAGATGATCAGCAGTACCAGCATCACGTCGATGAACGGGGTGACGTTGATTTCGTGGTTTTCGGCGAGGTCGTCGCCACCTTCGTTGAGATGCAGGCCCATGGCTTACCCCACTTTCACCATGTGCGGGGCGGCGCGATCGCCAGCCTGGTGGTCGAGGTCGCGGCTGACCAGCAGCAGGACCTGCGCCGAAGCGTCGGACACCTGCGCCTTGTAGCCGGCGATGGAGCGGGCGAAGACGTTGTAGATGACCACCGCCGGGATGGCGGCGACCAGACCCAGTGCCGTTGCCAGCAGGGCCTCGGCGATACCCGGTGCGACCACGGCCAGGTTGGTGGTCTGGGTCTTGGCGATGCCGATGAAGCTGTTCATGATGCCCCATACGGTACCGAACAGACCGACGAACGGTGCGGTGGAGCCGATGGTCGCCAGTACGCCGGTGCCGCTGCTCATGGCGCGGCCGCTGGCGGCCACCAGGCGTTCCAGACGGAAACTGACGCGTTCTTTGATGCCTTCTTTCTCGCGGCTGTTGGCCGACAGGCGCATTTCCTCGAGGGCGTCATGCACCAGGGTATGGGCCAGGGTGCCTTCCTTGTTGGCGACCGTGCTGGCCTCCTTGAGGCTGGCGGACTTCTTCAGCACGGCGATTTCGCCACGCAGACGGCGCTTGGCGCCCAGCAGCTCGAAGCCTTTGGCGATCCAGATGGTCCAGGTGATGATGGAGGCGATGGCCAAGCCGATCATCACGGCTTTGACCACCACGTCGGCGTTCTTGTACATGCCCCAGGGCGACAGGTCGTGAGCCATGCCCAGCGAGGTGTCCTCGACCAGCGCCTGAGTGCTGTCGTCGGCAGGTGCCGGGGCGTCGACGGGTGCGGCGGCGGTGTCTGTCGTCGACGGCTGGGCAGCAGTGGGGGCTGCCGGGGTCGCCGGGGCTGCGGCGGCTGGCGCGGCTGCGCCATTAGCGGCGGGCTCATCAGCCATGGCGGCCGGTGCCAGTACCAGGCTGAACATCAGCGCGGCGATGGCGCCCCAGGCGCGCGATGTGGTTGGCGAAGCGGAGGGTTGAGTACGAGTCATGCTGGCCGGACCTGATGAAGAAAAGAGGGTGACGTTCTTCACGGCCTCGAGACAGGCCGAGAATTTTTCAGGGCGCCATTATTGCAACTAATTCTTGTTAACAAAAGCAATACAGTAACTTTTTTTATACGTTCCATAGCCGCTGATCGTCAGAAGGGGCTAGCCTGAAGCTTTGGAATTGGAGTGTGTGATGTCCGATTTATCCGCAATGATCGTAGGCTGCGGTGATGTAGGCGGGCGGTTGGCTCGACAGCTGCTCGCGCGTGGCTGGCACGTGCATGGCCTGCGAAGGTCCGTCAATCAGCTGCCCAATGGCGTGCTGCCGGTGGCGGCGGACCTCGCCCAGGTGGAGATGCCAGCGGCTTGGCCCGAGGGCTCTTTCGATTACCTGGTCTACTGCGTGGCAGCCAGTCAGCACGACGAGCCCGGTTATCGTGCAGCCTATGTCGAGGGGTTGCGTAACGTGCTGTCGTGGATGGCGCAGCGGGCACAGCGGCCTCGCCGAATCCTCTTCGTCTCCAGCAGCAGCGTCTATGCCCAGAAGGATGGGGCCTGGGTCGATGAGCGTGCGGCTACCGAGCCAGAGGCCTATTCCGGTCGAGTCATGCTTGAGGCTGAAAAGCTGGCACTGAACAGTGGCATGCCCGCCAGTGTGGTGCGCCTCACCGGTATCTACGGCCCAGGCCGTGAATGGCTCTTGAGTCAAGTGCGTCAGGGCTACCGGGTTGCCGAAGAGCCGCCGTTGTACGGCAACCGAATCCATGCCGATGATGCCGCAGGTCTGCTGGCGTTTCTTCTGCAGGCCGATGCCGGTGGGCAGGTGCTGCAAGACTGTTATATCGGCGTCGATGACGATCCGGCGCCACTGGCCGACGTGGTCACCTGGTTGCGCCAGTACCTGGGCATCACGCAATGGTCGGACGAGCAGCGCGTGCGTCGTACCGGGAGCAAGCGTTGCAGCAACGCGCGTGCTCGGGCACTGGGCTGGGCGCCGCAGTATCCGAGCTACAAGGAGGGCTACGCCGCGATTCTGCTGGGTCAGGGTTGAGGCGGTGCCGCTTAGTTGCGCTGAAGTACCCACTGGCGCGGGCCAGGTGCCAGCTGTGGCATGTCATCGGGCTGGGCACGATTGACCGCGCGGAAGATCTCGAGTCGGTCGGGGCTGCGCCGGAAAATCCAAGGCCCGCCTTGTTGATCGCGCTCGAGCCATAGGCTGTCGTTGCCATTGCCGATGGTGGCGCAGTCGCCGGCCAGGCACAGCGCATAGCGGTCAAGCGCAGGCAAGCCAGTGACGCTGCCGTCATCGCCGAAGCGGACCTTGGCGCCTTGGCCCGGTCCTTCGGTGATCGTCCACTCACCGCCCAGGTAGGTCTGGTATAGCGTCTTTTCGAAGCTGCTGCCTACAGTTGCATCGGCCGCTTCGGGCGAGGTACTGCGTATGAACGTCTGACGGGCGCCGCTGGCGTCGGTCGTTTGCAGCTCATTGCCGCTCAGGCTCAACTGTTCGCTTTGGCCGCCTTCGAACGTGGCTTGCCATTGCTTGTCGTTGGCGAGCAAGCGGCCATCGACGGTCTCCACGCCATTCATGTAGCTGGCCTGTTGACCGGCGACATTGATCTTCCATTCGAAGACCGGACCATTGCTAGCCAGCGCGTTGCGCAGGCTCTCGCCCTTGGCCGCTGCATCGATCGCTTTCTGATTGATCCAAGTACCGTTGTAGTCTTCGGGTTTGTGGCTGGCGCAGCCGCCCAGAATCAGGGCTGCCAGCGCGAGGGGCAGGGCATGGCGCATGAGGGGAACCTTCAGGCAGGAGGAGCGGCAGGCGAGTGCCTGCCGCTTGGGCATCACTCGATGACGAGGATGGCGTCCATCTCGACTTGCGAGCCTTTTGGCAGCGCGGCTACGCCGATCGCGGCGCGCGCGGGGTAGGGCTGCTCGAAGTAACGGCCCATGACCTCGTTGACCTTGGCGAAGTGGCTGAGGTCGGTGAGGAAGATGTTCAGCTTGACGATGTCCTTGAACGACCCACCAGCCGCTTCAGCGACCGCCTTGAGGTTCTCGAAGACCTGCACGGTCTGGGCCTCGAAGCCTTCGACCAGTTCCATGGTCTTGGGGTCCAACGGAATCTGCCCCGACATGTATACGGTATTGCCAGCCTTGATCGCCTGGGAGTAGGTGCCGATGGCGGCCGGGGCCTTGTCGCTGTTGATGACGGTCTTGGTCATGTTGACTCCTTGCGGTTGACGGACTACGCACGCGTGCGGGTAATGCGTACCACGCCGGTAAGGGTGCGCAGCTTCTTGATCACGCGCGCCAGGTGCACGCGGTCGCGCACGCTGACCACCAGCTGGACCACGCTGACGCGACCGTCGCGCTCATCCATGCTGATCTTCTCGATGTTGCCGTCGGCGGCATTGACGCTGCTCGCCAGCAGCGCGATCAGGCCGCGCTGGTGCTCCAGCTCGACGCGCAGTTCGACATTGAACTCGCCGGTGACGTCCTTGGCCCAGGAGAGCTGCAAGCACTTTTCCGGGTTGTGTCGGATTTCGCTGATATTTCGGCAGTCTTCCAAGTGAACGACCATACCTTTGCCTGCCGACAGGTGGCCCACGATGGGGTCACCTGGAATCGGTGTGCAGCACTTGGCATAGCTGAGCACCAGACCTTCGGTACCGCGGATTGCCAGTGGTCCTTCGGGCGATGGCAACTGCTCGCCCTCAGCGGACAGCAGGCGTCGGGCCACCACGTAGGCCATGCGGTTGCCCAGACCAATGTCTTCGAGCAAATCCTCGATCAATTCCAGGCGGTATTCGCTGAGGATGGCCTGCACGCGCTCGCTCGGGATCTTGTCCAGGCTGCTGTCGAAGCCGGTGAGCACTTTGTTCAACAGGCGTTCGCCGAGATTGATCGACTCGGAGCGGCGTTGCTGTTTGAGGGCATGACGGATGTGGGTGCGGGCCTTGCCGGTGACCACGAAGTTGAGCCAGGCCGGGTTCGGGCGCGCGCCGGGCGCGCTGACGATCTCCACCGTCGAGCCACTTTGCAGCGGTTCGGAAAGCGGCGCCAGGCGACGGTTGATGCGGCAGGCGATACAACTGTTGCCCACGTCGGTGTGCACGGCGTAGGCGAAGTCGACGGCCGTGGAGCCTTTGGGCAGCTCCATGATTCGGCCTTTGGGGGTGAAGACGTAGACCTCGTCGGGGAACAGGTCGATCTTCACGCTCTCGATGAATTCCAGCGAGTTGCCGGCCCGCTGCTGCAACTCAAGAATGCCTTTGACCCACTGACGGGCACGGGCGTGGTTGCCCTTGGGCTGCTCATCCTCGTTGGACTTGTACAGCCAGTGTGCGGCGATGCCGTTGTTGGCCATCTCTTCCATTTCGCGGGTGCGGATCTGGATCTCGATGGGTACGCCATGCATGCCGAACAGCGTGGTATGCAACGACTGATAGCCGTTGGCCTTGGGAATGGCAATGTAGTCCTTGAAGCGACCCGGCAGGGGTTTGTACAAATTGTGTACAGCGCCCAGTACGCGATAGCAGGTATCGACCTTGTCGACCACGATGCGGAAGGCGTACACGTCCATGATTTCGGTGAAGGCGCGGCGTTTGCCGCGCATCTTCTTGTAGATACCGTAGAGGTGCTTCTGTCGCCCACTGACCTCGCCGGCGATGCCGTCTGCTGCCAGGCAATTGGCCAGGGAGGTTTCGATCTTGGCGACGATTTCCTTGCGGTTACCGCGCGCGCTCTTGACCGCTCGATGAATCAGCGCTGAGCGCATGGGGTGCATGGCCTTGAACCCCAGGTCTTCGAATTCCACGCGCACGGTGTGCATGCCCAGGCGATTGGCGATGGGGGCGTAGATCTCGAGGGTTTCCTTGGCGATGCGCCGGCGTTTTTCCCCGGACAGCACTTCAAGGGTGCGCATGTTGTGCAGACGGTCGGCGAGCTTGACCAGGATCACGCGGATATCGCGGGCCATGGCCATGGCCATTTTCTGGAAGTTTTCGGCCTGCGCTTCGGCTTTGGTCTCGAAGTTCATCTGGGTCAGCTTGCTGACCCCGTCAACCAACTCGGCGACGGTTTCGCCGAACTGCTGGCTGAGGGCTTCCTTGGCGATGCCGGTGTCTTCGATGACGTCGTGCAACATGGCTGCCATCAGGCTCTGATGGTCCATGTGCATGTCGGCGAGAATGCTGGCCACTGCCAGCGGGTGGGTCACGTAGGGCTCGCCACTGCGGCGGCGCTGCCCATCGTGTGCCTGCTCGGCATAGAAATAGGCCCGGCGAACCAGGTTGACCTGTTCGGGACCTAAGTAGGTCGACAGCCGCTCGGCAAGGGCTTCTATACCCGCCATGATTTCACCTCTTGCACAGGAAGAGGATCGGGTGCCGCGCGACGTCGACAGGGCATGAATCAGACGGCCTCGTTGTTCTCGTCCTCGAACGCGGCGAACACCGGATCCTCGGTGACGATCTCTTCAGCGGCGATGAATTCATTGGTCACGATGCCTTCGGCGATTTCGCGCAGGGCAACGACGGTCGGCTTGTCGTTTTCCCACGCCACGCGTGGTTCCTTGCCGCCGGTGGCCAGTTGGCGGGCGCGCTTGGTCGAGAGCATGACCAGCTCGAAGCGGTTATCCACGTGTTCCAGGCAGTCTTCAACAGTTACGCGGGCCATGGTGTTCCTCAGTAGCAGATGCGTTAGGCGTACAGCCCAGAATGGGCAGGCGGACTCGATAGTTTAAAAAATCACCAGCCAATAGGGAAGGACTGTTTCGCTCCACGCCCGGGTTTCGCCGGGCAGTGCCCACGAAACAGGCGCCGCAGACGGCCTTTTGCACGACGCTGACGATAACGCCTCCCGCCCCGCGAACACAACAGCCTCAACGCATCGCGTCACGCAGCCGCGGCGTCAGTTCCTCGAACAGGGTCTGCACCGAGCGCAGGGCCCGGCAGTCTGGGCGGGTGAGCAGCCATAACTGGGTGTCGCAGCCTGGCAGCGGGCCGCTCAGGGCCTCGACACCGGGCAGGGTGTCGACCATGTAGTCCGCCAGCGCGGCCACGCCCATGCCGCTACTGACCAGTTGGGCGATGGTCGACATGCCACTGCATTGGTAGCGCGGAACGAGGTCGGGGTGGTGCTGAGTGCGCCAGATGACCGTGGGGTGTTCGTGCATGCTGTCGTCCGGGGCGATCCAGGGCACGTTGTTCGGCGACTCGGTCAGGCGCTCGCTAAACGCCGCGTGGCCGCAGATCACGTAGGAGGTCGACCCCAAACAACGCCCGACCAGATGTTCCGGCGGCGTGTTGGTCAAGCGCAGGGCGATGTCGGCGTCGCGACGGCTCAGATTGGCGAAGGAATTGGAGGTGCCCATCTCCAGCGAGAGTGCCGGGTAGTTGGGCATGAACTCGACCAGCGCCGGCAGCAGCAGACTGTGCAGCACCGCTTCGGTACAGGTCAGGCGCACGGTGCCGCTGACCACCTGTTCGCCGCTGGTCAGCGCGATTCGCGCCGCATCGAGCGCTTGTTCGGCACGTTCGGCCTGCTCGGCCAGGGCCTGGGCAGTGTCGGTCGGCAGATAACCCTTGCGGCTCTTGACGAACAACGCAGTCCCCAGCGCCGATTCCAGTCGACGGATGGAGCGAAACACCGTGGAAACATCGACCTTGAGCAGCTCCGCTGCTTTTGCCAGCGAGCGACCGCGCTCCAGCGCCAGCACCAGGGCCAGGTCGGCATGAGAGATTTGATATTGCATGGTTGCACGCTCTGCTTGCTGGTCTGCCAATGTCTGTTGCATTGGAGCCCACTTTATAGTGCAACGACTGGCGTGAATCAATGTGGCGCCGCGCAACGCAATGCCCCTCGAATGGGGTCGTTAGAACAACAACCAGCGCAACCCTCGTCGCCTTCCAGGCGTCCTCCTTATCCCTGAATCGTCGCTTTTGATCACAGGATGTACAGCCATGACGTCGGTCTTCTCGTGCACCCGTTTCCGCGACATGATGCCTGCCGACAAGGCACGTCCATGAGCACTCGCAAGCCGCCCCTGATCGGCGTCAGCGCCTGCCGCCAGCAGGTCGGCCGGAACTCTTCGCACACGGTAGGCGCCAAGTACGTCGAGGCCGCAGCCTTTGCGGGACTGCCGCTGATCCTGCCGGCCCGCGATACCCCCGACGAGCCGCACGCGCTGCTGGCGCACCTGAACGGCATTCTTTTCACTGGCTCGCCTTCAAATGTCGAGCCGCATCATTACAATGGCGCCCCCAGCGCGGTCGGCACTCGGCATGACGCTGCGCGCGATCGTTTGACACTGCCGTTGCTGCAGTCGGCGATTGCCGCAGGCGTGCCGGTGCTGTGCATTTGCCGGGGCTTTCAGGAGCTCAACGTGGCCTTGGGCGGAACCTTGCATCCGCGTGTGCATGCGTTGCCCGGCCATCTTGACCACCGCGAGCCCGAGGAGGCGCCGCTGCACGTGCAGTATGGCCCCCGGCATCGGGTCGACAGTGCGCCGGGCGGCCTGTTCGAGCGCCTGGGCCTGGCGGCGCAGTTCGAGGTCAACTCGCTGCACAGTCAAGGTATCGACCGTTTGGCGTGCGGCCTGCGAGTCGAAGCGCGGGCGCCGGATGGCTTGATCGAAGCGGTATCGATGCCGGGCGCACCGGGGTTCGTCCTCGGCGTGCAGTGGCACCCGGAATGGCAGCTCGCCGAAAACCCGGTCTCCCTACGTCTGTTTCAGGCGTTTCGCGAGGCCTGTATCGCCCATGCTGCAGGGGAGGGCGCGCGTTAGAAGGCATTCTGACGCGGCCCCAAGGTCGCGGACGACTCACCCCAGCAGCAAGCTTTCAATGAGTGGAAGCGGGCCTTGCGCGCAAGGTCTGTGAAAAAACAATACCAATAGCAACGGCAAATACTCATGAGCGAATACACAGAAACCGGCCGCCCTCCCGATGCGGCCGCCGATGCAGGCAGTACCGCCCAAGCCCCAGGCAAGGGCCTGGCCAAGGGCCGCCTGGGCCTGCTGGCCAGCGTCGTGCTGGGCATTTCCACCATCGCGCCGGTCTACACCCTGACCGGCGCGCTCGGCCCGACCGTGCGCGAAGTCGGCGCCCATCTCCCCGCCGTGTTCATCGTCGGTTTCCTGCCGATGCTGCTGGTCGCGCTGGGCTACCGCGAGCTCAACGCCGCCGAGCCCGACAGCGGCACTTCCTTCACTTGGTCAGCCCGCGCGTTCGGTCCGATGATCGGCTGGATCGGCGGGTGGGGGTTGGTGGTGGCGACCACCATCGTGTTGTCGAACCTGGCGGGCGTCGCGGTTGATTTCTTCTACCTGTTCATTGGCCAGATCAGCGGCCACCATGAGCTTGCCGCGCTGGCAGACAACTTGCTGATCAACGTCAGCACCTGTTGCGCCTTCATCGCCTTGGCGGTGTGGATCTGTTGCCGAGGCATGGGCACCACCATGACCGTGCAATATGGTCTGGTCGCCTTGCAACTGCTGGTGCTGGTGGGCTTCGGTTTTGCCGCGTTCGGCGAAACCACCGCACCGCCGCCCTTGGAATTCGACTTCGCCTGGTTCAACCCTTTCGGTGTCGAATCGTTCTCGGCCTTCGCGGCCGGGCTATCGTTGTCGATCTTCATCTTCTGGGGGTGGGACGTGTGCCTGACCGTCAGCGAAGAGTCGGTCGGCAGCGATGAGGTGCCTGGCAAGGCTGCCACCTGGACCGTACTGCTGATATTGGGGCTGTACCTGTTCACTGCCATCGCCACGTTGCAGTTCGCCGGCATCAGCGACAGTGGCCTGGGGCTGGGTAATCCGCGTATCCAGGAGAACGTTTTCGCCCACTTGGCCGGCCCGGTGATGGGGCCGCTGGCGATCCTGATGTCGATCGCCGTGCTGGCCAGTACGGCGGCCTCGTTGCAGTCGACCTTCGTCTCGCCGGCGCGCACGCTGCTTGCCATGGGCTATTACGGTGCGGTGCCGCAGCGCTTCGCCAGTGTCTGTCCGCGCTCGCAGACACCGCGTTACGCGACCGTCTGCGCTGGGCTGGCGGCGGCGGTGTTCTACGTGACCATGCGCACCCTGAGCGAGAACGTGCTGGCCGACACCATCACTGCACTGGGCATGATGATCTGTTTCTACTACTCGCTGACGGCCTTCGCCTGCGTCTGGTATTTCCGCAGCAGCCTGTTCGACAGCCTGCGCCACTTCTTCATGCGCGGCGTGTGTCCGCTGGTGGGCGGTGTGATCTTGTCGGTGATCTTCGTGCGCACCGCGCTCGACAGCGCGTCGCCGGACTTCGGCAGCGGCTCGCACGTGGGCGGGCTGGGGCTGGTGTTCGTGATCGCGGCGATCATCTCGGTACTGGGCATCGTGCTGATGATGCTGTCGCGGCTGCGAGCGCCGGCGTTCTTCCTCGGCGCGACCTTGCAGCAGCAGGCCAAGCTGCAATTGCACGACTGACCCAGGGGGCGCCAAGCGCCCCCGATGTCTTCAGCCGACCAACTGCTCGAGCAGCGCCGCATGGCGCTGTTGCTGTTTCTTGAGCAACAGGCGGTTGGCCCGGAACACTGATTGCAGATCGTCCAGCGCGTGGGCGAAATCGTCGTTGACGATGACATAGTCGAACTCGGCGTAATGCACCATCTCGTTGACTGCTTCTTTCATGCGGCCGGCGATGATGTCTTCGCTGTCCTGGCCGCGGCCGTCCAGTCGCTGACGCAGCGCCTCTCGGCTGGGCGGCAGAATGAAGATCGACCGCGCCTCGGGCATCAGCTTGCGTACCTGCTGAGCGCCCTGCCAGTCGATCTCCAGGATCAGGTCGAAGCCTTGGGCGAGGGTTTCCTGCAGTGCGCTGCGCGAGGTGCCGTAGAAGTTGCCGAACACCTCGGCGTATTCGAGGAAGTCGTCCTGGGCGATCAGCGTCTTGAAGGCCTCGTGGTCCACGAAGTGGTAGTTCACGCCGTGGGCCTCGCCGTGACGCATGGCCCGTGTAGTGTGTGACACCGAGACACGAATCTGCGTGTCCTGTTGCCTGAGGGCGGTGACCAGGCTGGTCTTGCCGGCGCCCGAAGGGGCCGAGACGATGTAGAGGGTGCCGCTGGTGTGGGTCATGGTCGGGGTAGCCTTACTCGATGTTCTGTACTTGTTCACGCATCTGTTCGATCAGCACCTTCAGATTGACGGCCGCTTGGGTGCTGCGTGGGTCGAAGGCCTTGGAGCCGAGGGTGTTGGCTTCGCGATTGAGCTCCTGCATCAGGAAGTCCAGCCGCCGTCCGGCCGCACCGCCGGACTTGAGCACCCGGCGTACTTCGGTGACATGGGTGCTCAGGCGGTCGAGCTCTTCGGCCACGTCGCTCTTCTGCGCCAACAGCACCATTTCCTGCTCCAGGCGCTGGGGCTCGAGCTCGGCCTGCATGTCGGCGAAGCGGTCGAGAATACGCTGGCGTTGCGCAGCCAGCATCTGCGGCACCAGCGCGCGCAGGGTGGTGACTTCGTGGGTCATGGCCTCCAGGCGTTCGTCGATCAGCCGTGCCAGCTCCTGGCCCTCGCGCTGACGGCCAGCCTTGAGCTCGGCGAGCGCTTCGTCGAACAGCGCCAGGGCCTCGGCGTTCAGCGCCTGTGGGTCGGCGGCATCGGCCACCAGTACACCGGGCCAGGCCAGCACTTCGAGGGGGTTGAGCGGTGCCGGCTGGTTGATGAGTCCGGCCACGGTTTCAGCGGCGGCGACCAGTTGCGCGGCGCGCTCGCGATCGACCTGCAGCGGCTTGCCGCTGCTCTCTTCACACAGGCGCAGGGTACATTCGACCTTGCCGCGCGAGAGCCCTTGGCGCAGGCCTTCGCGGACCGCGCCTTCGAGATCGCGCAGGGCCTCGGGCAGACGCAGATGCGGCTCCAGGTAGCGATGGTTGACCGAGCGCAACTCCCAGCTCAGGGTGCCCTGGCTGCCGGCGCGCTCGACGCGGGCAAAGGCGGTCATGCTGTGCACCATGGGGAGAACCTCGCGAATTTCGGGATGACGGAGCGCCTTTCGGCTGCAAGGCGCAGGATTGTAGCGCAGTGCGGCGACGGCGCCCAATCACGCCGCGCCGCGCACCGGTGACCAGAGCAGACAGGTCGACGGATGGCACGCCCGAGACATTAGGCATGTCCTCGTGCGTTTAGCAGCCCTATAATGGCCGCCTGATTCGCATTCCAGTACAGGTATCCCAGATGAAACGTCCAAGTGGTCGCGCCGCCGATCAGCTTCGCTCGATCCGCATCACCCGCAACTACACCAAGCACGCCGAGGGGTCGGTACTGGTCGAGTTCGGTGACACCAAGGTCATCTGCACGGTCAGCGTCGAGAACGGCGTTCCGCGTTTCCTCAAAGGTCAGGGCCAAGGCTGGCTGACTGCCGAGTACGGCATGCTGCCGCGCTCGACTGGCGAGCGGAACCAGCGCGAGGCCAGTCGTGGCAAGCAGGGTGGTCGCACCCTGGAGATCCAGCGCCTGATCGGCCGCTCCCTGCGCGCCGCGCTGGACATGAGCAAGCTCGGCGATATCACGCTCTACGTCGATTGCGACGTCATCCAGGCCGATGGCGGTACCCGCACGGCGTCGATCACCGGTGCCATGGTCGCCCTGTGCGACGCGCTGGCGGTGATCAAGAAGCGCGGCGGCCTCAAGGGCGGCAACCCGCTCAAGCACATGATCGCGGCTGTCTCGGTAGGCATGTACCAGGGTGAGGCGGTGCTGGACCTGGACTACCTGGAAGATTCCGCCGCCGAGACCGACCTCAATGTGGTCATGACCAGCGCTGGCGGCTTCATCGAAGTGCAGGGCACTGCCGAAGGCGCGCCGTTCCAGCCTGAAGACTTCAACGCCATGCTGGCACTGGCCCAGAAGGGCATGACCGAGATCTTCGATCTGCAAACTGCCGCACTGGCCGACTGAGCGCTTCCCAAGAGGACCATCGATCCATGAATGAGCCAAATTCACCGATCGGAACCGTCAGCGCCGAAGCCCGGCAATGGGCGATGTTCTGTCACTTCAGTGCGTTTCTCGGGCTGGTGATGCCGTTGGGACATCTGCTCGGGCCGTTGGTGATGTGGCTCTGGAAGCGCGAAGCGGACCCCTTCGTCGATGCCCAAGGCAAGGAGGCGCTGAATTTCCAGATCACCGTCACCCTGGCCGGGTTCATCTGCTTCCTGCTGATGTTCGTGGTGATCGGTATCGTGCTGTTCGCCATCCTCGCGGTGGCGACGCTGATTCTGATCATTCTGGCCGGCGTTCGCGCGAACGAAGGCAAGGCCTACCGCTACCCGTTCATCTGGCGTCCGATCAAGTAACCGCTACGTTCAAGGTAGCTGCAAACCGCCGGCTGCCTTGTGCAACGCCCTCAGGTGTTCGCCGATCTGCTTGACGTTGGTCTCGATAGCGGCAATTTCCTTTGCTCTCGCGGGCTCCAGCAGTGCTCTCACCTCCTTGTCCAGATCGGTGCTCAGGCGCAGCAATTGCGCCTGACGCTCGCTGCTGACTTTCTCCAGATGCGCGCGCTCTTGCGGTTGCGGCAGACCATAGCCCTGCGACTCCAGCAATTCGGCCGGCCGGCTGAGGAAGCCGCTGTTGGCGAGCATCTGCTGCAGAGTCGCATTGGCTTTGTCGATGCTGCCGTCTTTTAATGCAGCCGCGTTCAGATAACGCTGCTTGACCTCATCCTGTGCCAACAGCAGTTGGCGACGCAGGCTGGCCTGCTCCAGCAGTAGCAGGGCCGCGCTGGTGCGCAGATTGGCCTGGGCGAACCAGGGCCGACGCTGTTCGGCGTCCTGTGCAAGCCAGTCCTCCACGGCGGTCTGCTGGATCGGGAGCTGTTTTCTCAACACCTCGAACATCGCCTGGTAGCGGTCTCGATAGGAGTCGAACCGATAGCCCAGGCGCAAGGCTTCGCGCGGATCGTCGAGCACGTGGGTATCGGCCAGGCCGCGGCCCTTGAGCACTTCCAGCAAGCCGTTGGGCATGATCGAATCGAGGTCGCTCAAGCGTGGATCGGCGGTGCCGCTGCGCATCAGCTTGAGGGTTTCCACCGCACAGTTGTTGGACAGGAAGTAGTAGTTGCCGTCATAGCTCCAGTGCATTTCCGCTGCCTGGCGCACCAGGTCCTCGATCTGCTGACGATCAAGCTTGAGCGGCACCGACGACAGGCTGCGCAGTTCGGTCTTGGTGTATTCGTCGATGACCTGGCCCAGCGGCAACACGAACAGCCGCGAGGGGTAGGCGCCGATCAGGCCGTCCCAGCTGGACAGTTGCACATCGTTGACGAAGGCACGGTAGGAAAGCACCAGGTGGCGGTCCAGGTCCAGGCGGCAGTCCGGACCGCGTGGCCGGCCTGGGGCGCAGATCACCAGCCGCAGCATGCTGTGCCCCCAGCGGCTCACCCAGTTCTGGTTGGCTTCGGCGAGCAGGTAGTCGACCTGGTAGACACGCTCGGGATCGATATCGCCCAGCGGCTCGCGGGCGAAGTCGCTGCCGGCATTCAGGAAGGGCAGGCCCTGGGCGCAGGTGTCTTGCGCCGGTGCCCAGGCGAAATGCTCGCGCAGGTATTGGTTCAGCGCCGGCCGGCGACAGCCGTAGCTCGGGTCGAGGAGGAAGTACTCCATGTTGACCGCGATGAACTCCTTGGGGCTGCTCAACTCGTAGGCGTCGGGCGTGCGCACCAACTGGCCGTTGTGCTGTTCGCGCTCGCCGCGACGGCCTACGTATTGTGGCCAGCCGGCCAGATCGAGCAGGCGCGGGTCGTCGCTGAGGGTGAAGCGGCGCTCGGTCTCGCCACGGCATTTCTGCGGTAGGCCGATATCGCCGAGCGTCGTGTACTGCCGCTTGCAGCGGGCGATGCGTGAGCGCTCGGCACCTTGCCATAGACGTGCGCGGTCATAGATGTGGGTCAGTTCGTGGAGCACGGTGGCGAGCAGTTCTTCGCGGACCGTGCCATGGGGACGCTGGGTCTTTTCAGTGGCGGCGCTGCCGTCGACCAGACCAGGCAGCAAGCGGCGATTGAGTTCCAGGCTGGCTACGGGGGACGCCTGCCCGTAGGCATCGGCCGGCATGCGGTCGCTCCAGCTGACGTCAATTCGCCGATCCAGGCGCTGCTTGAAGGTCGGCGGCAGCTTGGACAGGGCCTCGTCGAGCAAGGCCTGGGACGCCTGCCGTTGGTGAGCGTCGAGACCGTGAGTCTGCAAGTCCAGTCGCAGGTCCGCCAGGGCGGGCGTGCCGAGCAGCGTCAGGGCGCAGCCGAGCAGCCAGGCACGCGCGCGCTTCACAGCGAGAGGATGGCTTCGGCCAGAACCTGATCGCTGGCGTCGCGTGCCTCGGGCACACGGTCGCGCAGGGTGTCGAAGGCCGCCTCGAGCTGAGCGCCGCGGATATCGCCGTTGCTGGCGACGAAGCTGGCCGCATCGTCACGGGCTTCGCGCACGACCTTGGAGTCGCGGATCGAGGTGGTGGTGTCGGAGGTGAAGTCGATCGAGCGGCCAAAGGCACGCACGATGATGTTGCTGGTGGCCACCAGGGTCTGTGCCTGGGCCAGGTCGGCCAGCAGCAGCATGCCGAGGGTGGCGGCGATCAGCGGTTTACGCATGGAGCATCTCCGAAGAATACGAGGAGTCAGGGGTGATCATTGGACGAGAATTGCCTCTGCCAGTTCAAGGTCGTCGTGATTGCCAAGCCAATGATGGCGGCGCAGTTCGACTAGCGCAGCCTGGAGACGGGCGCTGCGTATCTGTCCGCCACTGGCGACGAACGTGGCGGCGTCATCGCGGGCCATGCCGACGATCTTGCGATCGAACGGCGCGGTGGTCACTTGGGTGGTGACGTAGCCGGTCATGATTGGAAACTGAGTGGTGACGTCCATGGCGTGGACGCTTCCCACACTGGCGAAGGCAAGCAGCAGGGTTATCAGGTAACGCATGGGCTTAACGTTCTGTCGGCTGGGCGAGGCTTGCAGTGCAGTCGGTGTGTAATGCCGACTGCGCGATCCTGGAGGCGTAATCAATAGGCCAGGATGGACTGGGCCAATTGTGCATCGCTCGCTTGCAGCGTCGGCACCTGCTCGCGGATGTGGGCAAAGGCGCTTTCCAGCTTGGCGCCGCGAATGGCGCCCTGACTGCCGACGAAGCTGGCGGCGTCGTCGCGTGCGGCTTCGACAATTTTCTTGTCACGCAGCGACGAACTGGCGTCAGAGGTGGCGTCGGTGGACGCTGCGACCCCGCGAACAACGGTATCGGTGGTGACCACGAAGCTGCTGGCCTGGGCGGTGCTGGTCAGGGCCAGCAGCAGGGCTGCGCCGAACAGGGATTTACGGGACATGGATGGTGCTCCTGCGAAGGGACGGTTCTGGTTACTCGGACGCTTGCGGGACCGCACAGGATACCTGTGGGCACACTGACACGCGCGGACACGCTAACAGGCGGGCGACGCAAGCGTACCACGGGGCTTTGTTTCAGGATGTTAAGGGACGGTCGCTTCAAACTGTTTCGGTTATTTCGGATTTCATTCGAACTGTACCTGTTCAGCACGGTTTTACCATTCCCAATAAAAAACCCGTCACAGTTGCCTGTGACGGGTTTTCAAGAATGCAATGCCGATTAGTGCCGGCACGCCAGCGCTTAGCGCCAGAAAGGCTTGCTCAGCTCTTGGTAGCGCTGCGATTCGCTGATACCCGCATCAGCGAGCAGGCGTGCATCCAGGCGAGCGAGTTGACGACGGCTGGCGATGCGGCGTTGCCACAGCAGCAGGGTCGAAACGACGCGCAGTGGCGCCGAGGCTTTGGATTCAGTGTTGTTGTCGAAAACCAGACCGGAACTGAGGGTACGTTCCATGATGTGTCATCCTTCCGCTTATGGCGGGACTAGATAGTGATTTAACTGGTGTCAATGATCCTCTCGTCTTGTCCAGTACAGTAGATACAGTTCAACAGTATTGAGTGGGCTCAGTTAACTGTTTGTGGGCACTGTTGCACTCCAAATTGGCGCAACTGTATTGGTGTGCGCCATTGTGGTGCGAATTTGGAGGGGTTAAGTCTTTTGAGTGAGTATGGGCGGGGGTTATTGCAGTACAGTAGTACAGTTTTATTCGTCTGGCTTGGGCCAACTGTTTTATGCCGGTCACCGCAGAGTGCGTCCGCGATGACCGTCGCTAGAAAGCGTTCTGATCAGCCTGCCAGCATCCGCCCGTTCTCTTCCAGGTTTTCGTGCCAGCTCAGCGCCTCGCGCAGAATGTGCGGCGTATGCCCTCCGCGCGCGCAGGCCCGTTCGAAGTAGTCATTCAGCGCCGCGCGGTAGTCAGGGTGCACGCAATTGTCGATGATGACCCGGGCGCGCTCGCGCGGTGCCAGGCCGCGCAGGTCGGCAAGCCCTTGTTCGGTGACCAGGATGTCGACGTCATGCTCGGTATGATCGACATGGCTGACCATCGGTACCACGCTGGAGATCGCCCCGCCTTTGGCGATCGACTTGGTGACGAACACCGACAGATGCGCGTTACGGGCGAAGTCACCGGAGCCGCCGATGCCATTCATCATCCGCGTGCCGCAGACATGGGTGGAATTGACGTTGCCGTAGATGTCGAACTCCAGCGCCGTGTTGATACCGATGATGCCCAGGCGACGGACCACTTCGGGGTGGTTGGAAATTTCCTGAGGACGCAGCACGAGCTTGTCTTTGTAGCGTTCGAGGTTGCCGAACACGTCGGCGTTGCGCCGGCTCGACAGGGTGATCGAGCTGCCCGAGGCGAAGCGCAGTTTGCCTGCGTCGATCAGCTCGAAGGTCGAGTCCTGCAGCACTTCGGAGTACATGGTCAGGTCTTCGAACGGCGATTCGATCAGCCCGCACATCACTGCGTTGGCAATGCTGCCGATGCCAGCCTGCAATGGGCCGAGGCTGTTGCTCATGCGCCCGGCGGCCACCTCGCGCTTTAGGAAGTCGATCAGGTGATTGGCGATGCCCTGGGTCTCGTGATCCGGCGGCAACACAGTGGAGGGCGAGTCGGGCTGGTCGCTGATGACGATGCCGACGATCTTCGCCGGATCGATCGGGATAGCGGTGCTGCCGATGCGGTCATCGACCTTGACCAGCGGGATCGGCGTGCGGGTTGGACGATAGGTAGGAATATAGATGTCGTGCAAGCCTTCGAGATTGGGGTTGTGCGACAGGTTGATCTCGATGATGACTTGTTTGGCGAAGATCGCGAAGCTGGCCGAGTTGCCCACCGAGGTGGTCGGCACGATGTGACCTTGTTCAGTGATCGCGACGGCTTCGATGACCGCGATGTCCGGTAGCGTCAGTTGCTTGTTGCGCAACTGCTCCACGGTTTCGGACAGGTGCTGGTCGATGAACATCACCTGGCCGTCGTTGATCGCCTTGCGCAACGTGCTGTCGACCTGGAACGGCATGCGCCGGGCCAGCACGCCGGCCTCGGTCAGTTGCTTGTCCAGGTCGTTGCCCAGGCTGGCGCCGGTCATCAGGCTGATCTTCAGTGGCGATTGTTTCGCCCGTTCTGCCAGTGCATGGGGCACGGCCTTGGCTTCGCCGGCGCGGGTGAAGCCGCTCATGCCGACGGTCATGCCGTCCTCGATCAGGCCAGCGGCATCGGCCGCACTCATTACCTTGCTGTGCAGGGAGGACAAGCGGATACGATCACGGTACATGGGGTGTCATCTCGGGCTACTTGGCTACTGCAGCGCAGTCTAGTGATTTCGCCCGGGGCCGTCCCGCGACCATGGTCGTATGAGAAGCCCGGTCGTAGAGCCGTTGATCTGGATCAGCAAAACGACAAGGCCCCAGGAAAGATCTTCCTGGGGCCTTCTTCATGTCGCTCGGTTCAGCAGGAAAAGTGCTACTCCACGGCCTTGACCATGTCTTCGATGACCTTCTTCGCGTCACCGAACACCATCATGGTCTTGTCCAGGTAGAACAATTCGTTGTCGAGCCCGGCATAGCCGCTGGCCATGGAGCGCTTGTTGACGATGATGGTCTTGGCCTTGAAGGCCTCGAGAATCGGCATGCCGGCGATTGGCGACTTGGGATCGTTCTTCGCCGCCGGGTTGACCACGTCGTTGGCGCCAAGCACCAGCACCACGTCGGCTTGCCCGAACTCGGCGTTGATGTCTTCCATTTCGAAGACCTGGTCATAGGGGACTTCTGCCTCGGCCAGGAGCACGTTCATATGGCCAGGCATGCGCCCCGCCACCGGGTGGATGGCGTACTTCACGGTCACGCCGTTGTGCGTCAGCTTCTCCGTCAGTTCCTTCAGCGCATGCTGCGCGCGCGCTACCGCCAGGCCGTAGCCGGGGACAATGATCACGCTGTCGGCGTTGCTCAACAGGAAGGTCGCGTCATCGGCCGAGCCGGATTTCACCGGGCGCTGTTCCTGAGTGCCCGCCGAGGCGCCAGCACCGGCATCGCCACCGAAGCCACCGAGAATGACATTGAAGAACGAGCGGTTCATGGCCTTGCACATGATGTACGACAGAATCGCACCGCTGGAGCCGACCAGGGAGCCGGCGATGATCAGCATCGAGTTGTTCAGCGAGAAGCCGATACCCGCCGCCGCCCAGCCCGAGTAACTGTTGAGCATCGAAACCACCACCGGCATGTCGGCGCCGCCGATGGGGATGATGATCAGCACGCCCATGATGAAGGCCAGCACCAGCATCAGGGTGAACGCGCTGTAATGGCCGGTAAAGGTAAACAGCAGGCCCAGGGCCAGTGTCGTGATACCCAGGATCAGGTTCAGCTTGTGCTGGCCTGCGAACTGGACCGGAGCGCCTTGGAAAAGGCGGAACTTGTACTTGCCCGACAGCTTGCCAAAGGCGATGACCGAGCCGGAGAAGGTGATAGCGCCGATGGCGGCGCCGAGGAACAGTTCGAGCCGGTTGCCGGTCGGGATCGGATCGCTGATGAGCGCGACGATGCCCAGCGACTGCGGTTCCAGCACTGCAGCGATCGCGATGAAGACCGCAGCCAGGCCGATCATGCTGTGCATGAAGGCGACCAGTTCGGGCATCTTGGTCATTTCCACGCGCTTGGCCATGATCGCGCCCGCGCTGCCGCCAATCAGCAGACCAACGAGCACGTAGCCGATGCCTGCCGTGGCGCCGCCGTTGCCCACCGAGAGCGCGGCCAGCTTGTAGATCAGGCCGATGGTGGTCAGCGTGGCGATCGCCATGCCGATCATGCCGAACAGGTTGCCGCGTCGCGACGTAGTCGGGTGCGACAGGCCTTTGAGCGCCTGGATGAAACAGATCGAAGCGACCAGATAAAGGAGGGTGACCAGATTCATGCTCATGGTTGCTTCTGCCCCGCGTTCTTGGTTTTCTTCTTGAACATTTCCAGCATGCGGCGAGTGACCAGGAAGCCGCCGAACACATTGACCGCAGCCAAAGCCACGGCCAGTGTGCCCATCACTTTGCCGGCTGGCGTCACGGTCAGGGCGGCTGCGAGCATGGCGCCGACGATGACGATCGCGGAAATGGCGTTGGTCACGGCCATCAGTGGCGTGTGCAGCGCGGGAGTGACATTCCAGACCACGTGATAGCCGACATAGATCGCCAGCACGAAGATGATCAGGTTGTAGATGCCGTGGGAAATCAGCATGTCTTCCATAGTCGTATTCCTCAGCCGTTCTTGCGCACGATCTGGCCGTCGCGGCACATCAGGCACGCGGCGACGATGTCGTCTTCGAGGTTGATCGCCAGAGCGCCGTCCTTGTCGAACAGCAGCTTCATGAAATCCAGCAGGTTGCGTGCGTACAGCGCCGAGGCGTCGGCCGCCAGCTGTGCGGGAAGGTTGGTCGGACCTACGAGGGTCACGCCATGCGCCATCACCACTTGGTCGGCTACGGTGAGGGGGCAGTTGCCACCTTGGGCTGCGGCCAGGTCGATGACCACCGAGCCAGGCTTCATCTGCGCAACGGTTTCTGCGCTCAGCAGCGTCGGTGCCTTGCGTCCTGGAATCAGTGCCGTGGTGATGATGATGTCGGCCTGCTTGGCGCGTTCGTGGACCGCCTGTGCCTGACGCTGCATCCAACTGGCCGGCATGGGGCGGGCATAGCCACCGACGCCTTCGGCGCACTCGCGTTCTTCATCGGTCTCGTAGGGGACGTCGATGAATTTCGCACCCAGCGACTCGATCTGCTCCTTGACTGCCGGGCGTACGTCCGAGGCTTCGATCACCGCACCTAGGCGCTTGGCTGTTGCGATGGCCTGTAGCCCGGCGACACCAGCGCCCAGGATCAGTACACGGGCAGCCTTCACCGTACCGGCAGCGGTCATCAGCATGGGCATGAAGCGCGGATAATGGTGAGCGGCAAGCAGTACGGCCTTGTAGCCGGCGATGTTGGCTTGTGACGACAGCACGTCCAGGCTCTGGGCCCGCGACGTACGGGGTGCCGCTTCTAGGGCAAAGGCCGTGATGCCGCGATCGGCCATCTTGGCGATCAAATCATTGTTGAAGGGGTTGAGCATGCCCGCCAGAACGCTACCTGGGTTGATCTGGCCTAATTCTTGGTCGTTGGGGGCCACCACCTTCAGCACCAACTGTGCGCCCAGTGCGTCGGCGGCCTCGCCCAGGGTGGCGCCTGCGGCTTCATAGGCCGTATCCGGAATGCTGGCCTTGAGCCCGGCCCCACGTTCGACGGTGATCCGATGGCCTTGGCCAACCAGTTTCTTGATGGTTTCCGGGGTCGCAGCGACCCTCGTCTCACCCGTCTGCGTCTCGAGAGGAACACCAATGTGCACGACTTTTTCTCCTGCGGTGACCTTTGTCATTGTTGATTTCCAGCCCACTTCGGGTGGTGCGGCTGGAGCGGTCGTTGAGCATGCATACCGCCGGTTCCGGGGCGGGCGAGGCATTTTGCAGAGGAACCGAAACGGCATCAACCAGTTCTGGAGCGAAACGAAGTTAAAACTACAAGTCACACTGTGACCATGTGTCGCAATGCATGGGCTTCGACGCGTCTAGAATGGGACATTCGCATCATAGATGAGGAAAACGAGATTTTTTCCTGTGTTTCGCTCACAGATTGGTGAATGTCGTAAATGTCACCTCTAGCTCACGCTGTGCGGGGCGTTCAGAGATTTCGTCGAAGTCATAAGATTGTTTATGGATAGGCGACATATCCATACATCTGTAGGTTTATTTGACTAGGAACTACAGCACAGGCGGGCTACATGAGACGGGTGTAGGCGTGCGCTTGACCTATCAGCCAATCGCGGAAAGCACGCAGCGAAGCCGACTCGATCTTGCGCTCTGGAATCATCAGATGGTAGGCCTTGTCGCTGGTCAGCACATGCCTGTTTGCGACCACCAGGCGTCCGTCCTCCAGCTCGCGTTGGATGAGGAAAGGGGGGATCAAGGCGATGCCCATCTGGTGCATGGCCGCCTGGGCCAACATTGAGAACAGTTCATAGCGCGGCCCGGTCATGTCCCGCTCCACGGTCATGCCGAGGCTGGTGAACCACTGTCGCCACGCGTAGGGGCGAGTGGTCTGCTGCAGCAGTGGTAACTGTGCGATCTCACCCGGCTCGATGCAGTCCTGCTTTTCGAGCCAGTGCGGACAGCACACCGGCACCGGGTTCTCGCCCATCAACCGGTGCGATTGGGTGCCAGACCAGTCGGCATCGCCGAAGTAGATGGCCGCATCAAAAGGCGTGTCGGCGAACAGGAAGGGCCGAGTACGGTTGGTCAGGTTGACCGTCACCTGCGGATGACGCTGCTGGAAATCCTTGAGGCGTGGCAGCAGCCATTGAGTGCCGAAGGTAGGCACCACGGCCAGTTCGATGACACTGGCTCCTTGCTGGCGCATCACCGACAGTGTGTCGCGCTCCACCGCATCGAGCTGTGCTGCCACCTGGCGGCTATAGGAAAGGCCGGCTTCGCTCAGCTTGACTCCGCGTTGCGAGCGTCGAAACAGCTCTACGTTGAGGAAGCTTTCCAGGCTGGCGATCTGTCGGCACACGGCGCCCTGGGTCAGTGCCAGCTCCTGTGCGGCCTTGGTGAAGCTCTCGTGGCGGGCTGCAGCTTCGAAGCAGACCAACGCGGCGGTGCTAGGGATCTTCCGGCGCATGTACGTCAATCTCACTCATCAAGGGTCACTCAGGCGATTCTGTCCTCTCTTGGAGTGAGAAAACAACACAGGTAGGTGCGCAATCCTCGTTTGTCGTGCTGCCGATTCGGACCTAGGATCAACGCCAGCCCTATTCATCGGACATCTGCAGAGGACTCATCACATGGCCGGTAAAGCAAGCTTCAACTGGATCGATCCGCTGCTGCTGGATCAGCAGCTCACCGAAGAAGAACGCATGGTGCGCGACAGCGCCTACCAGTTCGCCCAGGACAAGCTGGCGCCGCGTGTGGTCGAGGCCTTTCGTCATGAGCGTACCGATGCAGCGATTTTCCGCGAGATGGGCGAGGTCGGTCTGCTGGGCGCAACCATCCCGGTGGAGTATGGCGGCAGTGGCCTGAACTACGTGTGCTACGGCTTGATCGCTCGCGAGGTGGAGCGCATCGACTCCGGTTACCGCTCGATGATGAGCGTGCAGTCTTCCTTGGTGATGGTGCCCATCGATACCTTTGGCAGCGAGGCGCAGAAGCAGAAATATCTGCCGAAGCTGGCCAGCGGCGAATGGATCGGTTGCTTCGGTCTGACCGAGCCCAACCATGGTTCCGATCCTGGGGCGATGATCACTCGGGCACGCAAGATCGAGGGTGGCTACAGCCTGACTGGCAGCAAGATGTGGATCACCAACAGCCCCATTGCCGACGTATTCGTGGTTTGGGCCAAGGATGATGCCGGTGATATTCGTGGCTTCATTCTGGAAAAAGGCTGGAAAGGCCTGAGCGCGCCGGCCATTCACGGCAAGGTGGGCCTGCGTGCTTCGATCACTGGCGAGATCGTCATGGACAGTGTGTTCGTGCCGGAGGAGAACATCTTCCCTGAAGTGCGTGGTCTCAAGGGGCCGTTTACATGTCTGAATTCAGCGCGATACGGCATCTCGTGGGGAGCACTGGGCGCGGCGGAAGCCTGCTGGCACACCGCGCGCCAGTACACGCTCGATCGCCAGCAGTTCGGCCGCCCGCTGGCGGCCAATCAGTTGATCCAGAAGAAGCTCGCCGACATGCAGACTGAAATCACCCTGGGCCTGCAGGGCTGTCTGCGTCTGGGGCGGATGAAGGATGAGGGCACGGCGGCGGTGGAAATCACCTCGATCATGAAGCGCAATTCCTGCGGCAAGGCGCTTGAAATCGCCCGTCTGGCCCGCGACATGCTTGGCGGTAATGGCATTTCCGACGAATTCGGTGTGGCCCGGCATCTGGTCAACCTCGAAGTGGTCAACACCTATGAAGGTACCCATGACATTCACGCGCTGATCCTCGGGCGTGCCCAGACTGGCATCCAGGCGTTCTATTAATAGAAGGAGCAGGCCATGGGAGCGCTTTCTCACCTGCGGGTGTTGGATCTGTCTCGGGTGCTGGCCGGACCTTGGTGTGGACAGATTCTCGCCGACTTGGGCGCGGATGTGATCAAGGTCGAGCGTCCCGGCAGTGGCGACGATACACGCGCCTGGGGGCCGCCCTTCCTCAAGGATGCGCAGGGCGAGAGTACCAGTGAAGCTGCTTACTACCTGTCCGCTAATCGCAACAAGCGCTCGGTCACGATTGATTTCACCCAGCCCGAGGGTCAGCGCCTGGTGCGTGAGCTGGCGGCCAAGTCCGATATCGTCATCGAAAACTTCAAGGTGGGCGGTCTGGCCAGCTATGGGCTGGATTATCACAGCCTGAAGACGGTCAATCCCACCCTTATCTATTGTTCGATCACGGGCTTTGGCCAGACCGGTCCGTATGCCAAAAGAGCGGGCTACGATTTCATGATTCAGGGGCTGGGCGGGTTGATGAGCCTGACCGGGCGCCCTGAGGGCGAGGAAGGCGCGGGGCCGATAAAAGTCGGGGTGGCGCTGACGGATATCCTGACGGGCTTGTATTCCACGGTTGCGATTCTGGCTGCGCTTGCCCATCGCGACCAGGCGGGCGAAGGCCAGCATATCGATATGGCGTTGCTGGATGTGCAGGTGGCGTGTCTGGCGAATCAGGCGATGAACTACCTGACCACCGGCGTTGCACCGAAGCGGCTGGGTAACGCGCACCCCAACATCGTTCCCTACCAGGACTTTCCCACTGCAGACGGCGATTTCATTCTTACCGTGGGGAACGATGGGCAGTTCCGCAAGTTCGCTGAGGTGGCGGGTCAGCCCCAGTGGGCGGACGACCCGCGGTTTGCCACGAACAAGCTGCGGGTAGCGCATCGGGCGGAGCTCATCCCGCTGATCCGCCAGGTGACGGTGTTCAAGACTACGGCGCAGTGGGTTGGCCTTCTGGAGCAGGCGGGTGTGCCGTGCGGACCGATCAACGACCTGGCGCAGATGTTCCAGGACCCGCAGGTGCTGGCCCGTGGGTTGGCGCTGGATGTGCCGCATGCGTTGGCGGGCAGTGTGCCGCAGGTGGCGAGTCCTATCCGGCTGTCGCGTACACCGGTGGAGTACCGTCACGCGCCGCCCTTGCTGGGTGAGCATACTCAGGCGGTACTCGAAGAGGTGCTGGGGCTGGAGGCGAGTGTCGTGCAAGGGTTGAGGGATGCCGGCGTGGTATAGGTGGGGTGGTAGACCTCTCTATAAATGAGCGGGGCGGCCGACAGGCCGCCCCGCTTTGTTTCAACTATTTGAAGTTATTTGAAATTAAGCCTTGACCGCTGTTCAGATCCCCTTATAATGCGCCCCACTTCCGCAGCAAACGGAACGCAAAACTTCTTGTTAATCAAC
>NZ_JAUTXS020000034.1:0-199969 GCF_030658255.1 Pseudomonas sp. RAC1
TGCGCCACGTACTAGAGCGGCTACCGCACGCCTCGTCGGTAGCAGACTACGAAGCGCTGCTACCGTGGAACTGCTCGCCAGAGATGCCACGGTAACTCGTTACCCCACTGTTGGGCAGGTGGGGTTTATGGATCGCGTACCACGTTCTTTGCCTGTTCGAGACCACCAGCAGCGTCGAGGATTTGGTAAGGGCTAACGGTGTGCTGACCAAGCTCGGGCTGCCGTCGCACGAGCGGTTTGATCGAGGGGAGCCTTTGCCTCTCCGGCATCGGGGTGGGACTGTCAGCCTTGCTGAGCTGATCGACATTGTTCAGAAAGAGTATGGCGGATTGGTGATTCCTGCGCATGCTGATCAAAACGACGGTTTGTTTGCCGACGCAGCCAACAGGCTCGATTACCAGCACCCCGACCTCTTGGCCGTTGAGGTCACCCAGTATCCTCTTAATGCAAAGACCTCAGGTATCTTGGGCGGTAAAAACCCCCATTGGTCGCGACCAGGTCAGCAGCCAGCTTACGTACGATCCTCGGATGCCAAGTCTCTCAAGATGGATGAGCAAGGGGAGCCGAAAGCCAATTCACTTGGCTATCGCCACACCTGGCTGAAATGTTCGAAACCGTCTATCGAGGCGCTGAAGCAGGCATTTTTTGATCCCCTTTCCAGGATATGTCTTGACGACGCGAGGCCAAGTGATTTTGAGCGACATCCAAGAATTGGCTCTATAAGCATCTCCAATACCCGATACCTGGAAGACCAGAGGATCTGTTTCTCTCCCAATCTGAATACTGTGATCGGAGCGAGGGGTTCAGGTAAGTCCACCATCCTTGAACTGCTCCGGATGATGTTTGCGCGCGCGCAGAGCGAATCTCTTTCGGAGAAGACGCTGGCGAAAGCCAGTCGCGCCCGGCAGACACTACTTGAAAACGCGGAAATTCAAGTCGAGTGGGAGGGCGTTCCAGGGCAAGTGGATGTTTTGTCGTACTCGCCCGGGAAGGGTGTGTCTCTGATCCAAGGCCAAGCCCATGATCTTGCGACCTACCTGCGCCAGATCCCAGTACAGTTCTACAGCCAGCAGCAGTTGAGTGACCTCACGGCGCCGGACGGTCAGCCACAGTTGCTGCGAATGCTTGATGAAGCCTGCATCGATGATTTGAATAAGCTAGCCGGTGAAGAGCGTATCTTGATCGCGGAGATCAAGCGGCTCTTCGCGGCTCGGGATCAAGTCAAGGCGATCACCGATCAGATCGTCTCCCTGACTCAGGAGTTGGGTGAGCTTGAGCGTCAATGGCAGGCGCGTAAGGACGTCCAGGAGGAGGCTGCCGCCTATCAGCACGCTCAGCGAGCAAAGCGCTTCCTCCAGGAGAAACGTGATCGGGTGGATGGCGATATCGGGATCCTTAAATCGTCTGTTGAAGCCTTGAACGCCGTGGAAGGTAACTCAACCGTCGTCGCCGATGTCTGGCCCCATGCCGAATGGATTACAGGGCATGCGAGAGAGGCGGACGCGCTACGGCAGCGTTTCAAGGAGAAGCTTTCGACGGTGCTGAATGAGATGCTCGCAGAGACAGAGACGCTGTTTGTTCAAAATGTTGAGCGGCATGAGGTGATCCAGACGCTCGATGCCGCGCGCACGGCATTCGTAAAGGCGTGTGATGAAAAGGGAATCCAGCCGCAGGATGTTAGCCGCCTTCAAGAGCTTGACCGTAGCAAGCAGGCCAAGCAGTCAGCGTTGGATGAAAAGAACCGCGAATGCAATGCCTTGGATGGTGCAGAGGCTTCTCTGGAGCAGTCATTGGCCCGGTTGTTCTCCTTGTGGGCAGAACAGGCGGCGTGTCGCACGGCAGCGGCTTCTGAGCTTACTCAAAAGACCGGTGGGGCCATAAGGGTTTCGATAAGGCCTATGGCTTATCGAGAGCATTTCGAGCAGCTTTGGATGACCATTGAGCCTGATAGACGCACTCGTATAGGTCGAGAATGGTGGCCGATAGGCCAAGCGTTGCTGAACAGCTTTTCCGAAGCTGCAGAGAGGCATCCTTCGCCTTGGGAGCACATCGAGTTTGTATTGGCTCAGCCAGAGAAGGGGCCAGAGGTCTTGCGTCAATTCCAAGGTGAAATTGGGGACTACCTCTTCAAGCAAACCGATACTTGGCGGGATTTTCGTTTGAGCCGCATTCCCGATGTCGTCGACATCGAGCTTTACCGTGCTGACCAGACCTTGGTCGGTAACCTGGAAGGCGGACAGCTTTCGGAGGGCCAGCGAAACACCGCTATTCTTCACATGTTGTTGGTGAAGGGGGATGGCCCGATCGTGATTGATCAGCCTGAAGATGAGGTCGATGCGAGCTTTATTTACAAGGAGCTTGTCCCTCTTTTGCGCCAAGCTAAGCAAACGCGCCAAGTCATCCTCGCAACCCACAATGCAAATCTCCCTGTTAACGCTGACGCTGAACTCGTGGTTGCGCTTGAATCGCGCCAAGGGAAAGGATGTGTTCTTGCGCAGGGAGGTCTCGACAAAAAGGACGCATCGCATGCGGTGCTTGAGATCATGGAAGGGTCTGAGGAGGCGTTCCGCCGAAGGCGCCAGAAATACCATTACTGAGGTGACAGTTTGCGCACTGACTGGCGCCTAGCAAGCACCGCATCGGCACCCGCACGCATGTCCAGTGGCTCACTGGCGAGCTAGGTGACGTCGATGCGGATCATTGCTTAAGGCTGCGAATGGGGCGTGCGCAACCGTCCGTGTCGGAGAGAGGAGCATGAATCACCATCAGCCAGTCGGGCAAACGACGCCTTGCTGCTAGTCGAACAGTTTCGCCAGCTTCCAGCGCAACTCATCTTGCGTAGATAAACGCCCCAGACCCTCGTGACGGTCGCAGCGAACCAAGCGGGAATCCTGGATCGGCCAACTCAAATCTGGATCGTCATCCAAAGCGATCCACCGCTTCAAACGACCACGCGTTACTGCTCCGCAAATCTGCTCGTAACGATTAAACATGTCATACCCGTCTGCCGTCATACCTCGCATCCTTGAATGCCATGTAGCCGATACGGTTCGCTCTTGCAATGAGGTAGGCAATGCAGTTCGTGCTCGTCCATAACCGAGAAGGCGAACCCAGGATGTTGAGAGACAAATCCTTAGCGCAGGGAAATCCAGCAAAATATTCTCCAGGGTCTTCGCGTGCATCATAAGCTCACCTGGTGCTCTCAACTCGATTCCATGTCTGGTACGAAAAGCCGCGTCAGGATGCAGGACGCCGTCAAAGTCCAGGAACAACACGGCGTCGTTTGGCCGCAAAATACGCGGCCCCGGAACCGATTCAATCATAGTGCCTCAAATCTTCGTCACAGATACCTTTCAGCCTACAGGCGGATACAAGCTTGCAGCTAGTGCTTGAGGTCATGCAACGTGTGCTTGAGGTCATGCTACTGGTGCTTGAGGTCATGCATCCAAGAGATATGGCTAGGGAAAGATCACGTGGTCGAAGTCAAGCTCCCTGCAAACTCGTCTGAGGCGGTCGCCTTGCTCCTTACCCCAAACTGGCTCAATGCTGAAGCCGTAGGCGATTTTTCCACTGACATGGTTGATCAGCCCCTGGACAGACTGAAAACCCCGACTCTCCGCATGGGCCTTGGCATCAATCGTAGGGTGGGACAGGTAGTAAATGTGATCGCTGACGTACTTCTTGTACGATTTCGGAAGCCGGGGCTTCTTCCCGTCAACCAACAGGCCCAGCACGATCTTGCGAGTGCCTGGCGTAACGATCTTGGTCTTGGCCTTGTTGAGCCAGAACCCTTCATCAACCAGGCAGCTGTTGATCGATTTGATGTGCTGGGTGGCCTTTGACCGATCAAATGCTCCTTTTGAAGAAAACACTAGGTCGTCCGCGTACCGCGAGTAGTCCAGATCGTTCTCCGTCGCGTACGCCTGCAGATTCTCATCCAGTGACTGCATCACCAGGTTCGCGATTCTCGGGGAAGAGGCGGCACCCTGGGGTAGGTGGCCAATGCGAGAGTCGCCGGTATAAGGAAGTCCTTCGGGAGGCGTCTTGTTTTTGTATCGTTGATCAGGATTGCCGCTTGTTCTCACGCGAGTGCAAAGTCTGGCGAGCTCGAATGCCACCAATGGCTGGTACCCGAATGACCTGAAAAGCTCATAGACGCGCGGCTCCAGGATCGATTCGAAAAAGTTGGTCAGGTCGAGCTTGATCAGCCAGCGCGCCTCGCAATGCAGCTTTGCTGCCTCAAGTACGCCATGGCGATTGTCATAGGCGTAGCTGGCCTCGTGGGGCTCGAACTTGGACAGAATGTGGGCATTTATCCACCGTTGCACCCTCAGTAGATCTTCTGTCGGTGCGCATATCCATCTGAACCGATCTGGGCTATGGCCCACATTTGGCTTTCTGAGTCTGAAGACCTTGTACGCCTCTTCCTCATTATCCCGGCTGACCGTTTCATGCAAAAACGTGTACGTGGTGCCAGTCAGATGAGAGAGGTGATTCAGGCTGAAGATCGGCGGACAGCCGTGCTTCATCTGCTTCGCTGTTTTGACAGCATTCTGCAGAGTCTTCTCAGGCACACCTTCCTGGCGGCCTTCTTTGAGGTAGGGCTGAGGGCTCCAGCGACTCATCTACCTTTAGATTCCGCCCTGGCGGAGGGAGCCTTCAGATCGCCAGACATCGCCAGCGAGTAAAGGAAGGCTCCCACCTCCGGTAGGCGTGAGATCGTTCCAACGGCAAGCATAATTTGCTCCCTTATCGTCCCGTACAACGCACGGGATACTAGATTCCGCTACTGCGGAGCCCTCAGCTGCTGCGGATAATACGAAGCGAAGGGATCGTCGGCTATAAAAATTTTCCGCCCTTCGCGGCGCAGGGTACGGATAGTCCTTTGCCCTGCTGCAGTCAGCGCTCCTGTGTCAGTTAGCCAACCTCGTTTCTGAGCAAGATATTTGGCGCTGAGGAGCGAGTCGAGTGATAGCGGCAGAACGCGTCGAAGCTCAGCAACTCGTCGTTTCCCCTGGGAGTAGGCGAGCAGCACGATCATTGCCGATTTGGTCGCATCGCTTGCTTTCTGGAAACGGCGTGACCTGGATATGTCGCTGAGCTTGAGAGCTTCCAAGGCCTTTTTGGTGATGCTACCAATGTTGACTTCCGTCGATCGCCAAAGGTTGTCCGTTACGCGTTTGGGAAATAGCGGCGCCCACCTTTTATTGCCCGTGTTCTTTTCTGATACGAAGATGGCGGGCATGTTATTGGGCGCACCATGCTCGAAAGCGAGCAGGGCTGCTGTGTTTTCCCAACCCAGCGGGTTAGAACTATGAGCTCCGTAGGTTTCACAGAGCTCAACCATTTCATCCAGGTCTTCATCGAAACTATTGAAGAGCGTAGGGCACTCGGTCACAACCCGGACTTTCGGAGCGAACCGGTGCTTCTGAACCCTGGTGATGCCCTGCTCAGTTCCGCTGTAAGCGAGCACCCAGAATTTCACGAATTTAAACGAATACCAGCTTCTGATTGAGGCTACGTTCCACATCGCGTTAAGCATGTCGAAAGCCCGTTTCCCACTACCGATGAAATCAGTCAGAATCACGAAATTGCGTACCTTCGATATTCTTACATTGTCCGCTGTGGGTTGAAGTAAAAAGCGGGTCGGGTTGGAACGGCATACCGTATTGCCAATGAAAGCTACGAACCCTTCACTGCCCACATCCTGCGTTGTATAAGTCAGAGATTGAACAGCCTGCATCGCAGAACCATGGGCTCTGAGGTGTCTCCTCTTGGGAATTGACTTAGACTCGGACTTTAAGGTTAGCTTTTCCTTGTAAATTGGAGGAGGCAGTGCTGCCTTTGTTTTCTGAAGCTCGCGTTCAATAAATAGTGCTGAAGGTTGTTTGAGCGGGAGCTCAGTTTTAATTAGCTTAGTTAGGCTGTTCTTGAATTCATTGAGAGGGCAGTAGTTGATTGAGTCCAGCAGAATTTCCGCCAACTGACGGTCGTTAGACTGATCGAACTGGTCGAGCCAGAGCTGCGTCTTTTCTTGTTCCTTCAATGGCTGCACGGCTCTAGTCTCTCCTTGTTTGTGGCTAGTAGATAAGCCCCCCCCCCCAGTGGTACTGATTGAGCTTGTAAGTGGTTGGGCTCTGATTGGACTTGTACTGATTGGACTTGTGTAGTGCATCAGCTTGGGGCGGGCGATGTCGTCATCTGCTGGCCGGCGCCTGAGCCCCCGTCACCATAATGAGGTCGGCTTATTTGTCTCGTCCAGTGGTGGGTACCGCTTCTTGGTGGCCAGCTTGGTGGCCTGGTTGATGGCCGCTGATGTTACGAGAAGGGCGTGGCGAGGTTGCGAGGTCAGTGTGCCTGGTCGCTTATGAGGTAGGGATGACCTGGGTGGGAGCTGGCCGAGAAGGATCGCGGGGAGGGTGAAGAACTTGGGCGCTCTGCGAGCCGGAGGAGGGGTTAGTCTTCGGGGGGGGGCGGGCAGGGCCGAACTGGGTCGAATCGACGTAGTAGGTTTGGATTGGGTAGGGGTACTAATCTGGAGGCTAGGAGCTACGGGGGCTTCAGATTTGATAGTAGGGTTTCCATTTGGACTGGCGGTTGTTGCGGAACGACTCGCTCATCAGGCGCCAGGTGGGGATGGAGACGATGGTCTTGTCGAAGTTCTGCACCTTCACCGTGTGCAGGGTGATATCGATCACATCGCCATCAGCGCCCACCTGGGGCATCTCGATCCAGTCGCCGACGTGCAGCATGTCGTTGCTGGTGAGCTGCACGCTGGCCACGAACGACAGCAGGGTGTCCTTGTACACCAACAGCAGCACCGCCGACATCGCACCCAGGCCCGAGAGCAGCAGCAGCGGCGAGCGGTCGATGAGGGTGGCGACGATGACGATGGCGCTGAACACCCACAGCACCATCTTCGCCAACTGCACGTAGCCCTTGATCGAGCGGGTGCGGGCGTGCTCGGTGCGGGCGTAGATGTCCAGCAGTGCGTCGAGCAGGCACGACAGGGCCATGCTCAGGAACAGCAGGGTGAAGGCCAGGGCCAGGTTGCCGAGGAAATGCTGCGCCGTGTCGGACAGTTCCGGCACCAGACGCAGACCGAATTGCATCACCAGCGACGGGGTGGTTTGTGCCAGGCGCTGCAGCACCTTGTTATGGCGCAGGTCTTCGATCCAGCGCAGCGCCGGTTGGCGCGCCAGCAGGCGGCTGGCGTGCAGCACCAGAAAGCGCGCGATGCGCCCCAGCACCAGCGAGATCAGCAGCAGCACGCCCAGGCCCAGGGCCGCGTGCAACAAAGGGTGCTGGTCGAGGGTGCCCCAGAGGTCCAGAGCGTCGACCCAGAGTCGTTGGATATCCATAGCGAAAAACGGTCTGCAATTGCCTGACGAGGCGCCATTAGAGCGCGGAAGCGGGGCAGGGTGCCAAAAGAAATTCGGCGTCGGCAGCGGAAAACGTTAACCTATGCAGCCGAATTGTCCGCATCTACCTGAGGTACACCCGTGTTTTCCCAATTCGCCCTGCACGAACGCCTGCTCAAAGCCGTGGCCGAGCTGAAATTTGTCGAGCCGACCCCGGTGCAGGCGGCGGCCATCCCCCTGGCCCTGCAAGGGCGCGACCTGCGCGTGACGGCGCAGACTGGCAGCGGCAAGACCGCCGCCTTCGTGCTGCCGCTGCTCAACCGTCTGGTCGACCTCAGCGGTCCGCGCGTGGAAATCCGTGCCTTGATCCTGCTGCCGACCCGCGAGCTGGCCCAGCAGACCCTCAAGCAGGTGCAACTGTTCTCACAGTTCACCTACATCAAGTCTGGCCTGATCACTGGCGGTGAAGACTTCAAGGAACAAGCGGCGATGCTGCGCAAGGTGCCGGACGTGCTGATCGGCACGCCGGGCCGCCTGCTCGAGCACCTCAACGCCGGCAACCTCGACCTGTCCCACGTGCAGGTGCTGATCCTCGACGAAGCCGACCGCATGCTCGACATGGGCTTCGCCGACGACATGGAGCGCCTGTGCAAAGAGTGCGAGCAGCGCGAGCAGACCCTGCTGTTCTCCGCCACCACTGGCGGCGCGGCGCTGCGCGACATCATCGGCAAGGTGCTGAAGGAGCCTGAGCACCTGATGCTCAACAGCGTCTCCCAACTGGCCGAAGGCACCCGCCAGCAGATCATCACCGCCGACCACGACCAGCACAAAGAGCAGATCGTGCAGTGGCTGCTGGCCAACGAGACCTTCGACAAGGCGATCATCTTCACCAACACGCGGGCCCTGGCCGACCGCATCTACGGTCACCTGGTGGCCAAGGACGTCAAGGCCTTCGTGCTGCATGGCGAGAAGGACCAGAAGGACCGCAAGCTGGCCATCGAGCGCTTCAAGCAGGGCAGCTCCAAGGTGCTGGTGGCCACCGACGTGGCCGCGCGCGGCCTGGACATCGATGGCCTGGACCTGGTGATCAACTTCGATATGCCGCGCAGCGGCGACGAGTACGTGCACCGCGTCGGCCGCACCGGGCGTGCCGGTGGCGAAGGTCTGGCGATCTCGCTGATCACCCACAACGACTGGAACCTGATGTCGAGTATCGAACGCTACCTCAAGCAGCAGTTCGAGCGCCGGGTGATCAAGGAGGTCAAGGGCACCTACAGCGGGCCGAAGAAGGTCAAGGCGTCGGGCAAGGCGGCGGGCGTGAAGAAGAAAAAGACCGACAAGAAGGCCGCTGACAAGAAGGCAGTGGCCAAGCGCAAGCCGAGCGCCAAGCCGCGTCCGAATGCCCCGCTGACCAGCGCTGATGGCCTGGCACCGCTGAAAAAGCGCGCGCCGAAGGCCGAGTAATTGCACAACGGTGCAGGAGCGGCGCGAGGTCGCTCCTGCACAGGCATGGCCAGTGATTATCCTGCCTTGCGCTCCGCTTCCTTCAACTCCTGAATCCGCTTGTCGATCAGCTGGCATTTATCCGGCAGGTCCTTGCTCGCCGTGCCCAACTCCATGCCCTGGAGTTCTTCGTTGATTTCCTTGGCCTTCTGCGGGTTCTGCTCGGTCAAGTGCGTCACCAGCCCTGCCAGTTCCTCTCGTTTTTGCGTTGCCTCGTCGGGCGTGCAGGCCCAGGCGGGCAGGGCGCAGGACAGGCTGGCGAACAGGGTCATGCGGCACAGAACGTTCATCGTCGTTTCCTCCTTGTGCAGTCACAGGGTGGAGTAGCGCCCGGCGGCAAAGGTTCAGGTCAATGACCCAGGGGGCTTGGTAGTACGGCTGATGGCAAATTGACGTCAAAAAGCCATGGGGTTATGCTTCGCCCCCCGTTTTTACCGTCCAGGGACTGGAACATGGCGACATGGTTTCGCACGCGCGCCGCTCACGCGCTCCTGCTGCTGACTGTTGGTTTCTCCAGCGCCGACGCCCTGGCCGCCACGCCGCTGGAGCAAGACCTCATCCGCGATCGTCAGGACCGCCTACTGCAAGAACAGCAGCGGCGCCTCGATGAGCTGCGCGACCTGCCTGGTAACACGGCGACGCCCAGCACCCAGCCGCTGCCCGAAGACACCCGCTGCTTCACCATCCGCACCCTCGAAATCAAGGGGGCCGACAGCCTCAGCGCCGCCGACCGCGAGCGTCTGACCAAGCCCTTCATTGGTCAGTGCCTGGGCGTCAGTCAACTCAATGTCCTGCTCAAGGCCATCACCGACCTGTACCTGGACCGTGGCTTGGTCACCAGCCGCGCTTATCTGCCGCAGCAGGACCTGTCCAGCGGTCACCTGCAGGTGCTGGTGGTCGAAGGGCGTGTGCAAGGTCTGCGGGCTGACCCGGCCAGCGGTCTGTCGCCGCGTGAGATCGCCATGGCCTTCCCCGGCCGTGAAGGCGAGGTGCTCAACCTGCGCGAGATCGAGCAAATGGTCGATCAGCTCAATCGCCTGCCTTCGACCCGTGCGCAAATGGAGCTGCTGCCCGGTGACGCCGTCGGCGCCAGTGTGGTGCAGGTCAAAGGCCAGCCCGACAAGCCCTGGCGCGCCTCACTGTCGCGCAACAACGAAGGCCAGCGCAGCACCGGCGAGCAGCAGGTCAACCTGGGTTTCGAATGGGACAGCCCCCTGGGCCTGGCCGACCAACTGACCCTGCGCGGTGGTCACGATGTGGTCAGCGACCACACGCAAGGGTCGAAGAACGGCACGCTGGCGTACAACCTGCCCTGGGGTTGGTGGAACTTCAGCTACAGCTACAGCGAGTCCGGTTATCGCTCCGAAGCCCAGGCCAACGGCTTCACGTTCAAGCAGACTGGCGACAGCCAGAACCACCAACTGCGCGCCGACCGTGTGCTGCACCGCGATGCCACCAGCAAGACCTCGGTGAACGTCGGCCTGGCGCACCTGCGCACCAACAACTACATCGAAGACAGCCGTCTGCAAGCCAGCAGCAACCGCCTCAGCGAAGCGCAATTCGGCATCAACCACGGCCGGCGCATCGGCACCGCCTTCGTCAACCTTGACCTTGGCACTCAGTCGGGCATCGGCGCCTTCGACGCCCAGAGCAACGGCCATCCCCAGCCCGGCGAGCCAGTGGCGCGCTACCGCAAGTACACCGCCACGCTGAGCTACGTGCAGGGCTTCCAGGTGCTTGGCGAGCACCTGTCCTTCTCCAGCCTGGCCACCGCCCAGCGCAGCGAGGACGTGCTGTTCAGCCCGCAGCGCATCAGCCTCGGCGGGCTGTCGTCGGTGCGTGGCTTGAAGGATCAGTCGCTGTCCGGGGACAGCGGCGCCTACTGGCGCAACGACCTGCGCTGGACCCGACCGGTGACCTGGCCGGTGTTGCAGCCGGTGATCGCCGAGTACGGGATGGGCCTGGGCTATGACCTGGGCGTGATCCGCAACGACCGCTACAACGGCGACCGTCACGGCCGCGCCAGTAGCCATTCGCTGGAGTTGTTCGCCCGGGGCCGGCACCTGGCTGCCAGCGTCACTTTCGCCCATAGCCTGGAGCGCCCGGACGCCGTGCCCGACAAAGAGCGTCCGGTCTACTTCCGGCTCGACTTCTTCATCTGACGGTCGAGTCGTACGCCTTGTCCATTCTTCGTGAAAGGGCCATCGCCTGGGGGCGTGTGCCTCGGGGATTCGAGATATGGAGGGGCTGCCCTGAGCAGCGCTGTGTCTTTGCGACCTGCGCCGAAGGTGGCGAGGATCGCGCTGTGTGGGTGTGTTTCAAGCTTGGGGCGTGATTGCAGGGCAGCCAGTCAGCACGCCCGCTGTGACCGACTCCAGAAGCCCACCGGTACGTGATCCACCAGCCACACACCATTGTCCGCTTGATAGAACTTCGCGCCAGCGTCGCGCATCTTCGCCGCATCGATTTCCAGCAACACGGGCTCCCCGTAGCGTTTGCCCACGCCCAGGGCAATCTGCGGATCTTCGCTGAGGTGCACATGGTGACGTGTGCCGGCTAGCAGCCCCTGGCGTTCGATGGAGGCCATGAAGCGGCTCGCGGTGCCGTGATAGAGCAGGGCCGGAGGCGTTTTCTCGACATGCTGAACATCCACCTGATCGGTGCTGTGGCCTTGGGCGGCGCGGATGTAGCGGGCGTCCTGCGAAAGGGTGAAGCGCTTCTTGTCGTTGGTATCGACCACCTCGCGCAGCGCAGCGAGGTCGAAGTTGCGCCCATGTTGGGCGGCGTTTTGCAGCAGGGTATCGACTTCGGCCCAGCCATCGCGGTCCAACGTCAGGCCGATGGCGTGAGGTGCATGGCGCAGCACATAGCTAAGGAATTTGCTTATTTCGTCACGCTGTTTCTTGTTCAAACTCGAGTTCCTTTTTGTCTTTTCCTTTTTTTGGCGTAGGAATTGTCGCCTTTGCACTCCCCGTGCTCAAGGCATCAGTGCTCAAGGCATCGGACTGACAAGCGCTTTGCCTCCTACCGCTATCGACCGAGCGGTGCCCCGCCTGAACGCACAAGGTCATTGACCAGCAGACGTTTTGAACGCCAGCGACACGCCGCCGGTCCCACCCTCTGTACAGCCCTTCGCCCATTGAACGAGGCCACCGCCATGAGCACGAGCACCTACGACTGGGATCTGATCGAACGCCTGCTGCACGAAGTGCAGAACGGCGCAGGTGAACATTTCACTCCGCGCCCCTACGCCGAACAGCACGCGGCAGCGCTGGCCAGTGCCGGTGAGCCAGTGGGCGATGTGGACCGGCTCAAGACCCGCGCTTGCGAATACGAAAAGCTGTTGCTCGACCGTGGCTTCATCGCCCCGCGCCCTGAAGAGGAGGGCGGTAATGGCGAGAATTTCGTGCTGACCGAACGTGGCTCGCGCCTGCTCAGCCTGATCGACAGTGCCATTCCGGGCGCCGACAGCCCGCGCCTGCGCCTCGATCAGGAGAGCGATGCCTTGGACGCCGCCACCTTCGACAAGGTGTCGGCCAAGCCGCAAATCACCCCCGGAGCGGTGTAGGTATCGCCATCGGCAACAAGGTGAAACAGTTAACCGACCGTCGGCTGGCGCCTTTCGCGCTTGATCTGCGGCAGAATCGGCCCTATGTGTAGGATTAGACGCAGGCGACAATCAGAACATCCGACTATGATCTGTTTGACGCACCGCAGAACCGCTTCGCCGTGAGGCTGACCCGTAAAGGGGGCAATGATGAATAAACCAATGACCAACTGGCTCCATGACCTCGGCGTCGCCTTGGGTCTGATTCCGCCACCGCTGCAGCCGGTGCCGATTCCCAGCGACGCAGAACAGCGCAAGCGCCAGCCCCGTCGGCGCTGACCGCGACAGGAAAAAGGCCGCCGCCTCCTTGAGCAGGAGGCGGCGGCCTTTTGCGTTGCGGGCGAAAACTCCAGTCGTGGATCAGGCCAGGTTGACCGCTGCCATCGGCTTGCGCGACAGCAGGCTGACCACGATGAAGCTCACCAGACCGACCGCCAGGCTGTAGTAGATCGGCGAGTTGGCTTCCAGGCCATCCTTGACCATGAACAACAGTGCCGTAGCGAAGCCCAGCGACATGCTGGCGATGGCGCCGGCGGTTGTCGCGCGTTTCCAGAAGATCGCCCCGATCAGCGGGATCAGCATGCCGCCGACCAGCAGGTTGTAGGCCAGGGTCAGTGCGGCGATCACATCGTCCACCACCAGGGCGATGGCCAGCATCGCCAGGCCGGTCAGCAGGGTGAACAGCCGGTTGACGTTCAGGCTCGACTGCTTGCCGCCGCGCAGCCGTGGCAGCAGGTCCTCGGTGAGGGTGGTCGAGGCGGCCAGCAGGCAGGCGCTGGCGGTGGACATCATCGCCGCCAGGGCCGCGGCCATCAGCAGGCCACGGATGCCGTCGGGCAGGGTGGTCTTGATCATCTCGGCGAAGGCGTTGTTGGGGTTGGCCAGGTCCGGCAGCAACACATGGGCGGCCATCCCGATCAGCGCGCAGGCCAGGCCGTAGATCACGCAGTACACACCCGCGGCGGTGCCGGCGCGCTGGCACACCTTGGCGTCACGTGCGGTGAACACTCGCTGCCAGATGTCCTGGCCGATGAGGATGCCGAAGAAGTAGATCAGGAAGTAGGTGACGATGGTGTCCCAGCCGATGGTGGTGAGCTGGAAACTCGCCGCTGGCAGCTTGGCCACCAGGCTGTCCCAGCCGCCGACCTTGAACACGCACACCGGCAGCAGGATGAACATCAGGCCTACGGTCTTGATGACGAACTGGACGATGTCGGTGAGGGTCAGCGACCACATGCCGCCGATGGTCGAGTACACCACCACCACGCCACCGCCGAACAGCAGCGCCATCCAGAACGGCACATCGAGCAGCACCTGCAGCACGGTACCCATGGCCAGCGTCGAGACCACCGCGATCATCAATGCATAGACCAGCATGATCACTGCGCTGGCCTGGCGCGCCATGGGGTTGTAGCGGCGCTCCAGCACCTGGGTCACGGTGAAGATGCGCAGGCGCAGCAGCGGTTTGGCCAGGAACAGGTTGAGGGCGACGATGCCCAGGCCCAGGGCTGCGCACAGCCAGAAGCCGGAAATGCCATGCACGTAGCCCAGGCGCACGGTGCCGACGGTCGAGGCGCCGCCCAGCACGGTGGTGGCCATGGTGCCCATGTACAGCGTGGGCCCCAGGTTGCGTCCGGCCACCAGGTAGTCTTCGTGGGTTTTCGCCCGCCGCATGCCGTACCAGCCCAATCCCAGCATGCCGACGGCGTAGATCAGTACAACGATGATGTCCAAGGCCATGGGGGTCTCCGATTATCTTTATTATGCGAGATCGATCCGGGCACGCTGACCGCGCCCGGTGCTCCTCATCGAGTGTTGGCGGGCCTCTATGGCCCTGTCCCACGGCTCCTGCCCGGGTGTCGCATGGATTCGGGCCTAGCGATGCACCACGCCCGGCAGCACGCAGAGCATTTCGAACAGCAGGTTCGCTCCCAGCAGCGAGGTGTTGCCAGTGGTGTCGTAGGGCGGCGAGACCTCCACCAGGTCGCAGCCGATCAAATCCAGGCCCTGGCAGCCACGGATGATCTCCATGGCCTGGATGGTGGTCAGGCCACCGATCTCCGGGGTGCCGGTGCCGGGCGCCCAGGCCGGATCGATGCCGTCGATGTCGAACGACAGGTACACCGGGCCACCGCCGACCTTCTCGCGCACTTCGGCCATGAGCGGTGCCAGGGATTGGTGCCAGCACTCCTCGGCCTGCACCACGCGAAAGCCCTGGCGGCGGCTCCAGTTGAAGTCGTCGGCGGTATAGCCCTGGGCGCGCAGGCCGATCTGCACCACGCGCTCGCAGTCCAGCAGGCCTTCTTCGACGGCGCGGCGGAAGGTGGTGCCGTGGGCGATCTTCTCGCCGAACATATGATCGTTGACGTCAGCGTGGGCGTCGATGTGCACCAGGCCGATCTTGCCGTGTTTCTTGTGCAGGGCGCGCAGGATCGGCAGGGTGATGGTGTGATCGCCGCCCAGGGTCAGCGGGATGATGTTGTGTTCGAGGATCTGGTCGTAGGCTTCTTCGATGATGCGCACGGCGTCGAGCAGGTTGAAGGTGTTGATCGCCACGTCGCCGATGTCGGCCACCGACAGCGAGTCGAACGGGGCGGCGCCGGTGGCCATGTTGTAGGGGCGGATCATCACCGATTCGGCGCGGATCTGCCGAGGGCCGAAGCGGGTGCCGGCGCGCAGCGAGGTGCCGATGTCCAGCGGCACGCCGATGAAGGCCGCGTCCAGGCCTTCGGCGCTCTGCAGGTGGGGAAGACGCAGCATGGTGGCGATGCCGCCGAAACGCGGCATTTCGTTGCCGCCCAGTGGTTGGTGGAGAATCTTGTCCACGGTGGGCCTCATCAGTCGGTCGATTGTTGTGTTTGTTCGAACCTGTGTCGCGGCGCGCTCGAGCCAGGCACGGGCCGGCGACCAGGGACATTTCGGCCGAGTGTGCGAGAGGTAGTGGCGTGGAAGAATCGCTACCGACAAATACTTACTTCAGAAATTTCTAAACTATCACTCTCCAGGCGCTGTAGACTCTGTCGGAATTTTCCGAGTGGACCGGTGTGTCATGGCCTCAACGCTGCCCGACCTGAAGCTGCTGCGCATCTTTGCCAGCGTGGTGCGTCACCAGGGCTTCGCCAATGCCCAGCGCGACCTCAACCTGTCCACGTCGGCCATCAGCACCTACATGAGCCAGTTGGAAAGCAGCCTCGGCCTGGTGCTGTGCCACCGCGGCCGTGGCGGTTTCAGCCTGACCAGCAAGGGCGAGCTGTTCCACCAGGAGACCTTGCGCCTGCTTGGCGAGCTGGACGGTTTCGAGCAGTACGCCGCCGCGCTCAAGGGCGAACTGCGCGGCACCCTCAACCTCGGCGTGATCGACTCCACCGTGGGCGACCGCGCCCTGCCGCTGGCCGAGGCGATCGGTGCCTATAGCCAGGAGCACCCGGCCGTGCACCTGCACCTGTCGGTGTCCAGCCCCTACGAGCTGCAACTGGGGGTGCAGGACAACCGCCTGGACCTGGCCATCGGCGCCTTTTCTTCGCGCATGAGCGGGTTGCTGTACCAACCGCTGTACCGCGAGCAGCACTGGCTGTACTGCAGCAACCGTCATCCGCTGTACGCCGAGCGGCGCATCCCCGCCCAGGTCATCACCCAGCAGCGCATGGTCGGGCGCGGCTACTGGAGCCAGGCGGAACTGGCCCGGCATGGCTTCAAGCACAGCGCGGCCACGGTGGAGAGCATGGAGGCGCAGTTGATCCTGATCCTCTCCGGCGCCTACATCGGCTACCTGCCCGAGCATTACGCCCAGGCCTGGGCCGACAAAGGCGACCTGCGTGTGCTGTCGCCCGCGACCTTCGGCTACCAGGCGCCGTTTTCCCTGATCATTCGCCGGGGCCGCAGTCGCGAACCGCTGATCCAGACTTTTCGTGACTTGCTCAAGTCGCAGTTGAACGTCGGTTGATGACCGGCGCCACCCTGGGCCTGATCGGCCTTTTCCTATCACCGCGTCGTCGCGTCGGTGGCTGTTCGTCGAATGGCGTTATCCGGCACTGACGCGCTCTGCTAAACCTGTAAACGTTTTGTTCAATTCCTACACCCGAACCAGCAAGGACCGCCCGCGATGCGCACGAATTTGCCCGTGACCGAGCAAGAAAGAACTTTCCCCAGTGAGCAGCGGCTGATCTCCACCACCGACCTGGACAGTCGGATCACCTATTGCAACGAGGCCTTCGTGGCCATCAGCGGTTTCACCTACGAGGAACTGGTGGGCCAGCCGCACAATCTGGTGCGCCATCCCGACATGCCACCGGCGGTATTCGGTCACATGTGGGACACCATCAAGCAAGGCAAAGCCTGGATGGGGGTGGTGAAGAACCGGGCCAAGAACGGTGACTACTACTGGGTCAGCGCCTATGTCACGGCGGTCTACGAGAACGGTCGGCTCAGCGGCTACGAGTCGGTGCGCTCGGTGCCCAGCCGCGAACAGATTCGCCGCGCCGAGGCGCTCTATGCGCGGCTCAATGCCGGACGTTCAGCGGTGCCGAAGGTGGCGCGCCTGACCCAATGGCTCGGCACCGGTGGACCCCTGCTGGTCGCGGCAGCGATCGCCGCCGCGGGCATGCTGTGGCTGCCGCTGCCGGGCGCCCTCGGCGTGCTGCTGGCCAGCCTGCTCGGCGCCGGCTGGCTGATCGAGCACCGCCAGAACCGGGCCATCCGCCGCACCCTCGCCGATCACCCCAAGGCCTTCACCAGCCCGCTGGTGGCGCTGACCTACAGCGACAACCCGGGTCTGCGCGGGCAGCTCGACCTGGCCATCATCAGCGAAGAGGCACGGCTACAGACGGCCCTGACTCGCCTGGTGGACGCGGGCGTCGGGGTCAAGTCGCGGGCTGCGCAGTCGGCTGAGCTGTCCGACGCCCAGGCGCGGATGCTCGACCGTCAGCGCAGCGAAACCGACCAGTCGGCCACCGCCATCGCCGAGATGGCCGCGACCATCCAGGAGGTCACCCAGAATGTGCAGAGCACCGCCCATGCTGCCGGCGATGCTGACCAGTTGGCGCAGCAGGGTAGCGAACTGGCGCGCCAGAGCCTGCGCGCCATGGGCAGCATGAGCGAGGCGGTCGGCGACATCAGCCAGGCGGTCGACGCCCTGGCCGAGCAGACCCTGAGCATCGGCAGCGTGGTGGACGTGATCACCGCCATCGCCGAACAGACCAACCTGCTGGCGCTCAACGCCGCCATCGAAGCCGCGCGTGCGGGCGAGCAGGGACGCGGTTTCGCGGTGGTGGCCGATGAGGTGCGTTCGCTGGCGCAGCGCACCCGCACCTCCACCGAGGAAATTCACCAGATCATCGATACGCTGCGTGCTGGCGCCGAGCGTGCGGTGACCAGCGCCGGGCGCGGCGAGCAGATTTCCCGCGACAGCATGCACAGCGTCGAGGCGGTGCAGACGGCGCTGACCGGCATCGTCCAGGCCGTCAGCCGCATCACCGGCATGAGCCAGCAGATGGCGACGGCCTCCGAGCAGCAGAGCCATGTGGCCGAGGACATCAACCAGCAGATCGTGCGCATCGCCCAGTTGTGCGACGAGAGCGCCGGGCAGGCCAAGCAGGGCGCCGAGATCAGCCAGGACCTGGAGCGCATGGCCGAGTACCTGCACAGCTTGGCGGAGCGCTTCAGCCGGTAAGCGCGAAGAGGGCGTCATCGCGGCGATCAGCAGCCACACCGCAGGCCGGTGTGGCACACTGCGCGCCTTGAGGAGAGCCCATGTCCAGACCCCGCTGCACACGCTGCCAGCGTCCGCTTGCCCACTGCCTCTGCGCGCTGATCCCATCGCTGCCCAGCCGTACCCGCGTGGTCCTGCTGCAGCACGCCAGCGAGACCCCCCATGCGCTGAACACCGCGCGACTGGCCGCCTTGGGCCTGCGCAATGCCGAGTTGCTGAGCGGCGAGGTGTTCGACGAACTGCCCGCGTTGCTGGCCACGCCAGGCTATCGTCCGGCGCTGCTGTTTCCCGGCGAGCAGGCAGAGATCGTGCAGCCCTACGCCGAGCACGACGCGTTGCCGCTGCTGCTGATCGTGCCCGACGGTACCTGGCGCAAGGCGCGCAAGCTGCTGTACCTCAACCCACTGCTCGACGCGCTGCCACGCCTGACCCTGGGCCAAGTGCCGCCTTCGCGTTATCGCCTGCGCAAGGCGCCGCAGCCGGGGGCGCTGTCGACGATCGAGGCGGTGGTGCAGGCGCTCGACGTCCTGGAGGCGCCGGTCCGGTTCGATGCGCTGCTGCGACCGTTCGAGGCGCTGATCGAAGGGCAGATCAAAGCCATGGGCGCCGAGACCTTCAAGCGCAATCACGGCCAGGGCTGAGCCCCGACCGCGTCGCAGGACTCAACGCATTTCGGGCAATTGCGCCTGAGTACGGACTTCGGTGGTGGCGATGGCTTCCGGCGGCAGGGTGATGCGCTGCTTGGTCAGCAGCTCGCCCATGGTCGCCAGCACGCGGTACATCGAGTATTCCTCGGTGTAGCGCACTTCGGTGTAGCGGCGGTTGGCGTTGTACAGCTCGTTTTCGCTGTCGAGCACGTCGAGCAGGGTGCGTTGGCCCAGACCGAACTGGTCCTGGTACGCCGCGCGCACCCGCGTGGTGGTCTCGGCGTATTCGCGGGCGCTCGGGGTCTGCTTGCGCGCATTGTTCATGGCGTTCCACGCCAGGCTCAGGTTCTCGGTGAGCTCGCGCAGGGCGTTGTTGCGGATGTCCATGGCCTGGTTGATCTTGTACGAATCGGACTCCAGGCGCGCCTTGTCGCTGCCGCCACGGAACAGGTTGTAGCTGAGCTCGACGCCGGCTTGCCAGTCGTTGTTGCTGTGACCGCGCTCACCGCCGGTGTTGTTGTTGGCGCCGGTGGCCAGCACCGCATCCAGGCGCGGGTAGAAGGGCGACTTGGCCACTTCGTACTGCTTCTCGGCGGCATTCACGTCGGCTTGTGCCGATTTCAGGTACGGGTTGTTCTCGCGCATGCCCTGGCGGGCTTCGTCCAGGGTGTTGGGCATCTGGATCTTGATGCTGCTCGGTGCTTCCAGCTCTTCCGGCTGACGGCCGACGACGCTGTAGAAGTTGGCCTCGGCGTCGGCCAGGTCCACTTCGGCGGTGTCCAGGTTGTTTTCCGCCAGCGCGCGTCGGGCGCGGGACTGGTCGAGGTCGGCGGTGCTGCCTACGCCGCGTTCGCTGCGCAGGCCGATCTGATCGTTCACGCGCAGGTGCGCTTGCAGGTTGTTACGAGCCAGGGTCACCAGTTCGCGGCGCTTGAGCACCTCCAGGTACACCTCGATGGCGCGCAGCGCCACGTCCTGGGCCACGGCCTGGGTGTAGTAGGCGCGCGAGGTGGCTACCGATTGCGTGCGACCGACTTCGTTGGAGGTGTTGAAACCGTCGAAGATCATCTGCCGCAGGCGCAGTTCGGACTGTGTGTAGTTCAGGGTCGCCTTGTCGTGGTTGCGCGTGCCATCAGGGTTCACGCCACGGGTGTTCTGGTTGTCCGAGCGCTGGCGCCCGTAGCCGGCGACCAGGTCGACGGTGGGGAAGTAGCCGCCGCGCGCGAACTTCACATCCTCATCGGCCGAGAGCTTGCTGTTGCGGTTGGAACTGATCTGAGGGTGGTAGTCCACGGCACTCTGGACGGCCTCGGTGATCGACATCGCCTGTGCGTTGGCACAGACCATGGCCAACAAGATGGCACTGGTGATGGGGGTTGGAACGCGCATCGGGTACTTCTCCCTGATCGAATAAGGTGCTGCACTCGCCAAAAAAATGACGGAAATGCATGTTAAAACCGTTTCAGGTTTGTAACAACAGAGCTAAGAACATTTCGTGGCAAAGTTAAGAAGATTTCTTCATAAGTGCTATGCGAAAAAAAACTTATGAGCTCTAAGAAAACCGAGACATTGTTCTACACAGTCGCTCGGTTAATTGGCTGAAGTACCTGATTTCCGGGCTTTACTGAAAGTTCCACGTTTGTTTGCAGTGCGGGCGCCGGAAAGCAAAATTTAGGCGTATTTTGGCGACAAAATATTGGCGATTAATTGATGGCTACTTGGTATTAGTCCCTGCGTATTAGGTCCAAAGTGAGCGGGATTTCTCACGGATCTGACAGGTGAAGTGGTTGAACCTGATCGCGTCGCGCGGTTTCCGGAATCGCCTGTAACGAGCACCAGCATCGGAGGCGTATGTTCATGGCGGGTTCAATCGGGGTGGTGAGCAAGGTGATCGGTCAGGTGTTCGCGGTCGCCAGTGATGGGGCCCGGCGCTTGCTGGTGGAGGGCGATCGGCTGTTCGCTGGGGAGCAACTGGACACGGGCCTGGGTGGTGCCGTGGCAGTTCGTTTAGCCAACGGTGCCGAGCTGACCCTCGGGCGAGGCAGCAGCCTGACGCTCACGCCGGACCTGCTGGCCCATCATGCGCCCCACGTCCAGGCGCCCGATCCGACGCCCACCCAGGCCCAGTTCAGCGACGTCGAGCGCTTGCAGCAGGCCATCGCCGCGGGCGGTGACCCGACCCAGGAAGGCGAGGCGCCTGCCGCCGGTCCCGGTGCCAATGGCGCACCGGGTGCGTTGGGCGGTGGGCACAGCTTCGTGCTGCTGACCGAGGTCGCCGGGCGAGTCGACCCTACGGTCGGTTTCCCCACCGCCGGTTTCAATGGCACGCCCGAGTTGGCCAATCGTGACCTCGGCGGACTCGACCCGAGCGGTAACCCCCCAGGCGCGGGCCCCGCGACCAATCCGCCACCTGTCACGCCGCCTGTGACTCCACCGGTCACCCCACCTGTTACACCGCCGGTGACGCCTCCGGTGAATCCGCCTGTCACGCCGCCGGTTACGCCCCCAGACCACCCCGTCACCCTGGGCGGTCTCGACCTGAATCCTGCAGAGCTGAGCCTGAACGAAGCCAATCTGCCACAAGGCTCGGCGCCCAATCCCCAGGCCCTGACGCAAACCGGCAGTTTCACCGTGGACGCGCTCGACGGGCTGTTCAACCTCAGCGTCGGCGGCATCAACGTGGTCACCGCCGGCGTGGTGACCGGTGTCGGCCAGTCGATCACCAGCGGCCTTGGCAACCAACTGACCATTACCGGCTATGACGCGGCCAACGGCCTGGTCAGCTACAGCTACACCCTCACTGGCGCCGAGCAGCACCCCGCAGGCGACGGCGCCAACCTGCTGGGCGAGCACTTCTCGGTGCTGGCCAGCGACACCGACGGCGATACCGCCAGCGGCTCGCTGGATGTGATCATCCGCGACGACGTGCCCACGGCGGTCAACGACAGCAATCCGCTCAGCGCCAACGAACAGTCAGTGCAGTTGACCGGCAACGTGCTGGACAACGACATCCAGGGCGCCGACCGCATCGCCAGCGGCCCGGTGGTCGCCGGCACCTATGCCGGCACCTATGGCACCCTGCAATTGGCGGCCGACGGTTCCTACACCTACACCCTCGACCCCGACGCTGCGGACTTCAAGAACCTCCACGGAGGCGGGCGCGGCACCGAGACCTTCACCTACACCCTGCGCGACGCCGACGGCGATACCAGCAGCGCGACCCTGACCCTGAACGTCACCAATCTGGACGATCCGGTGATCCTCCGTGGCCTGGACGTGGACGGCGGTGAGCTGACGGTCTACGAGAAGAACCTGAGCACGGGCACCTCCCCCGATCCGGCGGCGTTGACCCAGCAGGGCAGCTTCACCGTCAGCGCGGCAGACGGCCTGCAGAGCCTGAGCGTCGGTGGCATCGCCGTGGTCAGTGGTGGCGTGGTCGCGGGCTTGCCGCAGTCGATCGTCACGGCCCTGGGCAACACCTTGACCCTGCTCGGCTACGATCCGGCCACCGGCGTGGTGAGCTACAGCTACACCTTGCGCGGTAACGAAGGCCACCCTGCCGGCCAGGGGGCGAACAGCCTGAGCGAGCATTTCAGTGTGATTGCCCAGGACACGGACGGCAGCCGCGCCACGGCCAGCCTGGACGTCAACATTGTCGACGACGTGCCTCAGGCGTCTAGCGACGTCGCTACGGTCTACGAGGGCGGCAACGTCAGCGCCAACGTGTTGGTCAACGATGTGATCGGCGCCGATGTTCGGGCCGACGGCCAGTATGTGGTGGGCGTGCGCGCGGGCGCCGACACCTCGACCTCGGCCAGCGGCAACCTGGGAACTGCCGTGGTGGGCCTGTATGGCACCCTGACCCTCGATGGCGCCGGTAATGCGGTCTACCACGCCAATCCCAATGTCGCACCGCCCTCCGGTGCGGTCGATGTCTTCGTCTACACCCTGCGCGACGGAGACGGCGACGAGAGCACTACCACCCTGACCATCGATGTCCGCGACTGTGCACTGATCGTCGGTCCCAACGATGGGGTGACGGTGTACGAGAAGGCGCTCGATCTGATCAAGGACGGCAACGACCTCGCCCCGGGCACCGTGGTGGGCAGCGACCCGCAGTCGAACGCGGAAACCGCGTCCGGAACGTTGGCCGGAACCGTGAGTGGCGGCGTAGGAGCCTTGACCTTCGCGCTGGTGGGCAACGCGGTCGGCCAGTACGGCCAGATCCAGCTCAACGCCGATGGTTCCTACACCTACACGCTCACTTCGGCGCCGAAGTCGCCGGATAACCTCAATGACGGGGCGAATACGCTGACCGAGTCGTTCACCTATCAGGTGAAGGATTCGCTGGGTAACTCGACCACGGGCACCGTGGTCATCAGCATCGTCGATGACGTGCCGAAGGCGGACAGCGATTTTGTCAACGTCTACGAGGGCGGCAGCGTCAGCGGCAATGTGCTGGTCAACGATGTGATCGGTGCCGATGTACGGGCCGACGGCCAGTATGTCGTGGGCGTGCGCGCGGGCGCCGACACTTCCACCTCGGCCATTGGCCAGCTCGGCGTGCAGGTGGTCGGCCAGTACGGTTACCTGACCCTCGATGCCCAGGGCAACGCCACCTATCACGCCAGGCCGGACGGCGTGACGCCGGCCGGTGCCACCGACGTGTTCGTCTACACCATCCGCGATGCCGACGGCGACGAAAGCACCACCACCATCACCATCGATATCCACGACTGCTCGCTGGTGGTTGCGCCAGGTGGTGGCGTGACGGTGTACGAAAAGGCCCTCGATCTGGTCAAGGACGGCAATGACCTGGCGTCGGGCACGGTCATCGGCAGCGATCCGCATTCCACCGTGGAAACCGCCTCTGGCTCACTGGCCGGGTTGGTCAGCGGCGGCATCGGTGCAATGACTTTCGCGCTGGTGGGCAACGCGGTCGGCCAATACGGCCAGATCCAGCTCAACGCCGACGGTTCCTACACCTACACGCTCACTTCGGCGCCGAAGTCGCCGGATAACCTCAATGACGGGGCGAATACGCTGACCGAGTCGTTCACCTATCAGGTGAAGGATTCGCTGGGCAATTCGACCACGGGCACCGTGGTCATCAGCATCGTCGATGACGTGCCGAAGGCGCACTGCGACGTCGCCAGCGTGACCGAAGGCGGCGCGGTCAGCGGCAATGTGCTGGACAATGACATCGTCGGCGCCGACGTGCGGACCGACGGCCAGTATGTCGTGGGCGTGCGCGTCGGGTCGGATACCTCGACATCGGCAATTGGCCAGCTCGGTGTGCAGGTGGCTGGCCAGTACGGTTACCTGACCCTCGACGCCCAAGGCAACGCCACCTATCACGCCAACCCGAACAGCGTATCCAAGGCCGGTGCCACCGACGTGTTCGTCTACACCATCCGTGATGCCGATGGCGATGAAAGCAGCACGACTCTGACCATCAACGTGCAGGACAGCCGCTTGCTGGCCTGTGAGAACAGCGATGTGACGGTGTACGAAAAGGCGCTGGATCTGGTCAAGGACGGCCACGATCTGGCCGCGGGTACGGTCATCGGCAGCGATCCGCAGTCCACCGGCGAAACGGCCACTGGCAACCTGGCGGGCTCGGTCGGCGGTGGCGTGGGTGTCGTGACCTATAGCCTGGTCGGTAGTACGGTCGGTCAGTTCGGCCAGATTCAGGTCAATGCGGACGGCACCTACACCTACACCCTTACCTCAGCGCCGAAGACGCCGAGTGGTGCCGATGACGGTGCCAACCGGGTCATCGAGCAATTCACCTACAAAGCCACCGATTCGCTGGGCAACAGCGTGACCAGCACCATCGCCATTTCCATCGTCGATGACGTACCCAAAGCCGTGTGCGCCGAGCGCAGCATCACGCCGGGCCAGTTGGACTCCAACATCCTGCTGGTGATCGACGTGTCCGGCAGCATGAACTTCGCCTCCGGTGTTCAAGGGCTGAGCCGACTGGACCTGGCCAAGCAGTCGATCAACGCGTTGCTCGAACGCTACGACGAGATGGGCGACATCAAGGTGCAGGTGGTGACCTTTGCTACCGGCGCCTGGGTCAAGACGCCGGTCTGGGTGTCGATCGCCGAGGCCAAGAGCGTGGTCGCAGGGCTGACCGCCGACGGTTCCACCTATTACGACTCGGCGGTGACCAAGGCCCAAGAAGCCTTCCTCAGCAGCGGCAAGATCGCCGGGGCGCAGAATGTCAGCTATTTCTTCTCCGATGGCGTACCGACCAATGGGCACGCGATGACGTCGGTGCGCGAGGCCGCTTGGGAGCGGTTCCTTGACGACCAGGGCATCAAGTCCTACGCAATCGGTATGGGCACCGGGGTCAATCAGGCCAATCTCGATCCCTTGGCCTACGACGGCAGTAGCCATGTCGACACCGGCTCGGTGGTGGTCACCGACCTCAGTCAGCTCAGCGCGGTACTCACCGGCACCGTGCAGGGCGCGCCGATCACCGGCAGCCTGATGAGTGGCGGGCACTTTGGGGCCGACGGCGGTTTCATCAAGGCATTGCTGGTCGATGGCACCACCTACACCTTCGACCCCAAAGCCAATGGCGGGCAGGGTGGCTACAGCGTGTCGGGCGGACCGGACAAGGCCAGCTTCGACACGCAGGGCAATACCTTGGCAGTCAAGACCGCACTCGGCGGTACGCTGCTGGTGGACATGGACACCGGCGAGTTCACCTACGCACCGCCCAAGGACGATGGCAGTCGCCACGTGGAGCGCTTCGGCTTCACCGTCAGTGACAACGACGGCGATACCAGCAGCGCCAGCCTGGTGGTGCAGCTCAACAGCAACAGCGCGCCGGTCGCCGGGGCCGACCACATCATCACCAACATCACGGGGGCCAGCATCAACGTGCCGATGCAGGCCCTGTTGGCCAACGACAGCGATGCTGACCATGATCGCCTGAGTGCCGCGCCGACCACCTTCACCACCGGCTTCGCCGACAAGGGGGCCGGCTTCGCCGCCGCCGGTCAGGTGCAGACCCTGCGCTTCGACGGTACGGCCAACACCACGGCGAACCAATTCAAGGAACTGCTGCGCAGCGACTTCACGGCGGTGTCGAGCAGCATGACCGCCGCGCTGGTGGTCGCGGGCTACCTGGGCGCCATCAGCACCAGCAATGCCAACGACGAAGACACGCTGACGGTCAGCTTGCGCAAGGGTGAGAGCCTGACCTTGGATCACGACCGTCCGGCCGGCAATCTGCAGATGCAGTGGAAGGACGCCACGGGCAATTATCAGGCTATCGACGAGGGTGGCCGCTTCACCGCCAGCCATGACGGGGTGTACAGCCTGCATGTGATCAACACTGAGAATGCGCAAGGCAACAGCAAGGCGGCCGAGAGTTACAAATTGAGCCTGGTGATCGATTACAGCCAGGCCGAGAACGAAGTCCGGGACGACAGTTATACCCTCAGCGACAACCATGGCGGCGTCGCCACTGGCGCTGTGGACATCACCTATCAGCCGGGGACCACCTTGGTGGGGAGTGCGGGCGACGATGTGCTGTTGGCGGGTAACGGCGACGACACTTTGATCGGTGGCGCCGGGCACGATGTGCTGGTGGGGGGAGAGGGCAACGACCGGTTGTACGGTGGGGAGGGCAACGACCTGCTGATCGGCGGGCCAGGCGACGACCTGCTCGACGGCGGCCCGGGCAATGACACCGCCAGCTATGCCAGCGCTGGCACGGGCGTGACCGTCGATCTGGCCCATGTCGGGCAACAGAATACCGTGGGTGCGGGGCTCGATACCCTGGTCAGCATCGAGAACCTGATCGGTTCTGACCATGACGATCGGCTGTTCGGCAACGACTGCGACAATGTGCTCAATGGCGGCAAGGGCGACGATCTGCTGGTCGGCGGCGCGGGTAACGATACCCTGATCGGCGGGCCGGGCAACGATACCCTGACGGGGGGCAGCGGCAACGACACCTTCATCTGGCAGCAGGGCGACAGCGGGCACGACCGCGTCACCGACTTCACCCCAGGCAGCGACACGCTCGATCTGTCGCAACTGCTGCAGGGCGAGAACGCCACGGCGGCGTCACTGGACGACTACCTGCATTTCAAGATCAGCGGCAGTGGTGCCGGGGTGGTATCGACCCTGGAAGTGAGCAGCGTGGCGGGTGCGGCGCCGACCCAGACCATCGACCTGGCGGGTGTCGACCTGGCGCAGCACTACGGGGTGACCCCGGGCGCTGGCGGCTTGATCGCTGCCGGCTACGACACGGCGGCGCTGATCAACGGCATGCTCAACGATCATTCGTTGAAGGTGGATACGGTCTGATTGCCAGGCGGCTGCGCCGGTCTGTTCAGGGCCGGTGCAGGGTCTTCTGCTTGAGGATGTAGAGGCTGACCAGCACGGCGCTGGTGAGCATGAAGGCCCGTGCCCAGAACAAGGGCACCAGGTAGCACGACAGGCCGATGCTGGCCCACATCAGGCCGATGGCGTACACCTTGCCCTTGAGTGGAATGCCCTGTCCATCGAGGTAGTCGCGGATCCAGGGGCCGAGCCGGGGATGCTCGACCAACCACGCGTGGAAGCGCGGGGAGCTGCGGGCGAAACAGGCGGCTGCCAGCAGCAGGAACGGGGTGGTCGGCAAGACCGGCAGGAAGATGCCGATCACCCCCAGCGCGACACTGAGCCAGCCAATGGCCAGCAGCAGATAGCGCACCACCGCCGATCAGTGGTGGCGTGGCTTGAGCAGTGCCGGCTTCTCTTCCGGGGCGTGCAGCAGCAGGAACAAGGCGCTGAGGGCCTCGGGAATCTGCACGATCATGTCGTCCTGCAAGTTGGCGTTGCTGGCGATGTCGGCGAACTCCGGCTGTTCGTCGAAAAGGCCCGAGCCGACCATGATCGGCAGCAGCATTTCGCTGACTTCCTCTTCGGCATTCTCGAACCAGGCTTCTTCGCGCAGGAACACGCCTTCCATGAACCCGATGCACCAGCCGCGCAGTTCGGAATCGTCCGGCTCGTCGGTCAGGTCGAGCTCGCAGGGCAGGTCGAATTCCTCGTCGCTGGCCAGTTGGCGGGCGATGTGGCCTTTGAGGGCGACCAGGGTGGCCTCGATTTCGACGTGCTGGGCTTCGCTGGCGTAATGCGGTTCCTCGGCGAACAGCGCGTCGATCCATTCACGTTCGGGCACCTCCTCCGAGCAGATCGACAGCGCGGTCAGGTAGCCGTGTGCGGCGACGTAGTCCAGCGCCTCTTCGTGCAGCTCGTCGGCGTCGAGGAAGGCTTGCAGGCGGGTCAGTTGCTCGGCGAAGGACATTACGGGGCTACCTTGGGGAATAAACGATGCTGAATTCTAGCACCTTGCAGCGATGGCGGGGCAAAGGGAACGTCTGTCATCCCAGCCTGCCGCAGGGCAGGGCAGTGGGGTATACTTCGCCGTTTTCGAGCCAGGTGGCGCCTTGGCGTCATTCGGCAAAAAACGCTTACGCATCCGGCGTGTGCGCAGCGGATTTATCGTCCAGCCTGTCTGCGGGATGGTACGACGATCGTGGAGTGGCAAATGCTCGAACAGGCTCAGCGCGTCCTCAAGGACATCTTCGGCTACGACAGCTTCCGGGGTCGCCAGGCGGCGATCATCGAATGCGTGGCCAACGGTGGCGATGCGCTGGTGCTGATGCCCACCGGCGGCGGCAAATCGCTGTGCTTCCAGGTGCCCGGCCTGTTGCGCAACGGCCTGACCGTGGTGGTGTCGCCGCTGATCGCGCTGATGGACGACCAGGTCGCCACCCTCGACGAACTCGGCGTGGCGGCGGCGGCGCTGAACTCCACCTTGAGTGCCGAGCAGCAGCGCGACCTGGCCGCGCGCCTGCGCCGCGGCGAAGTGAAGATGCTTTACCTGGCGCCTGAGCGCCTGGTGCAGCCGCGCATGCTGGACTTCCTGCGCGACCTGGACATCGCCCTGTTCGCGATCGATGAAGCGCACTGCGTGTCGCAGTGGGGGCACGACTTCCGTCCCGAGTACCTGCAACTGGGTCAGCTCGCCGAGTTGTTCCCCCATGTGCCGCGTATCGCCCTGACCGCCACCGCCGACATGCGGACCCGCGAGGAAATCGTCCAGCGCCTGCACCTGCAGGGCGCCGAGCGGTTCCTGTCGAGTTTCGACCGGCCCAACATCTTCTACCGCATCGTGCCCAAGGAATCGCCACGCAAGCAATTGATGGCCTTCCTCGCCGAGCGTCGGGGTAACGCGGGTATCGTCTATTGCCTGTCGCGCAAGAAGGTCGACGAGACGGCGGCCTTCCTCTGCGAGCAAGGCTTCCCGGCGCTGCCGTACCATGCGGGCCTGCCCGCCGAGACCCGTTCGGCCAACCAGCACCGGTTCCTCAACGAGGAGGGGCTGATCATGGTCGCGACCATCGCCTTCGGCATGGGCATCGACAAGCCCAACGTGCGCTTCGTCGCCCACCTCGACCTGCCCAAGTCGCTCGAGGCCTATTACCAGGAAACCGGCCGTGCCGGACGTGACGGCCTGCCCTCCGATGCCTGGATGGCCTATGGGCTGCAGGACATGGTGATGCTCAAGCAGATGCTGCAGAACTCCGAAGGCGACGAGCGCCACAAGCGTGTCGAGCAGCACAAGCTCGATGCCATGCTGGCGCTGTGCGAGGAAACCCGCTGCCGTCGTCAGGCGCTGCTGGCGTACTTCGACGAAGTGCTGGAGCAGCCTTGTGGCCATTGCGACAACTGCGTCGACCAGGTGCAGACCTGGGATGCCACCGAGCCCGCGCGCCAGGCCCTGTCGGCGGTGTTCCGCACCGGACAGCGCTATGGTGTCGGGCATCTGGTCGATGTGTTGCTGGGCAAGGACAACGAGAAGGTGCGCAGTTTCGGTCACGAGAAGCTCTCGGTGTTCGGCGTCGGCAAGGCCTTGGGCGAACACGAATGGCGCTCGCTGTTCCGCCAGTTGGTGGCGCGCGGGTTGGTGGACATCGATCTGGAAGGCTACGGCGGCCTGCGGCTTTCCGACACGTGCCGGCCGCTGCTGCGCGGCGAGGTCAACCTGCAACTGCGCCGCGACCTCAAGCCGCAAACCGTGGCCAAGTCCTCGAGCGGTGGCGGCAGCCCGGCCAGCCAATTGGTGCGTGCCGAGGAGCGCGAGCTGTGGGAGGCGCTGCGCACCCTGCGGCGCAAGTTGGCCGAGGAGCACAGCGTGCCACCGTACGTCATCTTCCCCGACTCCACCTTGCTGGAGATGTTGCGCAGCCAGCCCACCAGCCTCAGCGACATGGCCCAGGTCAGCGGCGTCGGTGCACGCAAGCTGGAGCGCTATGGCCAGGCCTTCCTCGAGGTGCTCAACGGCGCCGGTGGCACCGAGGAGGCGCCCAAGGTGGTGCTCGACCTGCGCCACGAGTTGGTCAGTCTGGCCCGTGCGGGGATGACGCCGGCGCAGATCGCCGGGCAACTGGCGTGCAGCGAGAAGAACGTGTACAGCCTGCTGGCCGAGGCCATCGGTCGTCAGGAACTGAGCCTGGAGCAGGCGCTGGACCTGCCCGAGGAGCTGATGATGGAAATTCAGGACGCCTTCCTCGACGGCGAAGGCGAGCTGCCACCGGTGTCGGCCTTGTTGCCACAGTTCGCGCAGCGGGTGCCGGAAGGCGTGCTGTACTGCGTACGCGCAGCACTGGCGGCCGAGTTCGAGCTCTGAGCTGACCGGCGTCATGCTCTGCGTCGATTTTCGGCGAATTCCCACAGGCCGAGCCTTGCCTGATCCTGTGGGGCATGATTAGCTGACTAACTATTAGTTTCCCTCCACAGAGTTGCCTATGCCCCTCACCGACAATCAACACCGCTTCGGCATGCAACTGGCACAGATGTCCCGAGGCTGGCGTGCCGAACTGGACCGTCGTCTGGCCGGGCTCAATCTGTCCCAGGCGCGGTGGCTGGTGTTGCTGCACCTGGCCCGGTTCAGCGAAGCACCCACCCAGCGCGAGCTGGCGCAGAGCGTCGGCGTCGAAGGTCCTACCCTGGCGCGACTGCTCGACAGCCTGGAAAACCAGGGGCTGGTCCGTCGCCAGGCCGTCATGGAAGACCGCCGCGCCAAGAAAATCCTGCTGTGTCCGCCGGCCAAGCCGCTGATCGACCAGATCGAGACCATCGCTAACGCCTTGCGCGCGGAGCTGTTCACCGGCGTTGACGAGGCGGACCTGGACGTGTGCATGCGGGTGCATGCGAAAATTCTCGGCAACCTGGAGAAGCCTTGAGGTTTAACGGCGCACCCGCGCGCACACGCAAAAGCGGATGGCGGCCCCATCCGCTTTTTCCATTTCTTTGGCCGGGCCCGTCGACACTCAGAAGCTGCTGCCCAAATTCAAGTACACCGCCTTCTGATGCTCGGTGTTGATCCCGTAGCTGATGTTCAAAGGCCCCAGTGGCGTCTCCAGTCCCAGGAACACGCTGGCCGCGTTGATGTAGCCGCTGTCGAAGTCGTTGTCGTTGTTCCACGCGCGGCCACGCTCCAGCGACCCGCCCAGGTACAAGGGCAGATCCAACGGCACATAGGCCCGAGGCGTCAGCCGGCGGTAATACACCATGCGCATCAGGCTGATGTTCTGGCCTGACAGCGAATCCTGGCGGAACCCCGACAGTTGCCTGGCTCCACCGAGCACGAAGCTGGAAGTCACCACCTCGGTATCGTCCAGGGTGCGCCCGTAGCGGCCACCCAGCACCCAGGTATTGGCGCCGTAACTCAAGGCTTTGTCCAGGTGGAACTGCCATTGGCGGTAGTCGCTGTCCGAGTCCAGCGAGCGGTCGAACTTGCGCAGGCTCAGGCCGATGTCTTCGCCGCTGTGGGGGAAGTAGACGTTGTCGAAGGTGTCGAAGGAGTACTTCAGTTCGTAGAAGCCCTCGTTGAAGCTGACTTTGGGCAGGCTTTGATCGCCAATACGCACCTCAGCCTCGCCCCAGGCCTTGCCGACGCCGAGTCGCACTTCGCCGTAGGTGCCGATCTGTCGGCCCAGGTTGAGGCCGAACCCGTAGCGTTCCAGGCGGTACTCGGCGACCGGATCGTTGTCCAGGGTGGCTTCGATGTTCTGCGAACCCAGGGACAGATAGGGGGCGACGAAGTAGCGCGAGCCCACGTCCAGCGGTTGGTAGAACTCGCTGTACAGCTCCTGCTGGTCGCCGATCTGCGCGCGCGTGAGCCATTCGGCGCCCAGCCGGTTGATGCCATTGACGCGGTAGCTGGCACCGAGGTTGAAGGCGCTGTCGCCGCGCATGTCGTCCGAGAGGTTCAGGCCCAGACGCAGGTAGTCGGTGCCACCACGCCGGCCACGGGCATTGATCACCAGGGTATTGTCGTCGCCCTTGTGTACCACGCGGTACTGCACGCGGTCGAAGTAGTCCAGCCCGTACAGGGTGCCCATGTCGGTTTGCAGGCGATCCAGCGCCAACGGCTCGCCGATGGGCTGGCGGATGTAGTAGCGGATCACCTCGTCGCTGACCTTCGAGTCGTTCTCGACCTTGATCGCCGTGATCACCGGCGTGCGCTGGCGCGGTGAGCGGGCCACGGCCAGTTCGGCGTCACCGGCCTGGCGCAGCCCGGCCAGGCGCGCGTCGAGGGCGCGGGTGGCACGGTAGCCCGCGTCGATCATGTCCTGGGCGCGGCCGAAATCGGTGACGCCGAAGGCGCTCAGCGGTGGTTGCACAAGAATGTCTTCGCGGCCCAGGCTGGCCAGCTGTTCTTCGGAGTTGCGCCGGGTCATCAGGGTGATCGACTGATTGAGCACGTCCACCACAGTGGCCAGTTGCTTGCGCGAGCGCAGCGGGGTGCCTATGTCCACCACAATGGCCAGGTCGACGCCCATTTCCCGCACGACATCCAGCGGAATGTTGTCGACCATGCCGCCGTCGACCAGCAGGCGGCCGTCCAGCTCCACCGGCGCGAACACCGCTGGAATCGACATGCTGGCCCGCACCACCTGCGGCAGGTGGCCACGGCGGAACACCACCTTTTCGCCACTGGCGATGTCGGTGGCGACGGCGCGGAACGGAATGGGCAGTTTGTCGAAGTCGCGGATGTCGGCGGTGTGGGCCAGCTTGCTTTCCAGCAGCAGCGACAGGTTCTGGCCCTGGATCACCCCCAGCGGCAGACCCAGGCTGCCGTCGTCGCGAAAGCTGAGCTTCTGCTTGACCAGGAAGTCGCGGTCGTCCTGCTTGCGCCTGAACGGCACGTCCTTGCGCGGTGGCGCATCGGACAGCGCCTGCTGCCAGTCGAGGGTCAGCGCCAGGTGTTCGAGTTCCTCGATGCTGTAGCCCGAGGCGTACAGCCCGCCGACCACCGCTCCCATGCTGGTGCCAGCGATGGCGTCGATGCGCACGCCCTGTTCTTCCAGGGCCTTGAGCACGCCGATGTGGGCCAGGCCTCGGGCGGCGCCGCCGGACAGTACCAGGCCGACCTTGGGCCGGGCCGCGTCGGCCGCGTGCAGGACAAGCGGGGTGAGGGTCAGCAACAGGCATAACAGCAGACGGCGCATCGTGAGTCTCAAAACCGTGGGCAAAGACCGCTAGTATAAGCGGCCCATTTCAGCAGGAGACGTTTGACCATGGCCGATGCCAAGCCCGAAATCGTCATCGAGTATTGCACCCAGTGTCAGTGGCTGCTGCGCGCCGCCTGGTTGGCGCAGGAATTGCTCAGCACCTTCGCTGACGACCTGGGCCGGGTCACGCTGCAGCCGGGCAGCGGCGGTGTGTTCCGCATCACCTGCAACGAGCGACAGCTCTGGGAACGCAAGGCCGACGGCGGCTTCCCCGAAGCCAAGGTGCTCAAGCAGCGGGTGCGCGATTGCATCGACCCGCAGCGTGACCTGGGCCACAACGACCGCTGAGGGGGTGTCGGTGGGCAGCGCGTGACTCGTCACACGACTGCCACCAACCTGTCATCCGCACCTGCCAGTCTCCTGCAAACAACGCCGGAGGCCGCCCGATGACACACGCCGAACTGCTCCGCCCGTCACGCAAGCAACGCGTGCGAACCCTGTGGATCTCCGATGTGCACCTGGGTACTCGTGACTGCCAGGCCGAGCACCTGTCGCAGTTCCTCAAGGGGTATCAGGCCGATCGCATCTATCTGGTCGGCGACATCATCGACGGCTGGAAGCTGCGCAGCGGCGTCTACTGGCCGCAGGCTCACACCAATGTGATCCGCCGCTTGCTGACCATGAGCAAACGCGGTACCGAGGTGATCTACGTCACCGGCAACCACGACGAATTCCTGCGCCGTTACTCACGGCTGATCCTGGGCAACATCCAACTGGTGGACGAGGCCGAACACCTCACGGCTGACGGCCGTCGCCTGCTGGTGGTGCATGGCGATCAATTCGACGTGATCACCCGCTACCACCGCTGGCTGGCCTTTCTCGGCGACCGCGCCTATGAATTCACCCTGGTGCTCAACCGCTGGCTCAACCACTGGCGCGCCCGTTACGGCTATGGCTACTGGTCGCTGTCGGCGTACCTCAAGCACAAGGTCAAGGGTGCGGTGAACTTCATCAGCGATTTCGAGGATGCGATTGCCCACGAATGCACACGACGCGGCTTTCAAGGCGTGGTCTGTGGGCATATCCATCACGCCGAGATTCGTCAGGTGGGCGATGTGCAATACCTCAACTGCGGCGACTGGGTCGAGTCGTGCACCGCGCTCATCGAGCACTGGGACGGTCATATCGAGTTGTATCGGTTGGCCGAGGCGCAAGCCCAGGAAAGCGAGCGCCTGGCGGCGCTGCGCGAGCTGGTCTGAGCCCCGTGCTCAGAGGCTGATCTTGCCGCGCAGGATGTCGCGGAACATGGCGAAGTCGCCGATCAGGCTATAGAGGGGATAGGTGAAAGTGGCCGGCCGATTCTTCTCGAAAAAGAAGTGCCCGGCCCAGGCGAAGCCATAGCCGGCCACCGGCATGGCCAGCAGCAATAGCCACTGACCGCTGCCGATGGCATACGCCAACAGCGCGATGACCAGGCTGGTGCCGACGAAGTGCAGGCGTCGGCAAGTGGGGTTGGCATGCTCGCCGAGGTAGTAGGGATAGAACTCGGCGAAACTGCGAAACTGCGTCGTGCTGTTCATGGCGGGGTTCTCGCCGCTGCGTTTTTGTTCGGGGTATACGGCGTGGAGCCTGTTTCGAGTCTAGAGTCACTGGGAGCGCCCACCAGTGACAATTGGCGCCATTTGAGTATCCTTTCGATTCACCGCAGGAGCGGTCAGCACAAGAAGCCTGTCATGAGCGAAAGAACCACGTCGGCCAGCTGGGCCTCAGGGATCGTCAAAGCGCTCGAGCTCGAAGGACTCGATTGCCGGGCCATGTTCAAGCAGTTGGGGCTGGACTTCGCGGCGCTGGACGACCCGGATGCACGCTTTCCCCAGGATGACATGACCCGTCTGTGGTTGCTGGCGGTCGAGCTGTCCGGGAACCAGGCCATCGGCCTGAACATGGCGCGGGTGGTGCGCCCGGCGTCGTTCCATGTGGTGGGGTATGCGCTGATGTCCAGTCGAACCCTGGCAGAAGGCTTCGAGCGCCTGGTACGCTATCAGCGCATCATCGCCGAGAGCTCCGACCTGAGCTTCACCCTCGGCCCTGAAGGCTACTCGCTGATCCTCACCGTGCATGGCGATCACCTGCCGCCGACCCGCCACAGCGCCGAGGCGTCGCTGGCCTGTGCGCTGTCGTTGTGCGCCTGGCTCAGCGGCCGCCCGGTGCAGCCGCGGCGGGTGCTGATCCAGGGCACGCAGCCCAAAGACATCGAACCCTACCGACAGGCCTTCCGTGCGCCTCTGGAGTTCGGCGCGCGGCACGATGCGCTGGTCTTGGAACGCGCGGACATGGAGGCGCCGCTGCCCACCGCCAACGAGGCGATGGCCATACTGCACGACCGCTTCGCGGGCGAGTACCTGGCACGCTTTTCCGAAAGCCGAGTGACCCATCGGGTGCGCCAGACCCTGTGCCGCATCCTGCCGCAGGGCGAACCCAAGCGCGATACCGTGGCCCAGGCCCTGCACCTTTCGCAGCGCACCCTGCAGCGCCGGTTGCAGGAGGAGGGCACCAGCTTCCAGACCCTGCTCGACGACACCCGTCGGGAATTGGCCGAGCAGTACCTGGCGCAGCCTGGCATGACCTTGCTGGAAACCGCCTACCTGCTGGGTTTTGCCGACCCGAGCAATTTCTACCGGGCCTTCCGTCGCTGGTTCGACGCCACGCCCAGCGAGTACCGGGCGCGCTTGGAGGCGTCGCTCAATGGCGCCAGAACGCCGGCATGCACAACACCAGCACGGTGATGATCTCCAGGCGACCGAGCAGCATGCCGCCGGCCAGGATCCACTTTGCTGCATCCGGCAGGCTGGCGAAGTTGCCGGCCGGGCCGATCACCTCGCCCAATCCCGGGCCCACGCCGGAGACGGTGCTGGCGGCGCCGGTCAGTGCGGTCATCCAGTCCACGCCCAGCAGCGACAGCAGCAAGGCGATGACACAGATGGTCACGGCGAAGAAGAACGAGAAGGTCAGGATCGAGCGCACGATTTCTTCGTCGAGGCGGTGACCGTTGTACTTCTGCTTGATCACCGCGCGCGGGTGGATCAGTTGGTTGAGGCTGGCCTTGAGCAGGATGTAGGCCACCTGGAAGCGGAAGATCTTGATACCGCCGGCGGTCGAGCCGGAGCAGCCGCCGATGAAGCCCAGGTAGAAGAACAGCATCAGCGAGAAGTTGCCCCACAGGCTGTAGTCGCCCAGAGCGAAGCCGGTGGTGGTGACCACCGAGGTGACGTTCAGCGCCACGTGGCGGAAGGCGTCCAGCCAGTGCAGGTCGGTGGTGGCCCAGTACCAGGTGCCGAGCACTATCCAGGTGGCCACCAGCAGACCGAGCAGGCCCTGCACCTGTTGGTCGCGCCACAGCGCGCGGTGGTTGCCGCGCAGGGTCGCCACGTACAGCGTGAACGGCACGCTGCCGAGGATCATCACCACCACCGCCACCCAGTGCACGGCCGGCATGTCCCATTTCGCCAGGGACAGATCGGAGGTGGAGAAACCGCCGGTCGAGATCGCCGACATGGCATGGTTGATGGCATCGAACAGGCTCATGCCGGCCCACCAGAACGCCAGGCTGCCGAGCACGGTGATGCCCACGTACACCGCGACGATGTATTTGGCCACCATGTGCGAACGCGGCATGACCTTTTCCGAACGGTCCGACGATTCGGTCTGGAACAGGCGCATGCCGCCGATGCGCAGCAGCGGCAGGATCGCGACCGCCATACCGATGAAGCCGATGCCGCCGAGCCAGTGCAGCATCGAGCGCCAGATGAGAATGCCCGGCGACACGCTGTCCAGGCCACTGAGCACTGTCGAGCCGGTGGCGGTGATGCCTGACATGCTTTCGAAGAAGGCGTCGGTGTAGCTGATGTGCTGGGTCAGCAGCAGGGGCAGGGCGGCGAACACGCAGACCACGACCCAACTGCTGACGGTCAGCAGGTACATGTCGCGCGGGCGCAGGTGCACGTGTTCCGGTCGCCCCTGCAGCACCATGGCCAGGCCGGCGATGAAGGTGATCAGGCTCGACCACAGGAACGAGGGCAGATCGGCCGTGCGTTCGAAGATCATCAGCGTGGCCATGGGCACGACCATGCTCACGGCCAGGGTGATCAGGAAGATGCCGATGATGAACGCGATGATCCTTAAGGTCGGCAACGCCATGTGATCTGACTCGAAACGGGAAAGGGCGACATTTTAAGCGGCGAGCCTCAAGCTGCAAGCGGCAAGTTGAAGCGAGCCGGCGTTGGCTGACAGCTTGCAGCTTGCAGCTTGAAGCTTGCGGCTGGGCACCTGAGAATGGCGGCACTTTCAATTTGCCAGGAGGGTAGCCCGTGGAGGCTCTCGACGCTTTGCTCAACCGTGTTTCCGTGCCGCGCCTGACCGATCCCGCGCCCAATGCGGCCCAGCGTGAAGGGTTGTTCCAGGCGGCGCTGCGTGCACCGGATCACGGACAGCTGCGACCGTGGCGATTCCTGACCATCGAGGGGGCGGCGCGCGAAGCGTTGGGCGAGCTGTTCGCCGAGGCGATTCAGGCCCAAGGCGATGCCAGCCAGGCTGCGCTGGACAAGGCCCGGGCCATGCCGCTGCGTGCGCCGTTGCTGGTGGTGGTGATCGCACGTTTGCAGGCGCATCCCAAGGTGCCGGCGTCCGAACAGCGCCTGGCGGCCGGTTGCGCGGCCCACGGCATCCTGATCGCCGCCCATGCCCAAGGCATCGGTGCGGTGTGGCGCACCGGCGACATGGCCTTCGACAGCCATGTGCACAAGGGGCTGGGGCTGGCCGACAATGAAGAGCTGATCGGCTATCTGTACCTGGGCACCCCGACTAGCGAGCCGCGCACACCGCCGGTACTGGACACCGCCGACTTCGTCACCGCCTGGGGCGAGTGACCAAGGCCTGATGGCGTGCGCCCTTAAACGGGCGCCTGAGTCACCGGCAGCGCCAGCCGGGCCTCGAACCCGCCTTGTGGGTGGTTCTCCAGCACCAGCGTTCCGCCATGGCGCTCGGCGGCGCGGCGGGCGATTGCCAAGCCCAGCCCATGCCCCGCCGCCTGCTGCCCCGGCGCGCGGAAGAACGGCTCGCCCAGGTGCAGCAAGTGTTCCGGCGCGACCCCAGGGCCATGGTCGCGCACGCTCAGCAGCACCTGCTCGTGCTCGCGGCGGGCATGGATTTCGATGGGCTGGCCCGCCGGGTTGAACCGCAGGGCATTGCGTACCAGGTTGTCCAGCGCCCGTTCGAGCAAGGTCGGCCAGCCCTGCAGGGTCAAGCCGGGTTCTGCTTCCAGGCGCACCTCCTGCTCCGCTTCGCTGAGCTGAGCGTCCCGGCGCACACTGCCCAGCAGTGCGTTGACGTCCACCGGCTCCGGGTGCGCCTGCTCGGCATCGACCCGGGCCAGCACCAGAATCTCGCTGATCAGGTCTTCCAGGCGATCGCACTCGCGTGTCAGTCGTGGCCAGAGCGCCTGGCGCTGCTCGGGCTCGGCCCGCTCGGCCAGGGCCAGGGCGATGCGCAGGCGTGCCAGCGGCGAGCGCAGCTCATGGGACACGTCGCGCAGCAATTGGCGCTGGCTGGAAATCAGGCTTTGCAGGCGCGCGCCCATCTTGTTGAAGTCGTTGGCCAGTACGCCGAACTCGTCGCGCCTGACCGACAACTGCGCCAGGCTGTTCTGCTGATAAGTGGTTTGCCCCAGGTCGTGCACCGCGCCGCGCAGACGGCTCAGCGGACGGGTGATGGACAGCGTGACCAGCAAACTGAACAACGTCAGTACCACCAGCGCGATGCCCAGGGCGCTCAGCGGCCAGATCAGGCTCTCGCGGTGCCAAGCCATCAGTTCCGGATGAGGAATGCGGTAGATCAGCAGGTAGGTCTGGCCGGTGGTGGGGCTGGTGTACTCCTCGGTGAGGCGACGCCAGGGCAGGCGCTCGTCATTGTGCTGACGGCGCTCGAAGTCTTCGGCGCGACGCGGGAAGGTACCGGGCACCACGGCGTCGCCACTGTCGTCGAGCACCTGGACGTCGATCTTGTAGCGCTGTTTACGCCGTTCCAGGAAACGTTGCGAGGCTTGCAGGCCTTCCTGCTCGTAGTGCTTGACCCAGCGGCTGGCGAGGGTGTTGAGGCCCGGGTGACGACTGAGGATCCAGGCATCCTGATTGAGCATGTGGCCAAGCAGGATCGACAGGCCGGCGACCAGGGCGATGGCCAGCCAGAAGCTGGCCAGGATGCGCCAGAACAGTGAGCGCAAGACGAGTACCTCCCAGACATGAAAAGGCCCGGCCCGCTGGAGTGCGGGCCGGGCGTCGAACGTGCAGCTTACTGGGCCTTGGCGGCTTTTTCAGCTTTCCAGGCCTGGAACTGCTCCCACTCGGCTTTGTCGGCCGCGCGTTTGCTTTGCAGTTCGTCGAATTGCTTCTGCTGGTCGGGCTTGAGCAGGGCGCGGATCTGGGTCTGGGTCTTGTCGTGACCGGCCTTGATCTCGTCCTTCATGGCCTTCTGTTCAGGGGCCGGCAGCTTGTCCAGGTAGCGCTCGGTGATCTCGCGGCGCTGTTTCATCTGCTCGCCCATCAGCCGGCCGATCTGCTGGCGCTGCTCCGGGGTCAGGTCGAGCTGGGCGAAAGCCGCAGGGCCACGGTGATGAGGGCCTTCGCCGTGCGGGCCGGGTTCAGGCATGGCCATGGCGACGGTCGGCAGGGCGGCAGCGAACATCAGTGCGGTCAGGGTCTTGCGCATGGGTGTTTCTCCTTTTTCAGGCCGGTGGTTACCGGATGAGCCCAGTCTAGGGTGCGCAAGGTCAAGCGCGGTCAGGTCAGGGTAAAGGCTCGGTAAAGACCGCCCTCGACGTCGATCGCGGCTGGCGCCCGGATCGAACCGGTTTGGGCTGTGTTCAGCGACGCACCTGCTTGAGGGTTTCGGCGATCAGGAACGCCAGCTCCAGCGACTGGTCGGCATTGAGCCGCGGGTCGCAGTGGGTGTGGTAGCGGTCCGACAAGCCGTCTTCGGTGATCGGGCGCGCGCCGCCGATGCACTCGGTGACGTTCTGCCCCGTCATCTCGATATGGATGCCGCCGGCGTGGCTGCCTTCGGCCTGGTGCACCTGGAAGAACTGCCGCACCTCGTCGAGGATCTGCGCGAAGTCGCGCGTCTTGTAGCCGCTGCTGGCCTTGATGGTATTGCCGTGCATCGGGTCGGAGCTCCACAGCACCTGGCGCCCCTCGCGCTCGACATGACGAATGAGCGGTGGCAGGTGGTCGCCGACCTTGTTCGCGCCCATGCGCACGATCAGGTTCAAACGACCGGGGTCGTTGTCCGGGTTGAGCACGTCGATCAGGCGGATCAGTTCTTCAGGGTTCATGCTGGGGCCGACTTTGACCCCGATCGGGTTGTGCACCCCGCGCAGGAACTCGACGTGAGCGCCGTCGAGCTGGCGGGTGCGGTCGCCGATCCACAGCATGTGCGCCGAGCAGTCGTAGGCGTCGCCGGTCAGGCTGTCACGGCGCACGAACGCTTCTTCGTAATTGAGCAGCAGCGCCTCATGGGCGGTGAAGAAGCTGGTTTCGCGCAGTTGCGGCGCGCTGTCCAAGCCGCAGGCGCGCATGAAGGCCAGGGTCTCGTCGATGCGGTCGGCGAGTTGATGATACTTCTCGGCCAGCGCCGAGTTGGCGATGAAGTCCAGGTTCCACTTGTGCACTTGGTGCAGGTCGGCGAAGCCGCCCTGGGCGAAGGCGCGCAGCAGGTTGAGGCTGGCTGTGGACTGATGGTAGGCCTGCAGCAGGCGCTCGGGGTCGGGAATGCGACTGGCCGAGTCGAAGCCGATGCCGTTGACGATGTCGCCGCGATAGGCGGGCAGGGTGACCTGGCCCAGGGTTTCGTCGTTGGCCGAGCGCGGTTTGGCGAACTGCCCGGCCATGCGCCCGACCTTCACCACCGGACAGCCGGCGGCGAAGGTCATGACGATCGCCATCTGCAGCAGCACCTTGAAGGTGTCGCGGATCTTCGCGGCGGAGAATTCGGCGAAGCTCTCGGCGCAGTCGCCGCCTTGCAGCAGAAACGCGCGGCCCTGGGTGACCTCGGCGAACTGGCGACGCAGTTCGCGGGCTTCGCCGGCGAACACCAGCGGCGGATAGCTGGCCAGGGTCTGCTCGACCTTGTGCAGGTGTGCGGCATCGGGGTAGATCGGCTGCTGCTGGATCGGCAGGGCGCGCCAGCTGTCGGGGGTCCAGGGTCGGTTCATCATCGGCTCGGTCAGGTCGGTTCGGGCATGCGGGCCATGGTAACAGTTGCCCGCCGGCTTGTTGCACTGCAGGCATTGGCGGACAATGCCGGTTTTGCGCGGGCAGGTGGCGGCGATGGCGATGGATCGGGAAGAGCGGCGGCTGGCCCGGGTTGAGGATGCCTACGGGGTCATCAGCGTTTACGAGGTCGAAGACTACCGTTTCCTTGAGTTCGGTGACGCCATCGAGCAAAGCTGCACCTTCACCGCCGATCCGAGTTGGCTGGAGTACGACTACACCCGGGCGATGCTGGTCGGCGCGCTGTGCCACCCTCAACCGGAAAGCGCGCTGTTTCTCGGGCTGGGCGCCGGCACCCTGACCCAGGCCTGTCTGAAATTCCTGCCGCTGGAAGACGTCGAAGCCATCGAACTGCGCGCGGATGTGCCGCGTCTGGCCATGGAGTACCTGGGCCTGGACGACGATCCGCGCCTGTACGTGCGCATCGGCGATGCACTCGAACTGCTGCCTACGGCGGAAAAGGCCGACCTGATCTTCGTCGACCTGTATACCGACTACGGGCCGGGCGTTGGCCACCTGGCGTGGGGCTTTCTGGAAAAATGCCAGCAGCAGCTCAATCCGGGGGGCTGGCTGGTGATCAACCAATGGGCCGCCGATGACGGTCGGCCATTGGGGGCGGCGCTGTTGCGCGGCTTGTATCACCGCCATTACTGGGAGCTGCCGGTCAAGGAAGGCAATGTGATCCTGCTGGTGCCTGCGGACCTCGAGCAGAGCCTGGATCAGGACGCGGTGGGTGACCGGGCGGCAGCGCTGGCGACGCGTCTGGGCTATTCGCTGGAGTATCTGATCAAGGCGATCAGGCCCGCCAGTTGAGCGAAACGGAAACGTTTCAGTCGGCGGCGTCCGTCTCGTGCCCGACTGCGGGTTCCCGTAGAAATTTTTCTCACGGTGCTACGCGAATTCGTATATAGTACGCGCCGGTCTTTTAGCGGACCTCAAAATCAGGCGGTGCAAATCCTCCGAGTCCAGCTTCGGCTGCACGTCCGCTAGGCGGACCTTCCCACGTAATTCTTTTTCAATCGTTTTCGCAAATCCCCGCCGCCAAAGCTGCCTGGGTGACCTTCGGGTCTTTCAAGGCATGTGCAGCTTTGGAGCATGGGTCTTTGCGGATGCACATAGAGGCAGACCCATGACCCAGGAAACCGGCGGATTCGCCGCTCTCGATCTTCATCCGAACATCGTTGCTGCCGTATTGGCCACAGGCTATGAAGAGCCATCGGCCATCCAGCAACAGTCGATCCCGATCATCCTCGCCGGTCACGACATGATCGGCCAGGCGCAGACTGGCACCGGCAAGACCGCTGCCTTCGCCCTGCCGATCCTCAACAAGATCGACGTGAGCAAGCGCGAACCGCAAGCCCTGATCCTGGCGCCAACCCGTGAGTTGGCGCTGCAAGTAGCTACCGCTTTCGAAACCTACGCCAAGCAGATGCCGGGCGTGAATGTCGTGGCCGTGTACGGTGGTGCCCCGATGGGTCCACAGTTGCGCGCCATCCGCAATGGCGCCCAGATCGTGGTCGCCACCCCAGGCCGTCTCTGCGATCACCTGCGCCGTGACGAGAAAGTGCTTTCCACCGTTCAGTACCTGGTACTCGACGAAGCCGACGAGATGCTCAAGCTGGGCTTCATGGACGACCTCGAAGTGATCTTCGACGCGATCCCGGCGACCCGTCAGACCGTGCTGTTCTCCGCGACCCTGCCGTCGTCGATCCGCTCGATCGCCGAGCGTCATCTGCGCGAGCCCAAGCACGTCAAGATCCAGAGCAAGACCCAGACTGTCACCGCCATCGACCAGGCGCACCTGATGGTCCATGCCGACCAGAAGATCCCGGCCGTACTGCGTCTGCTGGAAGTCGAGGAATTCGACGCGCTGATCGCCTTCGTGCGTACCAAGCAGGCCACCCTGGATCTGGCTGCTGCGCTGGAAGCCAAGGGTTACAAGGCCGCTGCGCTGAACGGCGACATCGCCCAGAACCAGCGCGAGCGCGTCATCGACTCGCTCAAGGACGGTCGTCTGGACATCGTCGTCGCGACCGACGTCGCTGCCCGTGGTCTGGACGTCCCGCGCATCACCCACGTGTTCAACGTGGACATGCCGTACGATCCTGAATCCTACGTGCACCGTATCGGTCGTACTGGCCGTGCCGGTCGTGAAGGTCGCGCCCTGCTGTTGGTGACCCCGCGTGAGCGTCGCATGCTGCAGGTGATCGAGCGCGTCACTGGGCAGAAGGTCGCCGAAGCCCGTCTGCCTGGCCCGCAAGCCGTGCTGGATGCGCGCATCAAGAAACTGACCGCCAGCCTGGCACCGTTGGTGGCCGAGGCCGAAGCGACCCACGGTGAGCTGTTCGATCGCTTGACTGCCGACTTGGGCTGCTCGGCCCGTGCGCTGTCCGCCGCCCTGCTGCGCAAGGCGACCAACGGTCAGTCGCTGGACTTGGCCGCCGTCGAGCGCGAGCAGCCGCTGGTGCCGACCCACACGCCGCGCGAGCGTAGCGGCGAGCGCAGTGACCGTGGCGAGCGCGCTGAGCGCGGCGACCGCGAGCGTCGTGCACCGATGCCACTGGCTGAAGGCCGCGTGCGTTGCCGGACTGCCCTGGGTGCACGTGACGGCATCGCCGCCAAGAACCTGTTGGGTGCGATCCTCAACGAAGGCGGTCTGGCCCGCGACGCCATCGGCCGCATCCAGGTGCGCGACAGCTTCAGTCTGGTCGAGCTGCCTGAGGAGGGTCTGGAGCGTCTGCTGACCAAACTCAAGGACACCCGCGTAGCCGGCAAGCAGCTCAAGCTGCGTCGCTATCGCGAGGACTGAGTCCCGCGGTCATGAAAAATCCCCAGCTCAGGCTGGGGATTTTTTTTGTCCGTGCGATCAAGCGCAAGGCGGTCTCAGTCGAACCGATAGATGTCCATGCCCAGCGCACCCAGCGTGAATCCCTGATGCACGATGCCAAAATGCTGGCCTGCGCCCATGGCGAAGAACAGCGGCAACAAGTGCTCGTCGCTGGGGTGGTTGCGCACCGCAAAGGGGGCCTGCTGGCGATAGTCCTGCAGAGCCGCGGTGTCACCGTCGACCAGTCGCTGGACGATCCAATCGCGGAAACTGCGCGCCCAGGGTTCGATGACCTCCGGGCCAGCCTGCCAATCCAGTTCGCCCAGGTTGTGGGTGATACTGCCCGACCCCACCAGCAGAACGCCCTGGTCGCGCAAGCCGGCCAACGCCCGGCCAATCTGCACATGCAACGCCGGAGGGCGATGGCTGGGCAGCGAAAGCTGGAGCAGCGGAATGTCGGCTTCTGGGTACATCAAGGACAGCGGTACCCAGGCGCCATGGTCGAACGGCCGGTGGGCGTCGAGGTGCGCAATCAAGCCGGCCTGACCGAGCTGGTCGACGATCTGCCTGGCCAGGTCCGGCGCGCCGGGCGCCGGGTACTGCACCGCGTACAGCGCCGCTGGAAAACCGCGAAAGTCGTGCCAGGTTTCGGGACGAGCGGCGCTGGTAAGCATCAGCTCACGGCTTTCCCAGTGCGCCGATACCACCACGATCGCTTTCGGCCGCGGCAGGCCGGCAGCCAATCCGGCAAGCGCCGGACCGCTGGCACCCGGCTCAAGGGCAAGCATGGGGGAGCCGTGGGAAATGAACAGGCTGGGCAACATGGCGGTGTCCTGGGGCGTTAAGATGCTGCCATCTTCGATCAGGTAAAGATCGATATCCAATATAAGATTTGCGGTCAATCAATCGAAAATACTGGAGAAATCATGGAGCCGGCGTTTTGGCACAAGCGGTGGGCGGATAACCAGATCGGTTTTCATCAGCCTCAGGTGAATGCCTATCTGCAGGGCCATTGGCCGACGTTGGCGCCAGGCAGTCGGGTATTCGTACCTTTGTGCGGCAAAAGTCTGGATATGGTCTGGCTGGCGGGGCAGGGCTATCGGGTGCTCGGCGTGGAGCTGTCGCGGCGTGCAGTCGAAGACTTCTTCGTCGAGCAGGGACTTGCCGCCGAAGTCGAGCGGCAGGGAGCGTTCGAAGTATGGCGCAGTGCAGACTTCGAGTTGTGGTGTGGGGACTTCTTCGCACTGCGTGCGTCGGACCTGGCAGACTGCACGGCGGTGTACGACCGAGCCGCGCTGATCGCGTTCCCCCTGAGTATGCGTGAGCGCTATCTGGATCACCTGTCCCGCTGTTTGCCAGATCGCTGCGAAGGCCTGTTGGTGACGCTGGAGTACGATCAATCGCTCATGGAGGGGCCGCCGTTTTCAGTGCCACAAGCGCAGGTGAGGCAAGGGCTCGGCGGATGGCAGGTGACGGAGTTGCAGGCGCCTCAGGTCATCGCCAGCAGCCCCAAATTTCAGGCGGCGGGTGTCACTAGCCTGCTGGAGAGGGTCTACGCTGTGCGGCGCTGAGCGTGCACTTCATTGAAAAATGAAACATGAAAAGGGCGACCGAAGTCGCCCTTTTTTGCACTGCCGATTGACTCAGCCGCGGCGACGCAGCGCGTCGATACGGTCTTCCAGCGGCGGGTGGCTCATCAGCAGGCCCGCCAGGCCTTGCTTCAGGCCGCCGTTGATGCCGAAGGCCTTTAGCGTATCGGGCATATGCACCGGCATGCCCTGCTCCGAGCGCAGGCGTTGCAGTGCCGCGATCATCGCCCCGGTGCCTGCCAGTTGCGCACCGGCTTCGTCCGCGCGGTATTCGCGACGGCGCGAGAACCACATGACGATGATGCTGGCCAGGATGCCCAGGATCAGTTCGGCGACGATGGTGGCAACATAGTAGGCAATGCCTTGGCCTTCCTCGTTCTTGAACACCACTTTGTCGACGAAGTTGCCGATGATTCGCGCAAAGAACATCACGAAGGTGTTCACCACGCCCTGCACCAGCGCCAGGGTGACCATGTCGCCATTGGCCACGTGACCAATCTCGTGGGCCAGCACGGCACGCACCTCGTCACGCGAAAAACGCTCGAGCAGACCTTGGGATACCGCGACCAAGGCATCGTTGCGGTTCCAGCCGGTGGCGAAGGCGTTGGCCTCGTAGGCGGGGAACACGCCCACCTCGGGCATCTTGATGCCCGCCTCGCGGGACAGCTCCTCGACCGTCTGCAGCAGCCACTGTTCGTGATGGGTGCGCGGCTGGGTGATGATCTGCGTACCTGTGGTCATCTTCGCCATCCACTTGGAGATGAAGAGCGAGACCAGCGAGCCGGCGAAACCGAACACGGCGCAGAAGACCAGCAGACGGCTCAGGTCGAGGTCGACGCCGTTGGCGGCCATGAACCCGTTGAAGCCGAACAGGCTGAGGGTAATGCTTGCAACCAGCACCACCGCAAGGTTGGTGGCCACAAACAACAGAATGCGCATCATGGTTGTTACGTTCTCCTGACGGATGAAAATGTCGCTCTACTGCGGGGTATATAAGGGGGCGGCCTGGGCGATTCAACCGGCCGACTATTTCAAACTGTGTACCCGGCAGTATGCCAGAGGCGCAAAGGCGCGCCGGTGGATAGACCGTTGCAGGATGTAAGAATTCATCCGAGGGGGAGGGCGCCTATTCCTGCGGCACCTTGGATAAAGGTGCCGCAGGCGTCAGAAAGCTTACTGCGAATAGGTGCGCAGGAAGTTGCCGATACGGCCGATGGCCTGTTCGAGGTCATCTACCCGTGGCAGGGTGACGACGCGGAAGTGGTCCGGCCATGGCCAGTTGAACGCAGTGCCCTGCACGATCAGCAGTTTTTCCGACAGCAGCAGATCAAGTACGAACTTCTCGTCGTTATGGATCGGGCAGACCTTAGGGTCGATTTTCGGGAAGGCATACAGTGCGCCCATGGGCTTGACGCAGCTCACGCCGGGAATGTCGTTGAGCAGTTCGTAGGTACGGTTGCGCTGTTCGAGCAAGCGGCCCGGCGGCAGTACCAGGTCATTGATGCTCTGGTACCCGCCCAGGGCGGTCTGGATCGCGTGCTGGGCCGGCACGTTGGCGCACAGGCGCATGTTGGCCAGCATGTCGATGCCTTCGATGTAGCTGCGTGCGTTGTGCTTGGGTCCGGAAATGATCAGCCAACCGGAGCGGAAGCCGGCGACGCGGTACGACTTGGACAGTCCGTTGAAGGTCAGGCACAGCAGGTCGGGCGCGAGCGAAGCGGTACTGATGTGCACGGCCTCGTCATAGAGAATCTTGTCGTAGATTTCGTCGGAGAACACCACCAGGTTGTGCTGGCGAGCCAGTTCCAACATGCCCAGCAGCAATTCCTTCGAGTACACCGCACCCGTCGGGTTGTTGGGGTTGATGATTACCAGCGCCTTGGTATTGGGGGTGATCTTGGCCTTGATGTCGTCCAGGTCGGGGAACCAGTCGGCCTGCTCGTCGCACAGGTAATGCACTGGCTTGCCGCCGGCCAGGCTGACGGCCGCCGTCCACAGCGGGTAGTCAGGCGCGGGGATCAGCACTTCATCATGGTTGTTGAGCAACGCCTGCATCGACATCACGATCAGTTCCGAGACGCCGTTGCCCAGGTAGATATCCTCGATGCCGACACCGTCGATCTGCTTTTGCTGGCAATACTGCATGACCGCTTTACGGGCGCTGAACAGACCTTTGGAGTCGCTATAGCCCTGGGCCGTCGGCAGGTTGCGGATCACATCCTGGAGAATTTCGTCCGGCGCCTCGAAACCAAAAGGTGCCGGGTTGCCGATGTTCAGCTTGAGGATGCGTTGGCCTTCCTCTTCCAGGCGTTTGGCGTGCTTGAGCACCGGGCCGCGAATGTCGTAGCAGACATTGGCGAGCTTGTTCGATTTGCTGAACTGCATGATGTGATCCCGAATGGATAAGTCGCGGGGCGCGGGCGTCTAAAGATTTGAAAAGGACGCGGCGCGGGTGCCAGACTGACCGTCTGCACACAAGCCGACTAATATACGTGCCACCCGCGCCAGGGAAAAGACGGCGCAGGGTGAAATTCAGCCTGCCGAGGTCCAGCCATGCAAAAGATCGACAAAACCCTGGAAGAATGGCGCGAAATGCTCGATCCCGCGCAATATCAAGTGTGCCGCCTGAAAGGCACCGAGCGGCCCTTCACCGGTAAGTACAACAGCGAAAAGCGCGCGGGCACCTACTCGTGCATTTGCTGCGGTCTGCCGCTGTTCGATTCGCAGACCAAGTTCGACTCCGGCTGCGGCTGGCCGAGTTTCTACGCCCCGATCGAAGACAGCGCGATGATCGAGATTCGCGACACCTCCCACGGCATGATTCGCACCGAGGTGACCTGCGCTCAGTGCGATGCGCACCTGGGCCATGTGTTCCCGGACGGTCCGCCGCCGACCGGGCTGCGTTACTGCATCAACTCGGTGTGCCTGGATTTCCAACCGCGTGATTGAACGGAGAGCCCCCATGACCGATGCGCTGCTGGACATTCCCTGCCTCACCCTCGGCGGTGAGCAGAAAACCTTGGGCGACTTTGCCGGTAAAGCGCTGCTGGTGGTCAACACCGCCAGTCAGTGCGGCTTTACCCCGCAGTACAAAGGGTTGGAGAAACTGTGGCAGGCCTACGCCGGTCGCGGCCTGGTGGTGCTGGGCTTTCCTTGCAACCAGTTCGGCAAGCAGGAGCCGGGGGATGCGCACGAGATCGCGCAGTTCTGCGAGTTGAATTTCGGTGTGAGCTTCCCGTTGTTCCGCAAGATCGAGGTCAACGGACCCGGTACCCATCCGCTGTTCGCCGAGCTCAAGCGCCGTGCCCCCGGCGTACTCGGCACCCAGAAGATCAAGTGGAACTTCACCAAGTTTCTGTTAGATCCCTCTACCGGCAAGGTCACCCGCTACGCACCCACCACCAAGCCCCAGGCACTGGAGGCCGACATCGAGCGGCTGCTCAGCCGTTGAACGGTACCCAATGGTCGATGAGTGCCAGCAGTTCTTCGCGCCGGAACGGCTTGGCCAGGTAGTCGTCCATGCCCGCTGCGCGACAGCGCTCGCGCTCCTCGGGCATGGCGTTGGCGGTCAGGGCCACGATCGGCAACTGACTCCAGCGACCGTCCTGACGAATGCGTCTACTGGCTTCGTAACCGTCCATCACTGGCATGTTGCAGTCCATCAGCACCAGGTCGAAGCGGTCGTGTTCGAGCATTTGCAGCGCTTCTGCGCCGTGGGCAGCCACTTGCACTTGGCAGCCGAGTTTTCCCAGCATGCCGATGGCCACCAGCTGGTTCACCGGATTGTCTTCGACCAGCAGGATGTGCGCCCGCCGCTCGGCCAATAGCGCTGTACCTGTCGGCAGTGGGTTACCGTTTTCCCCTTGTAGCGTTCGGCGCAGCAGTTGATAGAGCGTATTGCGTGCCAGCGGGCGCGCGAGCTGATGCAAGGGCGCCAGGCGCAGGGCCTGCTCGGCGGCCAGGAAATTGCCATACGCGGTGATCAGCAGGATCGGTGCGTGTGTTCGCTTGCGCAGGTCAGGTAGTTGCTCGGCATCGTCACAGATCAACAGGTCCAGGGCGGCACCGTCGAGCTCCTCGGTGTGCTCGCAGCGCCCGTAGTCCAAGCCCCAGTTCGGTAGCAGGCGATCGAGCAGTTCGGCCAGACCGCTGGCGGCATTGGTCAGGGCCACGATCCGTCCATGCAGCGCAGGCGGGTGGACCGCCTCCAGGTGAGCGGGCAAGGGCAGGTCGGCGCTGAAACGGCTGCCGAATCCGGTCTGCGACTCAATGGTCAGGTGCCCGTGCATGGCCTTGCACAAGTTGCGGGTCAGGGTCAGACCCAGACCGGTGCCGCCGTATTGGCGGGTGATACCTGCACCGGCCTGGGTAAAGGGTTGGAAAATGCGCGCCTGGGCATCTTCGGGGATGCCGATGCCGGTGTCCGACACCTCCAGACGAATGCCGCCGACGATGCTCGAGAGGCGCACATCGACCCGCCCGAAGCGCGTGAACTTCAGCGCATTGGCCAACAGATTGCTGACGATCTGCCGCACGCGGGTTGGGTCGCCCAGCACGCTCGCCGGAAAATCCGAGGCGATCAGGCAGGTCAGCTCGACGTTGGCCGCGGCATTCTGCGACAGCAGGCTGGCGGTGTCCTCGAGCAAGGTGCCGAGGTCGAATGGAATGCGTTCCAACTCCAGTTGCCCGGCATCGAACTTGGACAGGTCGAGAATATCGTTGAGCAGTTCCACCAGCACCTTGCCCGAATCGTGGGCGATCGACAGTTGCTGGCGTTGCTCGCCGCTCAGGCCGCTGTCCATCGCCAGGGAAAGCATGCCGAGCATGCCGTTGAGCGGTGTGCGGATCTCGTGGCTCATGTTGGCCAGAAAGGCCGCGCGTGCCTGGGCCATGTCCAGGGCGCGGCGACGGGCATCCTCCAGTTCCTGATTGGACTGACTCAAGCGGCTGTTGCTGGCTTTGAGTTCGTCGGTACGGGCCGAGACGATGTCTTCCAGTTCGTTCAGGTATTGAGTCAGGCGATTTTCGGCGTTGCGCCGCTGCTGAATCTCGGTGGCCATGCTGATGAATTGTTGGTTGGCGACCTTGACCAGTACGCCGATCTCATCGTGCTCGTGGCCTTTGGGGTAGTCCAGGCGCGCCTGTCCGGGTTGGCGCGGATCGCGGCTGCTCAGCGCGCTGATGACCGTGACCAGCGGCTTGGTCAGCATGACGTAGAACAGCCCCAGCAGGATCACCGTCAGCACCAGGCTGCGGGCAAAACCATTGAGCAAGGTGATGCCGGCGCGCTCGAGGAAACGACTGCCGAAGGCGTAAGTGTCGACGTCCAGGTACAACGTGCCCAGGTAGTCCTTGGGCATGTGCGCCAGATACAGCGGGTCTTTGAATTGGCGCTGCTCGCCGAACAGAAAATCGCTTAGCGGCCGGTAGCTGTTTTCCTGGCGCAGACGGCTCACATCGGCCAGCACGGTATCGTTGTTGTCGATCAGCCGAGCACGCACGATGGCGGGCGACTGCAGCAGACCCCGAGTCAGTTCCTGGGCCAGTTCGGCATCGATGTTGTAGGCGATGCGTGATGCCGGGTCGTGGCTTATTTGCAGCAGCGCCTGCACTTCGCGGTTGATGGACGCGTCTTCGCTGGCATAATCGATGCCGATCTGGATGAGACTGAGCAATGTCCCCAGGATGAAGCCGACCAGGACTGTCAACCGGGCTTGCTTGTATGACAGGCGATTGGTGAACTTGATATCCATGCTTCCCGAGCCGGCTCTACGCCCTTTGCGCTGCGCAAGCATAGCCGATCAGCCCCGGCTGCTGGCGGGTCTGTCTGTTCATTTCAGTTGATTCCCTGGTGTGCCGTCGTCGGGCATGCCTCACTGAAAATCGTAGGAGCCATCATGGACGCCCGCTTGACCGCATTTCTGGAGCGCGCCGAATCGGTGCTGGCGCGCCTTGAGCCGCTGCTTCCGGCCCAACGGCCGACTATAGACTGGAGCGAAACGCTGGCCGCGCGTTGGCAGCGTGATGGCCGCAGCGGCTATTTGATGCCGTTGCAGGTGAGCCTGGATATGCGCCTGAGCGATCTGATCGGCGTCGATCAGCAGCGAGAGCAATTGGGTCGCAACACGCACCAGTTCATTCAGGGCATGCCTGCCAACCACGCGCTACTGTGGGGTTCGCGTGGCACCGGTAAATCGTCGCTGGTGCGGGCGTTACTGGCCGAGCACGCCGGTCAGGGGCTGCGCCTGATCGAGATCGAGCGCGATCATCTGGCCGACCTGCCGCGGGTGGTCGAACAGTTGCAGGGTTTAGACCAGCGTTTCATCCTGTTTTGTGACGACCTGTCGTTCGAAGCGGGCGAGGGTGACTACCGGGTGCTCAAGAGTGTACTGGACGGCTCCCTCGAACAGGCGCCGGACAACGTGCTGCTGTATGCCACGTCTAACCGTCGACATTTGGTGCCGGAGAAGCAGAGCGATAACGAGAACTGGAAAATGGTCGATGGGGAACTTCATCCCAACGAAGCGGTGGAGGACAAGATTGCACTGTCCGACCGCTTCGGCCTGTGGTTGTCGTTCTATCCATTCACCCAGGAACACTTCCTCGATGTGGTCGAGCACTGGATCGGTCAGCTTGCCACGACCGCCGGGCTGACATGGCAGCGCAACGAAGCGCTCGACATCCTCGCCACGCGCTGGGCGACCGGCCGGGGCAACCGTAATGGCCGTTGTGCCTATCAGTTCGCCCGCTATTGGGTCGGACTGCAATTGCTGGAGCAGAATCAATGATCGACCTCAATGCCAGTGGCAAAGGCCTGGATGGCTACGAACTTCTGGCGGCGCAAGTCCAGGCGCTGTTCGCCGACGAGCGTGATTTCATCGCCAATGCCGCGCAGTTCTCGGCGTTTATCTATCACCAAGTGGCAGACCTTAACTGGGCAGGCTTCTACATCAATCGCGACGAGCAACTGGTGCTCGGCCCGTTCCAAGGGCAGGTGGCCTGCGTGCGCATTCCTTTTGGCAAGGGTGTGTGCGGCGCTGCGGCAGCGACCCGGCAGACCCAGCGGGTCGAGGACGTGCATGCATTCCCCGGCCACATCGCGTGCGATAGCGCGTCCAATAGCGAGCTGGTGATACCGCTGGTGAAAGAGGGCAGGTTGATCGGCGTGCTGGATCTGGACAGCCCGACCTTGGCGCGCTTCAGCGAGGCAGACCAGCGCGGGCTTGAGCACTTGGCCTCGATCTTCCTCAGCTTGAGCGACTGCTGAAAGACAGAAGGGCCGCAGCGCGGCCCTTCCTCAAGTGAATTCGCGGATCAATCGTAGATCACGCGCTTTTTCCAGGTTTCGTCTTCATCGGTCTTGAGGCCTTCGGTCAAGGCGTTCTGTTCGTCCTCGGTCGGCTCCATCTGGTCGAGTACCTGGGCATTGGCCCGCGCCAGTAGCTTCTCCAGGTAGATCAACTGTTCTTCGTACTGCTTGGGCTCAGGTTGCTTACGCAGATACTGCACGCCGCGCTCGAACGCCAGTCGGGCTTGCCCGGGTTGGCCCTGCTGCAAAGCCTGTTGTCCCAGGTTATTGAAGAACTCGATGTGCAGCAGCACGAGGATGTGGCGGATTTCCTTGACCCAGTACTTGCCTTCATTGGACTGCAGGAAGTTCTCCTGGGTCGCCCGGACGATCTGGTTGTGCAGCGATTCAAGCAGAAACCGCACGTCCTTGGCCTTGACCTCGGTCTGGATCGGGCTGGGCGGATTGTTCACCGGCAGCTTGTCGCCCAAGGCGATCAAGGCTTCCAGTTCGCCGATTCGCGCCTTTATATCGCTATTTTGCTTGTCCAGCGCCAACTGCCGCTGATTGATGTTCAACTCCAGGCGCGTGAGCAGCAGCTTGAGCGCCGGGGTCATCAACTGGCCGGGAAAGGTCTCGGTGATCTCACCGCACCGGCGCAAACGATCGGTGAGCTCGATTTTCAAGCGCGTGCGTTCGAGCTTGGCGTTTTCCACGACATTGTTGAGGTAGCCGATCACGATCAGCAACGCGATACCCGCCACGATGAGCAGGGTGATCAGAAGTGGTGTCACCGTTAACGCCTCATGAAGAAGTTTTGCATCATTGAGTGTAGTGAGTCCGCGGGGGCGCGAACAGTGCAGCCTGGCGGGCAGCGCATTCAAGCGCCCATAGCGTTGTCGGCACGGGCGCATAAAACTACAGTGCTGGCACTTTGCAGCGAGCTTGCCGGGCCGCCGCCAGAAAAGCAACGTCAATCCCCGGGCACCTGTGCGGGCACACCAGGGAATTACGGAAGTCATTGATTTAAATAAATTTCCACAAAGGGGTTGACGGCTTCCGAGTGCATCCCTAGAATGCGCGCCACTTGCAGCGTAAAGCTCTTCGCCAAGCGCCGCAGGCAGTGAAAAGATCTAGCGTGTCCCCTTCGTCTAGTGGCCTAGGACACCGCCCTTTCACGGCGGTAACAGGGGTTCGAGTCCCCTAGGGGACGCCATTGCGGGAATAGCTCAGTTGGTAGAGCACGACCTTGCCAAGGTCGGGGTCGCGAGTTCGAGTCTCGTTTCCCGCTCCAGTTTCACGACGCTGCCGTCTGGCAGGGTTGGAAAAGAAATCCAGGGTCAGCCGCGAGGCTTTACACCTGGTGCGCTGAAAAGCGTTGGGTATGTCCCCTTCGTCTAGTGGCCTAGGACACCGCCCTTTCACGGCGGTAACAGGGGTTCGAGTCCCCTAGGGGACGCCATTTGCGGGAATAGCTCAGTTGGTAGAGCACGACCTTGCCAAGGTCGGGGTCGCGAGTTCGAGTCTCGTTTCCCGCTCCAGTTAATTCTGTGGCGTTCATGACGGTACAGCGGTGTTGAAGGGCTCAGGTCACTTCAAGCCTCAAGTGGTTGGTTTACATTGCGGGAATAGCTCAGTTGGTAGAGCACGACCTTGCCAAGGTCGGGGTCGCGAGTTCGAGTCTCGTTTCCCGCTCCATATCTTGATCTTCAACGTTTTCAAATGTTGTTGAATCACAAAAAAGACGCTTCGGCGTCTTTTTTCGTTCCTGCGTTTTCCGCAGCCAGATGTTCTCGACTGGCCCTTATCGTTGGTCACCCCATCAACGAGCCTTCAACACGCCTTGGAACAAGCCAACGGTGATGCTCTGATTCAAGAAAAGCGCCACGTCATTGCAGTGGCGCTTAGCAACTCAAGCAGCGGGTGACTCAGGCCTAGTGGCGCTCGCCCTGATCCGGGGCGCTTAGCAGTTGTTTCTCCAAATGCCAGTCAAACGGCTCGCCCTGCTGTTCGGCCTCATAACGCCGCTCTTCCAGGGTCTGATAAAGATCCAGTTCGTCATCCGGCATGTAGTGAAGGCAGTCGCCACCGAAGAACCAGAGCAGATCACGCGGCACCAAGTGTGCGATCTGCGGGTAGCGGGTGATGACTTGGCAGATGATGTCCTGGCCCAGGTACTGGCTTTCCAGTGGATCCTGCGGCAGTAGGCTCAACAGTTCGTCGAAGCGTTCCAGGAACAGCAGATGGCTTTCTTCCGGTACCTGCTCGGCTTCGCCCAGGGCCACCAGGATGGTGCGCAGATGTCGAAGCAGTTGCAGGTGATACTCCAGGTGGGAATTGGCCATGGGGCTGTCCTCGGGTATTGAAACGGGGGGCGGAGTATACGCAGGTTTTATTCGCGGGGGCAGGGTGGGCGATTGACGTCGACCACCGACCGCCAGGGCGGTCGGCAATCGAGTCAGAGATTCACTTCAGCGAATCTTGCCTTCTGTGGGTAAGAGCTGCTCTTTGTCGAACGCATCCACATCGATCACGACACGGCGTGCAGCCTCCGACGCTCGCAGCCGCTCGGCCTCGGCGGTCTGCAGCACACCTGATTGCACTGCCGCATCGATCAAGGACTGGCCGGGCGCAGGGTGCAACTTGCCTTCCTTGAGCGCTTGGTGAACAGCCTTTTGCAGCGGCTCGGTGTCGTCCAGTAGATCGCAAGCCTGTTGCAGCGCTGCTACCGGATCGCCATCCGCCTGAGGACGGAAGCACCCTGCGAGCAGTTCTTCCAGAGCGGGGTCACCTTTGTGCCGACCGATCAGTGCAGCCACTTCAGCGTCCAGTTCATCGCTGGGGCCGGTATGCCGCCGACCGAAGGGGAACACCAGTACCCGCAGGGCGCCGCCGACGAAGCGATTGGGGAAGTTGTCGAGCAATCGATCCAGGGCCGTTTCTGCCTGTCCCAGGCTCTCTTCCAGCGCCCAGCGCAGCAAAGGCTGCATGTAGTCGGGCGCGCCGAGATCATGGTAGCGCTTGAGTGCGGCGGACGAGAGATACAGGTAACTCAGCACGTCGCCCAGTCGTGCACTGAGGCGCTCGCGACGCTTCAAGGCGCCGCCCAGGAGCATCATCGACAGGTCTGCCAGCAGCGCGAAGGCTGCTGCCTGCCGGTTCAGTGCACGGAAGTAGCCCTGGCTGAGTGCATCGCCCGGCACCTTGTCGAAGTGTCCAAGACCTAACCCCAATACAAAAGTACTCGCCGCATTGCGGGTGGCGAAGATGATGTGCTTCATCAGCAAATCATCGAACTCTTTCAGTGCCTGATCGCGGTCCTCACGGCCTGCCAGGGCCATCTCCTTGAGGACGAACGGATGGCAACGGATCGCCCCTTGGCCGAAGATCATCAGGTTGCGCGAGAGGATGTTCGCCCCCTCGACCGTGATGAAAATCGGCGCGCCTTGCCAATTGCGGCCCAGGTAGTTGTTGGGGCCCATGATGATGCCTTTGCCGCCATGCACGTCCATGGCGTGCTGGATGCACGCTCGACCGCGCTCGGTGAGGTGATACTTGAGAATCGCCGACAGGACAGAGGGTTTTTCACCGAGGTCTACCGCCTTGGCGGTGAGCAGGCGCGCACTGTCCATCAGCCAGGCATTGCCGCCAATCTGCGCGAGCGATTCCTGGATACCCTCGAATGCGGCCAGCGGCACATTGAACTGCTCGCGAATGCGCGCGTATTGTCCGGTCACCAGGCTGGTGTATTTCGCGGCGCCGGTGCCGACGGCGGGCAGCGAGATGGAGCGACCCACGGACAGGCAGTTCATCAGCATCATCCAGCCCTTGCCGAGCATGTTCTGGCCACCGATGAGGAAGTCCAGTGGTACGAACACGTCCGTTCCGCTGTTTGGACCGTTCATGAAAGCTGCGCCCAGGGGCAGGTGGCGCTGGCCGATCTGTACACCGGGGGTGTCAGTGGGGATCAGCGCCAGGCTGATGCCCAGTGATTCTTCCTCGCCGAGCAGATGGTCGGGGTCGTAAGCCTTGAACGCCAGGCCCAGGAGCGTGGCGACTGGGCCGAGGGTGATGTAGCGTTTCTCCCAATTCAAGCGCAAACCGATGACTTCTTCGCCGTTCCATTGGCCCTTGCAGACGATACCGGTGTCGGGCATCGCGCCGGCATCCGACCCGGCCAGCGGTCCCGTGAGGGCGAAACAAGGGATCTCATCGCCCCGCGCCAGGCGCGGCAGATAATGGTTGCGTTGCTCATCGGTGCCGTAATGCAGGAGCAATTCGGCGGGGCCGAGCGAGTTGGGTACCATCACCGTTGAGGCCAGGTCGCCGCTGCGGGTAGCCAGTTTCATCGCCACCTGCGAGTGAGCGTAGGCCGAAAAGCCTTTGCCGCCGTATTCCTTGGGAATGATCAGGGCGAAGAAGCCGTGCGTTTTGATGTGTTCCCAGGCAGCCGGTGGAAGATCCAGGTCCTGGCCGATCTGCCAGTCGCTGACCAGTGCACAAAGTTCCTCGGTCGGCCCGTCAATGAAGGCCTGTTCCTCGGCGGTGAGTTGGGGAGCAGGGTAGTCGAGGAGGGTATTCCAGTCGGGCTGGCCGCTGAACAGCTGGCCGTCCCACCAGACGGTGCCGGCGTCGATCGCTTCGCGTTCAGTCTGCGACATGGGCGGCAACGTGCGCTGGAACCAGTTGAACACCGGGGCGGTGAACAACCGGCGCCGCCACTCGGGCAGCACCAGCAAGGCAACCTTGGCTGCCAGCACCAGCCAGATCAGCGTCAACAACCACCCTGGGGCATCGGCGAAGACGCCCATCAGCAGCACATAGACCGCGATGGCACCGATGATGTGCAGCGGCGCCAAACGCCGATGGGTGAGATACGCGGCGCCGATCACCAGCACCACCAACCACAACAGCAACATAGACCTTCCTCCTTGGAAGCTAGGGCTCGAGGTATCCCCGCAAGCATAGACGCGCTGCGCAGGATGACTCGCTCTGAACAGTGACAGGGTATGGCTACAGGAGTTTCAGAAGAGCCCGCTACCAGTACAGAGGTCAGGCACAAGGAGTAGACTGGTCGGCTCTGCCTTCCTGAGGACGTGGTGATGATCAAGATCTGGGGTCGCAAGAATTCCAGCAACGTGCGCAAGGTATTGTGGATCGCGCACGAACTGGGCCTGTCGTTCGATTCGATCGACGCTGGCGGCGCGTTTGGCATGGTCGACGAACCCTATTATCGCCAGCGTAACCCTAACGGCCTGGTGCCAATGCTCGAAGACGATGAACTGATACTTTGGGAGTCCAACGCCATCGTGCGTTATCTCTGTGCTGAATATGGCAGCAAGCAGGGTTGGTACTTGGATCAGCCGCGTCAACGCGCTCAGGCAGACAAATGGATGGATTGGACCACTTCATCCCTCGCTGCGCCATTCAGACCTCTGTTCTGGGGGTTGCTACGCACCCCCGAAGAGCAACGCGACTGGGTCGCCATCAACGCGGCGCACAAGCACTGCGTACAGTTGCTGTCCATTGCTGACCAGGCTCTGGCGACGCAACCCTATTTGACCGGTGAACACATCGGTATGGGCGATGTTCCCTTGGGCAGTTTCGCCTACGCCTGGTTCGAGTTGCCCATCGAACGTCCAGAGATGCCTCACCTTGAGGCCTGGTACGAACGGTTGAAAGTGCGGCCGTCTTACCAGACAGCTGTTATGACGGCCTTGACCTGATCGAACACTCCAAGTGCTTCGATAGTCACTATCGATACGCATGACTGTACTTGTGCGGTCAGGCCTTGCACCATGGTCGCACCCTCTACTGCGCTGGCCCTCCAAGTCGGCGTGTTCCGAACCCTTCTTTCGGTACGTGATCTGCTATGAGTTCTGCTCTGTCCATCCGACAGTTGACCAAGACCTACGGCAACGGCTTCCAGGCCCTCAAGGGCATCGATCTGGAAGTTGCCGAAGGCGACTTCTTCGCCTTGCTCGGCCCCAACGGTGCCGGAAAATCCACTACGATCGGCATTCTCTCGACGTTGGTTAACAAGACCAGCGGCACAGTGAATGTCTTCGGCCACGATCTGGACCGCCAGCCAGCCGCGCTCAAGCGCAGCATCGGTGTTGTGCCTCAGGAGTTCAACTTCAACCAGTTCGAGAAGACCTTCGACATTGTCGTGACCCAGGCCGGTTACTACGGCATCCCGCCGAGGCTGGCCAAGGAGCGGGCCGAGCAGTACCTCACTCAGTTGGGGCTATGGGACAAGCGTGATGTGCAGTCGCGTTCGCTGTCCGGCGGCATGAAGCGCCGGCTGATGATCGCCCGTGCATTGATCCACGAGCCGCGCCTGTTGATCCTCGACGAGCCCACTGCGGGTGTGGATATCGAGTTGCGCCGCTCGATGTGGAGCTTCCTCACCGAACTGAACCAGAAAGGCATCACCATCATCCTCACCACGCATTATCTGGAGGAGGCTGAGCAGTTGTGCCGCAACATCGGCATCATCGACCACGGCACCATCGTCGAGAACACCAGCATGCGCCAGTTGCTGGGCAAGCTGCACGTCGAAACCTTCGTGCTCGACCTGCGTCAGGATCTGATCGCCGCTCCGGTCCTGCAAGGTTACCCGTGCCGGCTGATCACGCCACACACGCTGGAAGTGCAGGTGGACAAGGACATTGGTATCACTGCGCTTTTCGGTCAGTTGGCGTTGCAGCGCATCGAAGTGCAAAGCTTGCGTAACAAGACCAATCGTCTCGAGGAGTTGTTCGTGTCCCTGGTTGAAAAAAACCTCTCGAAGGTGGCGGTATGAGTATCGAATTGCGGACCAATTGGGTCGCCCTCAACACCATCGTCTACCGTGAAGTACGTCGTTTCCTGCGCATCTGGCCGCAAACACTGCTGCCGCCAGCCATCACCATGGTCTTGTACTTCGTCATCTTCGGAAACCTGATCGGCCGGCAGATCGGCGACATGGGCGGCTTTACCTACATGGAGTACATCGTGCCAGGGCTGATCATGATGTCGGTGATCACCAACTCTTATGGCAACGTGGTGTCGAGCTTCTTCGGCAGTAAGTTTCAACGCTCCATCGAAGAGCTGATGGTCTCGCCGGTGTCGCCGCATACCATCCTGGTGGGCTATGTGCTGGGTGGCGTGTTGCGTGGTCTGGCAGTGGGCGTGATCGTGACGATCCTGTCGATGTTCTTCACCCATCTGCAGGTTCACCATCTGGGCGTGACGGTCGTGGTGGTGCTGTTCACCGCGACGATCTTTTCGCTGCTGGGCTTCGTCAACGCGGTTTTTGCACGGAATTTCGATGACATTTCGATCATCCCGACCTTTGTGCTGACACCGCTGACCTACCTGGGCGGGGTGTTCTATTCGATCAACCTGTTGCCGCCGTTCTGGCAGACCGTGTCGCTGGCCAACCCGGTGTTGCACATGGTCAACTCGTTCCGCTACGGCATTCTAGGGGTGTCGGATATCAGCATTGGCACCGCGATCACCTTCATGGTGGTGGCCACTGCACTGCTCTACGCACTGTGCATCCGACTCCTGGTCAGTGGGCGTGGCATGCGGGCGTGAGCTTCTGAGCTTGCGCCGACGCCACTGGCGACCGACCCACCAGCGCCAGTAGACCAGTGTGCTGAAGTAGGCGGCGATGCCCAGAAGTACGCCGCATACCACCGACCCCAGCAGGAAGGGCTGCCATACGGTGGAGAGCTGGTCGGTGATCCACTGAAAGGTCAGCTCGTCTGGCAGCGTGCGCGGTGGCACTTGCATCAGCCAGGCCCCGGTCATGTAAGTGACGAAGAACACCGGTGGCATGGTCAGCGGGTTGGTCAGCCACACCAAGCTCACGGCAATGGGCAGGTTGCCCCGTACGGGAATGGCCAAGGCTGCAGCCAGCAGCATTTGCATGGGAATGGGGATCAGCGCCGCGAACAGTCCGACACCCATGGCACGAGCCACCGAATGGCGGTTCAGGTGCCAGAGGTTGGGGTCATGGAGTAATCGGCCGAAGAAGCGTAAGGATTTGTGTTCCCTGATGCTGGTCGGATCCGGCATGTAGCGTTTGAATAATCGGCGCGGCATGTAGGCCCCCGGGGCTGGAGTAGGGCGAGTATGCCGCGATTTCACCGCAATCTCGTTCAGAGTTTGTGACAATTATTGAGTGAGCTCTGAGGGCATTGGCGCCTAGGCTGCTGGGGCGTTGATGCTTGCGGAGCTCTATTTCTATGCGCACAGGGATGTTTGCGCTGGTGCTCGGGTTGTTGAGCCTGGGTTTGTGGCCTGCCTTGCCATCGGTCGGGTGGCTTTTCCTTCTGTCGTTGTTGGCGCTGTTGTGCCTGCGCAGCCGCGCCTGGCCGCTGGGCTGGCTGTTGCTGGGCGTGTGTTGGGCCTGCTGGTCGGCGCAGCAGGCCCTGGACGATCGACTGGCCAGCGGTCTGGATGGCCGCACCTTGTGGTTGGAGGGCAGGGTGGTGGGGCTTGCGGCACACTCCGGCGGCAGTGTGCGCTTCGACCTTGAGAATGCGCAGTCGCGGCGTGGTGCGCTGCCTCGGCACGTCCAGTTGAGTTGGTTCGGCGGCCCGACGATCAGGGCGGGTGAACGCTGGCGACTGGCGGTGACACTCAGGCAGCCGAGCGGTCTGCTCAACCCCCATGGTGCGGATCGCGAAGCGATGTTTCTGGCTCGTCGCATCGGTGCCACCGGAACAGTCAAGGCCGGCGAGAGGCTGGAGCCGGTCCGAGGCGGCTGGCGGGATCGCTTGCGTCAGCGGCTGCTGGCAGTGGATGCGCACGGACGTGAATCGGTGCTGGCGGCTTTGCTGCTGGGGGATGGCTCGGGCCTGACGCGCACGGACTGGCAAACCTTGCAGGCCACTGGCACCGTGCATTTGCTGGTTATTTCCGGACAACACATCGGTCTGCTGGCAGGGCTGATCTACGGCGTCATTGCCGGCTTGGCTCGTCTAGGCGTGTGGCCTGGGCGCTGGCCGTGGCTACCTTGGGCGTGTGGTCTGGCGATGGCTTCGGCGTTGGGCTACGGGGCGCTGGCTGGATTCCAAGTGCCCGTGCAGCGTGCCTGCCTGATGTTGGCTACGGTGCTGCTCTGGCGCCTGCGCTTTCGCCACTTGGGCGCCTTCTTTCCGCTATTGCTGGCGCTGACCGGTGTGCTGCTGCTCGAGCCGCTGGCAAGCCTGCTGCCAGGCTTCTGGTTGTCCTTCACTGCCGTGGCCACCTTGATCTACTGTTTCAGTGGGCGTCTGGGCCGCTGGCGTCCTTGGCAAGCCTGGAGTCGCGCGCAATGGGTGATCGCGATCGGTTTGCTGCCTGCATTGCTGGCGCTGGGCCTGCCGATCAGCCTCAGCGCCCCGTTGGTCAATCTGCTGGCCGTGCCCTGGATCAGCCTGGCTGTTTTACCTCTGGCGTTGCTCGGCACGGCCTTGTTACCGCTGACGGGCGTCGGCGAAAGTTTGTTATGGGCGGCCGGCGGGTTGATCGACATCATGTTCCGCACGCTCGGCCTGTTGGCCGAATGGCAACCGGCGTGGCTGCCTCGTCCCTTGCCGCTGTGGCGTTGGAGCCTGGTGTGTGCCGGTGCGCTGCTGCTGCTGTCACCGCGCGGCGCGGCGCTCAAAGGTCTGGGGGCGGTGATGCTCTTGGCGCTATGGACGCCCCGTGATCATATCCCGCATGGACAGGCAGAGATCTGGCAGTTGGACGTCGGCCAAGGCCTGGCGGTACTGCTGCGTACGCGGCATCACAGCCTGCTCTACGACGCCGGGCCAGCCACCCGTTTCAGCGATCTCGGGGAAAGCGTGGTACTGCCAACGTTGCGCAAGCTCGGTGTCGATCAGCTCAATGTGATGTTGATCAGTCATGCCCATGCCGACCACGCGGGCGGTGCTGCGGCGGTGTATCGAGGACTGCCGATCGCGCGCGTGCTGGCAGGCGAGCCGCTGGCGCTGCCAGCCTCGCTGCAGGCGCAAGCGTGCGCCAGCGGCGAGCGCTGGGAATGGGACGGCGTGCATTTCTCACTGTGGCACTGGCCGCAGGGCAAGAGCAGCAACGACCGCTCCTGTGTATTGATGGTCGAGGCTCAGGGCGAGCGCTTACTGCTCGCTGGCGATATGGAGACGGCCGCCGAGCGCGTCTGGCTGAAAGAAAACGTATCGCCACGCATCGACTGGCTGCAGTCACCGCATCACGGCAGCCGCAGTTCCTCCACCGAGCCGTTCATGCGCGCAACGGCGCCACGTGGCGTATTGATTTCCCGAGGGCGACACAACATGTTCGGTCACCCTCATCCCCAAGTGATCGAACGCTATCGACGGCATGGTCTGACCGTGCATGATACGGCTCTGCATGGCGCGTTGCGCCTGTCGCTGGGTGCCCATGGCGACGTCGAGGGGCTTGGTCTGCAAAGGCGTTTCTGGCGCGGGCCACCGTCCTGAACCTGCCTAACGGCACTGGCTCAATCAACCTGAGGAAGCCCTGACCTCCGGCAGATGAGCGTCTGGCGCGCCTATGGTAGAGTGGCGACCATTTTCAGGGGGAATGCTTACTGTGTGGGAACTGGTCAAGTCTGGCGGCTGGATGATGCTGCCGATCATTCTGAGCTCCGTCGCTGCCATGGCGATCGTGGTCGAGCGCCTGTGGACCCTGCGTGCCAGCCGCGTCGCGCCCTCCCATTTGCTGGGGCAGGTATGGATGTGGATCAAGGACAAGCAGTTGACCAGCGACAAGCTCAAGGCGCTGCGTGCCGATTCTCCACTGGGCGAGATTCTCGCGGCAGGTCTGGCCAACTCCCGCCATGGCCGAGAGATCATGAAGGAATGCATCGAAGAGGCCGCTTCCCGAGTCATCCATGAGCTCGAGCGCTATATCAGCACGCTCGGCACCATCGCCGCCATGGCGCCTCTGCTCGGTCTGCTTGGCACAGTGCTGGGCATGATCGACATCTTCAGCGCCTTCATGGGCTCGCAGATGACCGCCAATGCCGCCGTGCTCGCCGGGGGGATTTCCAAAGCCTTGGTGACCACCGCAGCCGGTCTGATGGTGGGCATCCCTGCGGTGTTCTTCCATCGTTTTCTGTTGCGCCGCATCGATGAGCTGGTCGTTGGGATGGAGCAGGAAGCGATCAAACTGGTCGAAGTGCTGCAAGGCGACCGCGAGGTCGAGGTGGCCGGAGGCGATGCGTGAAGTTTCGGCGTAATCGACAGCGCGAAAACGTCGACATCAACCTGGCGTCGCTGATCGATGTGGTGTTCGTCCTGCTGCTGTTCTTCGTAGTCACCACTACCTTCACCCGCGAGACGCAATTGCGCGTGGAACTGCCCGAAGCGGCCAGCGGCGCGCCGGCGGTTGCCGATGACGCCAAACTGGTTGAGGTGACCATCAGCGCCGATGGGGTGTATTCAGTGAACAACCATCTGCTGCCCAAGAGCGATCTGGGCACTTTGACCGAGGCGCTCGAGCGCGAATCCGGCGGGGACAACACCCTGCCACTGGCCATCAGCGCGGATGGCAAGACCCCGCACCAGGCCGTGATCACGGCGATGGACGCTGCCGGCAAGCTCGGCTTCAGCCATCTGCGCATGACCACCGTCGAGGCGGCCCAGGGGACACCCTGATGAGCATCGCCGATCGTTTGCTTGCCGCCTGGTACGAAGGGCATCCGGCGTTGGCGCTGCTGCGCCCGCTCGAAGCGCTGTACCGGTGTGTCGTCACCCGCAAGCGTGTGCGCTTTCTGCAAGGGCAAAGCCCCAGCTACCGTGCACCGGTGCCAGTGATCGTGGTCGGTAACATCACCGTCGGCGGTACCGGCAAGACGCCTATGATCCTGTGGCTGATCGAGCATTGTCGGCGCCAGGGGCTCAAGGTCGGTGTGGTCAGTCGAGGCTATGGCGCCACGCCGCCCAGCTTGCCGTGGCGGGTCACGCCCGATCAACACGCCTCGCAGGCCGGAGACGAACCGCTGCTGATCGTGCAGCGCACAGGCGTGCCGCTGATGATCGACCCGGACCGTTCGCGCGCTGTGCAGGCGCTGCTGGCCTGCGAGCCATTGGACGTGGTGCTCTGCGATGATGGCATGCAGCACTACCGGCTGGCGCGTGACCTGGAACTGGTGCTGATCGATGCAGCACGCGGCTTGGGCAATGGTCGTTGCCTGCCGGCCGGCCCCTTGCGTGAGCCTGTTGAGCGTCTGGCGCAGGTCGATGCGGTGCTGCACAACGGTGCTTCGTCCGATCCCGAAGGTGGTTTCGCCTTCGCCTTGCGCCCCAGTGCCCTGGTCAATCTGCGCACCGGTGAGCGGCGCGCGCTCGATTACTTTCCTCCCGGGCAAGCTGTCCACGCCGTGGCCGGTATCGGTAATCCCCAACGTTTCTTCAATACGCTGCTGGGACTAGACTGGCAGCCCGTACCTCATCCGTTTGCCGATCATGCTCAGTTCAGCGCGCAGAACCTCAGGTTCACGCCCGCGTTGCCGTTGGTCATGACAGAAAAGGATGCGGTGAAATGTCGAGATTTCGCAAGTGACGACTGGTGGTATCTGGCTGTCGATGCCGAACCTTCTTGCGCGTTCGTCGCTTGGTTCGATCGGCAACTCGACCGCCTGTTGCCTTGACCCCTTTCATTCTTTCGGCCTCCGGCCTCTAGGACACCCTCATGGACACCAAACTGCTAGATATCCTGGCCTGCCCGATCACCAAGAGTCCGCTCAAGCTCAGTGCCGACAAGACCGAACTGATCAGCAAGGCTGCTGGCCTGGCCTATCCGATCCGCGAGGGCATCCCGGTAATGTTGGAAAGTGAAGCGCGCACCTTGACTGACGATGAGCGTCTGGACAAATGAGTGTGACGTTCACGGTCGTTATTCCCGCGCGACTGCACTCCACCCGACTGCCTGGCAAGCCACTGCTGCCGATTGCCGGTAAACCGATGGTGCAGCATGTCTGGGAGCAGGCCTGCAAGAGCAGCGCCAGCCGTGTGGTGATTGCGACCGACGACGCTAGTATCGTCCAGGCGTGCCAGGCGTTTGGCGCTGAAGTGCTGCTGACCCGCGCCGACCATGAGTCCGGTACCGACCGACTGGCCGAGGTCGCCGCCCATTTGGGATTGCCCGCAGAAGCCATTGTGGTCAATGTGCAGGGTGACGAGCCGTTGATTCCGCCTTCGATCATCGACCAGGTGGCGGTCAATCTGGCAGCTCATCCGGAAGCGGGCATCGCAACCCTCGCCGAGCCGATCGACGAACCGCAGACCGTGTTCAACCCCAACGCTGTCAAGGTGGTCAGCGACAAGCACGGGCTGGCCCTGACGTTCAGCCGGGCACCACTGCCTTGGGCGCGCGAAGCGTTCGCCCGTGATCGTGAGCAATTGCCCCATGACGTGCCCTATCGCCGACACATCGGCATGTATGCCTATCGGGTGAGCTTCCTTCAGGATTTCGTTGGCTGGGGGCCTTGCTGGCTCGAGCAGACTGAATCGCTGGAGCAACTGCGTGCGCTTTGGCATGGCGTGCGTATCCACGTGGCCGATGCGCTGGAGGCCCCGGCCGTCGGTGTCGATACCGCCGAAGACCTTGAGCGCGTGCGGCGCTTGCTGGAGGCATGATGCGTATCCTGTTCGTCTGCCTGGGCAATATCTGCCGGTCGCCGACCGCTGAGGGCGTGCTGCGCCAGCAGTTGCAGGCTGCCGGGCTTGCCGACCGCGTGCAAGTGGCCTCGGCCGGCACCGGCGACTGGCACGTGGGTAACCCCCCCGACAGCCGCACCTGCGCAGCTGCCCGGGCACGCGGCTATGATCTCAGTGCGCAGCGCGCTCAGCAGGTCAAGGCGTCCCATTTCAGCGAGTACGACCTGATCCTGGCCATGGACGAGAGCAACCTGCGCGACTTGCAGGCCCTGCGTCCGAGCGGTACGAGGGGTGAGCTCGATCTCTTTCTGCGCCGCTACGGCGCTGCGCTGGATGAAGTGCCGGACCCCTATTACTGCGGCGCCGAGGGTTTCGAGCAGGTCCTCGACTTGATCGAGGCCGCGTGCCGTGAACTGGTGGTGGATATCAAGGGGCGGATATGACGATGCAGTGGCAGGAGCATGCGTCGCTCAAGCCGTTCAATACCTTTGGCATCGACGTCAAGGCGCGGTGGCTGGCACAGGTCCACAACGACGCGCAGGTGCGTTCGGCCTTGGAGAGTGCTAGCCAGCGACAGATCCCGGTGCTGGTCATCGGCGGTGGCAGCAACATGCTGTTCACTCGCGACGTCGACGCCTTGGTACTGCACATGGCCAGCCGTGGTCGACGGATCTGTAGCGACGATGGCGAACGGGTCGTCGTCGAGGCCGAGGCCGGTGAGCCTTGGCATCCATTCGTCCAGTGGAGCTTGGCCCAAGGGCTATGCGGTCTGGAAAACCTGAGCCTGATTCCGGGTACGGTTGGCGCTGCTCCCATGCAGAACGTCGGCGCCTATGGCGTGGAGATCAAGGATGTGTTTGCCGGTTTGACGGCCTTGGATCGACAGACTGGCGAGTTGTGTGAGTTCACGCTCGAACACTGTGCGTTCGGCTATCGGGACAGCGTGTTCAAGCGTAACCCAGGCCGATGGTTGATTCTGCGTGTTCGTTTTCTGCTCAGTCGCACGTTGAGCGCGCACCTGGATTACGGGCCGGTGCGCCAGCGGCTACAGGAGCAGGGCATCGAAGCGGTGACGGCGCAGGCTATCAGCGATGCGATCAGCAGCATTCGCCGTGAGAAGCTGCCGGACCCTGCTGTGTTGGGCAATGCCGGCAGCTTTTTCAAGAATCCTGTCGTTTCAGTTGCCTTGGCTGAGCAGATTCGCACGCATTATCCGAACCTTGTGGCTTATCCACAGGCTGACGGTGGGGTGAAACTGGCGGCGGGCTGGTTGATTGAGCAAGCGGGATGGAAAGGCCATCGCGAAGGTGACGCAGGCGTGCACCGTTTGCAATCGCTGGTGCTGGTCAATCACGGTCTGGCCTCGGGCGCTCAGATGCAGGATCTGGCCCAGCGAATCCAGGCTGATATCCTCGAGCGCTTCGGTGTGGCGCTGGAAATGGAACCCACCGTCTACTAAGCCACGGCTACCTCTCGTGCTGGAACGTTGAATAAGAAAAGGCCCCGCCAGTTCGCACTGGCGGGGCCTTTTCATTCAGCCGACTGAATCAACCGTGGTGAGGCTTGTGCTCATTGTCGGAGGTTTCCAGTGCGGGTGCAGCGGCGGCCGCAGCGGCTTCAGCCTCGCGTTTGCGGCGACGTACCTCACGCGGATCGTTCGGTGCACGACCGTTCGACAGCATGACAGTCGAGGCTGGCGCCACGGCTGGCTCTTCGACCACTGCCGTTTCGGCTACGGCGGGAGCGGGCTCTTCGGCAACTGCAGGCACGGCAGGGGTAGCAGCGGAAGTCTCGACTTCGGGCTCGACCGCAACCGGTTCGACCGTTGCAGCCTCGACGGAGGACGCGGGCACTTCTTTGCTTTCGACGACCGGGGCCTTCTCAGCGGCGACCACTTCCACGGCCGGTGCTTCAAGGGCTGGCGTCTCAGCAGCCGTTTCCGGCTCGCTGGCAGCGATGTGTGCTACCGGTTCAGGGACGATCTCGACAACTGGCTCAACGCTCGGCTCAACCACTGCGACAGGCTCGCTGAACGGCTGTTCAACGACTGGCGCAATAGTAACGTCCTCAGCCTTGACCTCAGCCGGTTGCGGCTGCATCTGAGTCTGCTCGACGGGTTGAGCTGCTTCGTGCTGCTCGGTCTCAGCGACAGCGGCAGTCGCGCGCTCGGCTTGCTGATTGGCCTGGGCTTCGGCATTGGCGCTGACCGCACTGGTAGCCACAGCGGCAGTTACCGCCAGGCCTGCAGCCAGTTCGGCGCCCAGTTCTGTGGCCTTGTGCTGCTGAACTGGCTGCTCTTCGCTGCCTTCTTCCTCGCTGCCTTCGATCAACTCGCCATTGGCGTTGCGCTGGCGCTCGCGGCGATTGCTGCGACGACGTTGACCGCGCGAACGACGACGTGGGCGCTCGCCATCGGTGCTTTCCTGATCGTCCTGCAGGTGCTCTTCGTCAGGCAGTTGCTCTTCGCTGGTCTCGGCGGCTTGTTCGGCAGTGCGTGGCTGACGCTCTTCGCGCGGCTGGCGTGGTTGGCGTTCCTCGCGCGGTGCGCGTTCTTCGCGAGCTGGGCGCTCCTCACGTGCGGCCTGCTCTTCGCGGGCCGGACGCTCTTCGCGCACAGCGGTGTGCTCTTCTCGCGGAGCACGCTCTTCACGGGTTACACGTTCTTCGCGAGGAGCACGTTCTTCGCGCGGTGTGCGTTCTTCGCGAGGGGCACGTTCTTCACGCGATGCGCGTTCTTCACGTGGCGCACGCTCTTCACGGGCTACACGCTCCTCACGAGGGGCGCGCTCTTCGCGGGCCACCGCAGGGGTGGCATCCAGCGGCTCGCGCAGTTCGCGCACGCGCTCTTCGCGGTTGCCACGGCGATCTTCACGCGGTTGGCGCGACTGGCGCTCTTCGCGAGGTGCGCGTTCTTCACGAGGGGCACGCTCTTCGCGCGGCTGACGCTCTTCGCGCGGCTGACGCTCTTCACGAGAGGGGCGCTCGCTGCGCTCTTCACGCGGCTTGCGTTCTTCGTCGCGACGGCCGTTACGATTGCGGCTCTGCTGACGACCGTTGCGGCGCTCTTCATTGCGCGCGGTGCGCTCGGTGGCAGGTTTCTGCACAGTGGCGGCCGGTGCGACGACGGGCTCTTCCTTCCCGGCGAACAGGCTGACCAGCGACTTGACCAACCCCTTGAACAGGCTCGGCTCCGGGACGGCGACGGGCGCTGGAGCAGGCGTCGGCGTGCTTGGCTGCTCTTCGCTAACGGTCGGCGTCGGTGCGTTGGTGCGGGCCGGCGCAGTCTTCACCGCGGCTTCCTGGCGAACCAGTGTACGGGTGGCGGTGGGTTGCGGCGCTTCTTCGGTCTCGCTGGTGGCGATCTCGTAGCTGGATTGGTTGGTCAGCACGTCCGGGTTGTCGTCGCGCAGGCGCTGGACTTCGAAGTGAGGGGTTTCCAGATGATCGTTCGGCAGGATGATGATGCGCGCACGGGTGCGCAGTTCGATCTTGGTGATCGAGTTGCGCTTCTCGTTGAGCAGGAACGCGGCAACCGGAATCGGCACCTGGGCACGCACCTCGGCGGTACGGTCCTTCAGTGCTTCTTCCTCGATCAGGCGCAGGATGGCCAGCGACAGGGATTCGACGTCGCGGATGATGCCGGTGCCCGAGCAGCGGGGGCAGACGATGCCGCTGCTCTCGCCCAGCGATGGGCGCAGGCGCTGGCGAGACATCTCCAGCAGACCGAAGCGCGAGATGCGGCCGACCTGTACACGGGCGCGGTCGGCTTCCAGGCATTCGCGAACACGTTCTTCGACGGCGCGCTGATTCTTGGCTGGCGTCATGTCGATGAAGTCGATGACGATCAGGCCGCCGATGTCACGCAGACGCAGTTGGCGGGCGATTTCTTCGGCCGCTTCCAGGTTGGTCTGCAGGGCGGTTTCCTCGATGTCGCTGCCTTTGGTGGCGCGCGCCGAGTTGATGTCGATCGAGACCAGTGCTTCGGTCGGATCGATGACGATGGAGCCGCCGGATGGCAGGTCAACCACACGTTGGAAAGCAGTTTCGATCTGGCTTTCGATCTGGAAGCGATTGAACAGCGGGACGCTGTCTTCGTACAGCTTGACCTTGCTGGCGTACTGCGGCATGACCTGGCGGATGAAGGTCAGTGCTTCTTCCTGGGCATCGATGCTATCGATCAGCACTTCACCGATGTCCTGGCGCAGGTAATCGCGGATGGCGCGGATGATGACGTTGCTTTCCTGGTAGATCAGGAAGGGCGCGGCGCGGTCAAGGGAGGCTTCCTTGATGGCGGTCCACAGTTGCAGCAGGTAATCGAGGTCCCACTGCATTTCTTCGCTGCTGCGGCCAAGGCCAGCGGTGCGCACGATCAGGCCCATGTCGCCCGGTACGGTCAAGCCGTTGAGGGCTTCGCGCAGTTCGTTGCGTTCTTCGCCTTCGATGCGACGAGAAATACCGCCAGCGCGTGGGTTGTTGGGCATCAGCACCAGGTAGCGGCCGGCGAGGCTGATGAAAGTGGTCAGGGCTGCACCCTTGTTGCCACGCTCTTCTTTTTCGACCTGGACGATGACTTCCTGGCCTTCGCTCAGGACTTCCTTGATGTTGACACGGCCTTCAGGGGCCTTCTTGAAGTACTCGCGGGAGATTTCCTTCAGCGGCAGGAAGCCGTGACGTTCGGAGCCGAAGTCGACGAAAGCGGCTTCGAGGCTGGGTTCGATGCGAGTGATCTTGCCCTTGTAGATGTTGGCCTTTTTCTGCTCGCGGGCACCGGACTCGATGTCCAGGTCGTAGAGGCGTTGGCCATCCACCAGTGCTACACGCAACTCTTCGGGTTGAGTCGCGTTAATCAGCATTCTTTTCATGTTGTACCGTCGGTTTCCGGGCTGCCGGAAACGGCGTTCGGCACACACGACGTCTCATGGTCGGTGCCAAGGTGCGCAAAGGGTGGCATGCCACCCCCGTGTCCAGCGACGTTCGGCACCAGCCGGTTGCCCAGCCTGCCGTTGTCGCGACGACGCGTCCTGTTTGCTGCGGTGCCTATCGCACTCAGTCAGGAGGAGGAATCAGCCGAGGGCCGTGGACGCCTCTGGGGCGTCTGCAAACACCGGTTCCGCTCGCCGGGCCAATACAGTGGGCCGGTGCCGGCCGTGCTTCACGGTCCGGGCTGTACATCTCCACCCTGCACGTATCCCTGATAATTCGGGTGCTGCCGCGCGCTGAATCCGCAACGGGTTGCATTTTTCGCCAGCGCCGTATCTGCGCTGACGCCATTCATGTCCAAGGCTGGTGTTTCCGAAGTGTTCGCCAGGCGCTGCACGGAAGCGACAAGGCGGGGCAGGGGCATGCGAAAAAGAACAGGAGGGAGATGGAACACCGCACTTGTCGTTTTTTTCGTTCTTCTCTGCTCGGCGCTGGTGGCGATTCCAGGCATCTCGGTAAACTGGCACACACCCCGTCGGACGGCCTCGCGTCCTCGAGAATTGCGTTGGCCAGAGACGGTGCGAAACCGTGCGTTACTGGCCTACCGCTTTGGGCGGCGTTCGCGACTATAGCAGCAATGATTAAGTGCTTCAATTCCATAAAAATTGTTATGATCCTGCGATGACGACCAATAATCCCCCGACTTCCGGCGTTCAGCTGATTGAAGTCGCGCCGGAACTTGCCGGCCAGCGTATCGACAACTTCCTCATCACCGCGCTCAAAGGCGTGCCCAAGACCCTTGTCTATCGCATTCTGCGCAAGGGTGAGGTGCGGGTGAACAAAGGGCGCATCAAGCCCGAGTACAAGCTGCAGGCCGGCGATATCGTGCGCGTGCCGCCCGTGCGTCTGCCCGAGCGCGACGAGCCGGCGCCGGTGGCACCAGGGCTGTTGCAGCGCCTGGAGGCGGCGATCGTCTATGAAGACAAGGCCCTGATCGTGATGAACAAGCCGGCTGGCATCGCCGTGCACGGCGGCAGCGGTCTGAGCTTCGGTGTCATCGAGGCGCTGCGCCAGCTACGCCCCGATGCCAAGGAGCTGGAATTGGTGCATCGTCTGGATCGCGATACCTCGGGCCTGCTGATGATCGCCAAGAAACGCAGCATGCTGCGCCACCTGCATGCCGCGCTGCGCGGCGATGGCGTGGACAAGCGCTACATGGCCTTGGTGCGGGGTCATTGGCCGACTTCGAAGAAGCAGGTCAATGCGCCTCTGCAGAAGAGCAACCTGCGTTCCGGCGAGCGCATGGTCGAAGTGAATGACGAGGGCAAGGAAGCGCTGACGCTGTTCCGTGTGTTGCGTCGCTTCGGCGAGTTCGCCACGCTGGTCGAGGCCCGTCCGATCACCGGGCGCACGCACCAGATTCGTGTGCACACCCTGCATGCCGGTCACATGATCGCGGGCGACAGTAAATATGGTGATGAAGATTTCACTCGCGAAATTCGTGACCTGGGCGGCAAGCGCCTGTTCCTGCACGCCTATGCGCTGACGGTGCCGCTGCCCGATGGCGGCGAGCTCAAGCTCGAGGCTCCCGTCGATGAGGCGTGGGCCAAGACAGTCGAACGCCTGGGGGCAAGCTGAGCGGCCATGCGCAAACCCTATGAACTGCTGATCTTCGACTGGGACGGCACCCTGGCCGACTCCATAGGCCGTATTGTCGATTCGATGAATGTCGCCGCTGAGCGCGCGGGTGAGATCCCCAGTGCCGAGGCTGCCGTGAAGGGAATCATCGGTCTGGCGCTGGATGAGGCGATCTCGGTGCTCTATCCGCACCTTGACGCGCATGAAGTGGCACGTTTTCGACGGCATTACGCCGATATCTATACCGACCTCGACCGGCAGCCTTCGCCGTTGTTCGAGGGTGTGGCGCAATCGCTGGAGGTCTTTCGGGCGCAGGGCTATCGCCTGGCGGTGGCCACCGGCAAGGCGCGGCGAGGGCTGGATCGGGTACTCAAGGCCAATGGCTGGGAGGACTTTTTCGATATTACCCGTGCTGCCGACGAGACTCGTGGCAAGCCTCATCCGCTGATGCTTCAGGAAATTCTCGCGCATTGCCGGGTCGAGGCTGGCGAGGCGTTGATGGTTGGGGATTCGGCATTCGATTTGCAGATGGCCAGCAATGCTGGCATGCATTCGGTGGCCGTGGGCTACGGCGCGATGTCGCTTGAGGCGCTCGCCGAGTTTGGGCCGCAGGTGTGTATCGAGCATTTTTCACAATTGCGCGAGTGGCTGGCTGGCGCTGCGCGCTCCAATTCCAAGGTAGGTGAGCATGGCTGACGAGTGGAAGGCGCCTGCATCCGAAGATGCAGTCGAGGGCAAGGAAGAGCGCAAGAGCTGGAAGCTGCTGGAGAAGACGCTCCTGGCCAGTGTTCAAGAGCAGCGGCGTGCGCGGCGTTGGGGGATCTTCTTCAAGCTGCTGACGTTCATCTACCTGTTCGGCATCCTTTTCCTGTTCTCGCCCTTCATGGATATGGAGTCCACGGCCTCGCGCAGTGCCAGTCATACGGCGCTGGTCGAGGTGCGTGGTGTCATCGCGGATCAGGAGGCTGCCAGTGCCGACAACATCATCAAGAGCCTGCGGGAGGCTTTCAAGGATGCCAAGACCAAGGCGGTGGTGATGCGCATCAACAGCCCGGGCGGTAGTCCGGTGCAGGCAGGGTATGTCTACGACGAGATACGTCGCCTGCGCGCTGAGTACCCCGCGATCAAGCTGTATGCGGTGATCACGGATCTAGGGGCCTCTGGTGCGTACTACATCGCCAGCGCGGCTGATGAGATCTATGCCGACAAGGCCAGTCTGGTGGGCTCGATCGGCGTGACGGCGGCAGGCTACGGGTTTGTAGGGGCGATGGAGAAGCTGGGGGTGGAGCGTCGCGCTTACACCTCGGGCGAGCACAAGGCGTTCCTCGATCCGTTCTCGCCGCAGAAGCCGGATGAAACAGCGTTCTGGCAAGGTGTGCTGGATACCACGCACAATCAGTTCATCGCGATGGTCAAGCAAGGTCGTGGCGATCGCCTGAAGGACAAAGAACACCCTGAGCTGTTCAGTGGTTTGGTCTGGTCTGGCGAGCAGGCCAAGGCTTTGGGGTTGGTCGATGGCCTGGGCAGCGCCAGCTATGTGGCGCGTGATGTCGTCGGCGAGAAAGAGTTGGTCGACTTCACCGTGCAGGAATCGCCTTTCGATCGCTTCTCCAAGCGCATGGGTGCCAGCGTGGCTGAGCGTCTTGCGCTGTACATGGGGCTTCAGGGGCCTTCATTGCGCTAATGCGCGCTAGCGGGGCTGCTCGACGGCCCCGCCGGTTTCAGGGTACTTGCACGCCCTCCTTGAGCAACATGTCCACCAGGCGTATGAGGGGCAGGCCGATCAAGCTTGTCGCGTCGCTGCCGTGTGTGGTCTGAAAGAGCGAAACGCCCAATCCCTCGGCCTTGAAGCTGCCGGCGCAATCCAGTGGTTGCTCGGTCTGTACGTAGCGCTCCACGCGCTGGCGGTCCAGTTCGCGCAACGTCACGGTGAAGGGGATGCAGTCAACCTGGCAGTGGCCTGTGGCGCTGTTGAGCAGGGCCAGGCCCGTCAGGAAAGTGACGGATTGTCCGCTGGCGGCCAGCAGTTGCTCACAGGCGCGCTCGGCGCTGTGTGGTTTGCCGAGGATACGTTCGCCGAGCACGGCGACCTGGTCCGAGCCGATGATCAAGTGCTGTGGGTGATGTTCGGCCAGGGCTTGGGCTTTGAGCCGAGCGAGTCTGCGGACTAGTTCAGCAGCGGTCTCGTCGCCTTGGCGCGCTTCGTCTATGTCGGGACTCGCCCAGGTGAAGGGCAGGCGCAAGCGCTGGAGCAGTTCGCGCCGGTAGGGGGAGCTCGAGGCGAGCAGCAGAGGAAGCATGGTGGACTCCTTGACAGTTGCTGTGATTCTAACATGCGTCAAGCTGCCGAATTTCCTTTGACAGAGGCGGGGGGCATCCCTAGAATGCTGCGCCTATGTTGAATGACCCGATTCCACCTCACGTTGACCCGCGCAAATTAGCCGATCGTGGCGTAACCCTCGAGGGTTCGTTGCAACTCGCTGATTTGGAAAGACTCTGCGACCCGCTTTCCGACACTGTCGGTACGGTGCAGGCGAAGTTCGATTTTGAGCGAGACGAACAGCACGTTGTGGTTATCCACAGCGATTTGAATGTCGAAGTCAAAATGGTTTGCCAGCGTTGTCTTGAGCTGGTCACCCTGCCGATCCATAGCGAATGTACGTACGCTGTGGTGAAGGAGGGTGCGAATACCCAGTCGTTGCCGAAAGGCTATGACGTGCTGGAACTGGGCGAAGATCCTTTGGATCTGCAGGCGCTGATCGAGGAAGAGCTTTTGCTCGCACTTCCTATCGTGCCTGCTCATCATCCGGAAGAATGCCAGCAGCCGGCGGGCGCAGACGAGCCCGAATCGAGCAAGGACGAGGTATCGCGGTCCAACCCGTTCAGTGTCTTGGCGCAGTTAAAGCGTGACCCAAACGTTTAGGAGTTAATCAATTATGGCTGTTCAGCAGAACAAAAAATCCCGCTCTGCCCGTGACATGCGTCGTTCGCACGATGCCCTGTCGGAAAACGCGCTGTCCGTAGAAAAGAGCACCGGTGAAGTTCACCTGCGCCACCACGTGTCGCCAGAAGGCGTATACCGTGGTCGCAAAGTGATCGACAAGGGCGCTGACGAGTAATCCTTGTCCGCTCAGATCATCGCGATCGACGCAATGGGCGGGGACTTCGGTCCCCGCAGCATTGTTGAGGCCAGTATCGCTTGCCTTTCGGCTACCCCCTCGCTCCATCTGACCCTCGTCGGTCAAACCTCCCTTCTCGAAGAACTCGTCAGTGGCCTTGCAGCCATCGATCGCGCGCGCCTGCGGATCGTGGATGCCAGCGAAGTGATTGGTATGGATGAGCGGCCCTCGCAGGCCTTGCGCGGCAAGCCTGACTCTTCGATGCGTGTCGCGCTCGAGCTGGTCCGTGATGGCAAAGCGCAGGCGTGCGTAAGTGCCGGCAATACGGGCGCTTTGATGGCCTTGTCGCGTCTCGTGCTCAAAACCTTGCCGGGTATCGATCGGCCGGCCATGGTGGCGGCCATTCCTACACAGCAAGGTTACTGCCAACTGCTCGACCTGGGTGCGAACGTCGACTGCAGCGCCGATCACCTCTACCAGTTTGCTGTGATGGGATCGGTGGCGGCGCAGGCGCTGGGCGTGCGCCGCCCACGAGTAGCTCTGCTGAACATCGGTACCGAAGACATCAAGGGCAATCAGCAAGTCAAGCTGGCTGCCAGTTTGCTGAAGAACGCCCGTGGCCTTAACTATGTCGGTTTCATTGAAGGTGACGGGCTGTATCGCGGCGAGGCCGATGTGGTGGTGTGCGACGGCTTCGTGGGCAATATCCTGCTCAAATCCAGCGAAGGGCTGGCAACCATGGTCGGCGAGCGTCTGGAAGCGTTGTTCAGGGCCGGTTTGTTCGCCCGTGTTGCGGGTGCTTTGGCCAGGCCCTTGTTGCGGCGCCTGCAATCGGACCTGGCGCCGGCGCGGCACAACGGCGCAAGCTTTCTGGGATTGCAGGGTATCGTCGTGAAAAGCCACGGGTCGGCGGGTGTGCAAGGCCTGCAGAGTGCTATCCAGCGGGCGCTGATCGAGATTCAGGAAAATCTACCGCAGCGTTTGCATGGTCGCCTGGAAGACCTGTTGCCTTAGGTGTATCGGCCATGAAGTGGTTAAATGTGACCGCTTGGTCTGCGTTTCCATCCAAGTTTTCAGATTCCGTGCCCTGCCGATGGCAGGGTGCACCCCATTCGACGACAAGATCATAAGGGCTTGTTCAATGTCTGCATCCCTCGCATTCGTCTTTCCTGGCCAAGGTTCCCAGTCACTGGGCATGCTCGCTGAGCTCGGTGCCGAGCAGCCGCTGATCATCGAGACCTTCAAGGAAGCTTCCGAGGCTCTGGGCTATGACCTGTGGAAATTGGTCCAGGAAGGTCCCGAGGAACAACTCAATCAAACCGACAAGACGCAGCCAGCTATCCTGACGGCCTCCATCGCGCTATGGCGCCTGTGGCTGGAGCAGGGCGGCGCGCGCCCGGCATATGTTTGCGGTCACAGCCTGGGTGAGTACAGCGCCCTGGTCGCCGCGGGTAGCTTGTCGCTCAAGGACGCCGTACGTCTGGTCGAGCGCCGCGGCCAACTGATGCAGGAAGCGGTGCCGGCCGGTCATGGCGCCATGGCTGCCATCCTGGGGCTGGACGACGCCGTGGTGGTGGATGTCTGTGCGCAGGCGGCCGAAGATGACGTGGTCAGTGCGGTCAATTTCAACTCACCTGGCCAAGTGGTCATCACAGGCAACAAGGCTGCAGTCGAGCGTGCCATCGAGCTGTGCAAAGCCAAGGGCGCCAAGCGTGCATTGCCTCTGCCGGTCAGCGTGCCGTCGCACTGCGCCTTGATGAAGCCAGCCGCCGAGCGCTTCGCCGAGGCGGTCAGTGCCGTCGAGTGGCAGGCTCCGCAAATCCCGGTGGTGCAGAACGTCTCTGCCGCCGTACCTGCCGATCTGGAAGCCCTCAAGCGTGACCTGCTGGCACAGTTGTACCAACCAGTGCGTTGGGTCGAGTGCGTGCAGACCCTGGCTGCCAACGGCGCGGTCAATTTGGTGGAATGCGGTCCTGGCAAGGTACTGGCCGGCCTGAACAAGCGGTGCGCCGAGGGCGTCACCACTTACAACCTCAATACCCCTGACGCCATCGCCGCCGCCCGCGCGGCGCTGGTCTGACATCTGGAGAAGCTTGCATGAGCCTGCAAGGTAAAGTTGCACTGGTTACAGGTGCCAGCCGTGGCATTGGCCAGGCTATCGCCCTCGAGCTGGGTCGCCAAGGCGCGACCGTGATCGGCACCGCCACTTCCGCCTCTGGCGCTCAGCGCATCGCTGAGACACTCAAGGAACACGGTATCACCGGTACCGGCCTTGAGCTCAATGTCACCAACGAGGCATCCGTGACTGGCGTCCTGACCTCTATCCAGGAGCAGTTCGGCGCGCCGACGATTCTGGTCAACAACGCCGGGATCACGCGTGACAATCTGATGTTGCGGATGAAAGATGAAGAATGGTTCGATGTCATCGACACCAACCTCAACAGCCTTTACCGTTTGTCCAAGGGCGTGCTGCGCGGCATGACCAAGGCCCGCTGGGGCCGTATCATCAGCATCGGCTCGGTGGTCGGTGCGATGGGTAACGCAGGTCAGGCCAACTATGCCGCCGCCAAGGCAGGTCTGGAAGGCTTCAGTCGTGCCTTGGCGCGTGAAGTGGGATCGCGCGGTATCACGGTGAACTCGGTGACGCCGGGTTTCATCGATACCGACATGACCCGCGAGCTGCCAGAAGCACAACGCGAAGCGCTGCAGACGCAAATTCCGCTGGGTCGCCTGGGTCAGGCTGAGGAAATTGCCAAGGTGGTTTCCTTCCTGGCATCTGATGGCGCGGCCTATGTCACCGGCGCTACAGTGCCGGTGAACGGCGGGATGTACATGTAACAGCCGCAACTCAATGTGACGGATTGCTTAAAAAAACAGTCATACTGCGTGCCTAAAATCCGTTATAAAGCTGCAACCAGATTCCAGGCGGCAGGCCAGGCGACTCTCGTGAAGGCGCGTTACGCTTGAAAAGCAGGCGTCTTCCTATAAACTTGGGCACCGGCCAGCTGCCTGACATATATCCACTAGGAGTGAAAACTAGGTATGAGCACCATCGAAGAACGCGTCAAGAAAATCGTCGCCGAGCAACTGGGCGTGAAGGAAGAAGAAGTGACCAACAACAAGTCCTTCGTCGATGACCTGGGTGCCGATTCGCTTGACACCGTTGAGCTGGTGATGGCTCTGGAAGAGGAATTCGAGACCGAAATCCCTGACGAAGAAGCCGAGAAGATCACTACCGTTCAAGCCGCCATCGACTACGTCAACAGCCACAAGGCCTAAGACGTTGTAGTCGACGCTTCTTGTCGGGAAAAACCGCACTGCCTTCGGCGTGCGGTTTTTTCTTTGCGAGCCCTGCTGTCGATACTCGAGCAACCGAGAGCCTGTTGCCATTTCATTCCGGATGGATGAATGCAATGGCAAGAGACTCTGTTATTAGAAAAGGAGAGTGCTGTGTCGCGTAGACGCGTCGTGGTCACCGGTATGGGTATGCTGTCGCCACTGGGTACTGACGTACCGAGCACCTGGCAGGGCATTCTGGCTGGCCGCAGTGGCATCGGTCCGATCGAACACACGGACCTGAGTGCCTACTCCACCCGTTTTGGCGGCTCGGTGAAGGGGTTCGCGGTCGAGCAGTACCTGTCGGCCAAGGAAGCTCGCAAGCTTGACCTGTTCATTCAGTACGGCCTGGCGGCCGGTTTCCAGGCGGTACGCAACGCCGGCCTGGAGGTCACTGACGCCAATCGCGAGCGTATCGGCGTGGCCATGGGTTCGGGCATCGGTGGCCTGACCAATATCGAAGACACCAGCCGGACCTTGCACGAGCAGGGGCCGCGGAGGATCTCACCGTTCTTCGTGCCAGGCTCGATCATCAACATGATCTCCGGTTTCCTGTCGATCCACTTGGGGCTGCAAGGTCCGAACTACGCCATCTCCACCGCCTGCACCACGGGCACCCACTGCATCGGCATGGCCGCGCGCAACATTGCCTATGGCGAGGCGGACGTGATGATTGCCGGCGGTGCCGAGATGGCTGCCTGCGGTCTGGGCATGGGCGGTTTCGGTGCCTCGCGTGCACTGTCGACCCGAAATGACGAGCCGGCCCGCGCCAGCCGTCCCTGGGACAAGGGGCGTGATGGTTTCGTACTCTCCGACGGTGCAGGCGCACTGGTGCTCGAGGAGCTTGAGCACGCCAAGGCGCGCGGGGCGACCATCTACGCGGAATTGGTTGGCTTTGGCATGAGTGGTGACGCCTATCACATGACCTCGCCACCGGACACCGGAGAAGGGGCTGCACGGTGCATGATCAACGCCTTGCGCGATGCGGGTGTAGCACCATCGCAGGTCAGCTACATCAATGCCCACGGTACCTCGACCCCTGCTGGCGACATCGCTGAAGTCGCTGCTATCAAGCACGTGTTCGGCGAGCATGCCTATAAACTGGCGGTCAGCTCGACCAAGTCGATGACCGGTCACTTGCTCGGCGCCGCGGGTGCCGTCGAGGCGATCTTCAGTGTGCTGGCGATCAACAGTCAGATGGCGCCTCCGACCATCAACCTGGATGAGCCGGACGAAGGCTGCGATCTGGACTTCGTGCCGCATCAGGCGCGTAGCATGCCGATCGACGTGGTGCTGTCCAACTCCTTCGGTTTCGGCGGGACCAACGGTTCCCTGGTATTCCGTCGGTTCGCCGACTGATGCACAGCTGGATCGACGGCCAGCCTGGCTCTGCGGTCAACCTGCAGAATCGCGGCCTGGCTTACGGCGATGGTCTGTTCGAGACCATCGCCGTTCGCGGCGGCAGGCCTAGCCTGCTGCAGCGTCACCTGGATCGGCTGGCGATGGGGTGTCGGCGCCTGGCGATCGATCTCGATGTGCCGCTCGCTCGCGAAGAATTGCTGGCCTACGCGGCGCAACTGGGTGAGGGTGTCGTCAAACTGATGGTCACTCGCGGTGATAGCCCACGCGGCTATGCGCCCGCGCCAGGAGCCCCGGCCCGACGAATCCTGCAGAACAGCCCGCTTCCGGCCTATCCGGCAGCGCATGCCGAGCAAGGCATCTCGCTGTTCGACTGTCAAACGCGCTTGGCTCGGCAACCCCTGCTGGCCGGGCTGAAACACCTCAACCGCCTGGAGCAGGTGCTGGCGCGTGCCGAGTGGCAGGATCCCGCCTACGCCGAAGGCTTGATGCGCGATGCCCAAGGTCTGTTGATCGAAGGTGTCTACAGCAACCTGTTCCTGGTGCGCGATGGCGTGTTGACCACGCCTGAACTGAGTCACTGCGGGGTAGCCGGGGTCATGCGCGGCGAACTCTTGGATCAGGCTCGTGCGCTTGGCATCGAGGCATGCACCGCCGAGCTTGCACAAGCCGATCTGCAGCAGGCCGATGAAGTGTTCACCTGCAACAGCGTCTACGGTATCTGGCCAGTGCGCAGCGTTCCGGCGCTCAAGCTTGACTGGCCGGCCGGGCCGCTCACCCGTAAACTGCAGGCCGTCGCCCGTACGTTACTGGATACCTGATTCGTGAGACGTAAATTCCTGCTGCTGCTGGAGATGGGCCTGGTACTCGCTGGTCTGGCGCTGGGCTGGTCGGCCTGGAAGGTTCATTCGGCCTTGCAGCAACCGCTGCACATCGCTGAGGAGCGACTGATCGACGTGCCCACCGGCACCAACCCCAACCGTATGTTCTATCGCATGCAGAGCGAGGGCTTGATCGACGATGCGCTGTGGCTGCGCCTGTACTGGCGCTTCAATATGGCTGGCACCGCTCTGCACACTGGCGAATACCGCCTGACACCGGGGATGACGGTGGAAGGCCTGATCGACGCCTGGCGCCGTGGCGACGTGGTGCAGTACAACCTGACGCTCGTCGAGGGCTGGACTTTCCGGCAGTTGCGTGCCGCGCTGGCCAAGCATGACAAGATCAAGCATACCCTCGAGGGCTTGTCTGACAGCGAAGTGATGGAGAGGCTCGGTCACGAGGGTGTTTTTCCCGAAGGTCGATTCTTTCCCGATACCTATCGCTTCGTGCGCGGGATGAGCGATGTCGAGCTGTTGCAGCAGGCCTATCTGCGCCTGGATGAGGTGCTGGCCAAGGAATGGGCGCAACGCGCCGGTGATCTGCCCTACAGCGACCCGTATCAAGCCCTGATCATGGCCTCTCTGGTGGAGAAGGAAACCGGCATTGCCCAGGAGCGTGGGCAGATCGCTGGCGTATTCGTGCGTCGGCTGCGCCTGAACATGATGCTGCAGACCGATCCGACAGTGATTTACGGAATGGGTGAACGCTATAACGGCAAGATCACCCGTGCCGATCTGCGTGCGCCAACGCCCTACAACACCTACACCAATACCGGACTGCCACCGACGCCGATCGCCATGGTCGGACGCGAGGCGATTCATGCTGCGTTGAATCCATCTGCGGGCACCAGCCTGTACTTCGTTGCCCGTGGCGATGGCAGTCATGTGTTCTCCGACGATCTGAACGATCACAACTCCGCAGTCCGTGAGTATCAGCTCAAGCGCCGGGCCGACTACCGCTCCAGCCCCGCGCCGCGTGCACCGGCCGGAGCGTCGCCGCAGGTCCAGGACGCCGAGCTTCCTGCCAGCAGCCCGTCACCCTCGAGCGAGGTGCCGGACAGTGCTCCGGGCGAAACCTCCGAATCCTCCGTGTCGGGCGATGCGCCGGCAACCCACTAAGCACATCAAGGAATGCCTGTGAGCGGTCTGTTCATCACCTTGGAAGGCCCCGAAGGCGCGGGCAAAAGCACCAATCGCGAGTATCTGGCGCAGCGCCTGCGCGAGCACGGCATAGATGTCGTGATGACTCGCGAACCCGGCGGCACGCCGCTGGCCGAACGCATTCGCGAGTTGCTGCTGGACCCTAGCGATGAAACGATGGCGGTCGATACCGAGCTGTTGCTGATGTTCGCCGCCCGCGCTCAGCATCTGGCCATGGTCATTCGTCCTGCTCTGGCGCGTGGTGCTGTGGTGCTGTGCGATCGTTTCACCGATGCCACTTACGCATACCAGGGCGGCGGTCGCGGTCTGCCCATCGAGCGCATCGCCACGCTGGAACACTTCGTTCAGGGCCAGTTGCGTCCCGACCTGACGCTGGTCTTCGACCTGCCCGTAGAGATCGGCCTTGCCCGCGCAGCGGCTCGTGGGCGTCTGGATCGCTTCGAGCAGGAGGGCCAAGCGTTCTTCGAGGCGGTGCGTCAGGCCTACCTGCAACGCGCTGCTGCGGCCCCCCAACGCTACCATCTACTGAATGCAGCGCAGCCACTGGCTGCGGTGCAGCAAGCCATCGACACGTTGCTGCCCGACATCCTGGAGCGCAGCCGTGGCTGAGGTGTTTCCCTGGCAACAGGCGCTCTGGCAGCAGGTGGCCGGGCGTCGGCAGCATGCCCATGCCTACCTGTTCCATGGGCCACAGGGTATCGGCAAGCGCGCCTTGGCCGAAGGGCTGATGGCGCTGCTGCTGTGCCAGAAACCGCACGCTTCGCAAGCGTGCGGCCAGTGTAAATCCTGCCTGCTGCTCAAGGCTGGCAGCCATCCCGACAACTTTGTGCTCGAGCCGGAAGAGGCCGACAAGCCGATCAAGGTCGATCAGGTACGTGATCTGGTCGCGTTCGTGGTTCAGACCGCCCAGCAAGGCGGACGCAAGGTGGTGCTGATCGAGCCGGTCGAGGCGATGAACGTCAATGCCTCGAATGCGTTGCTCAAGAGCTTGGAGGAGCCCTCGGGCGACACGGTGCTGCTGCTGGTGAGCCATCAGCCCAGTCGCCTGCTGCCGACCATCAAGAGTCGCTGTCAGCAGATTGCGTGCCCGCAACCTACGCCTGCGCAGAGCCAGGAATGGTTGGCTGCGGCATTGCCGGACGTCGATCAGGGCGAACGTGATGAGTTGCTGAGCCTGGCTGCCGGCTCGCCATTGATGGCGCTGAGCTTGCAAGCCCAGGGTGTGCGTGAGCAACGCGCATTGGTCACCGAGGGCATCAAGAAACTGCTCAAGCAACAGCAGTCACCTACGCAATTGGCCGAAGCCTGGAATGCAGTGCCGCTGCTGTTGCTGTTCGACTGGTTCTGCGACTGGTCGCACCTGATACTGCGCTATCAACTGACCCAGGACGAGGATGGGCTAGGCTTGGCCGACATGCGCAAAGTGCTGCAGTACCTTGCGCAGAAAAGTCGTCAGAGTCGCGTGCTGGAGATGCAGGCCTGGATTCTGGAGCAGCGTCAGAAAGTCATGGGCAAGGCGAACCTCAACCGTGTGCTGCTGCTCGAAGCGCTGCTTGCCCATTGGCTGCAGTTGCCGGGTGCGCGCTGATTCTTCCACCGCTTTTTTCAGATATGTGCCAATCCCATGCTTGTAGATTCCCATTGCCACCTAGACCGTCTTGACCTGAGCGCCCACGCAGGTTCGCTCGACGCTGCCTTGCAGGCGGCTCGCCAGCGCGGGGTCGGGCATTTTCTATGCATTGGCGTGAGCGCCGAGAATGCTGGAGCAGTCAAAGCCCTGAGCGAGCAGTATGGCGATGTCGACTGCTCGGTTGGCGTGCATCCGCTCGATCTGGCGCCGGGCGAGACGCCGGCGCTCGAATGGCTCCTGCGCGAGCTGGCCCACCCTCATGTGGTCGCAATCGGCGAAACGGGTCTGGATTACCACTACGAGCCCGAAGCTGCGACACTTCAGCAGGCGTCGTTCCGCCTGCATCTGGAAGCGTCGCGACAGACCGGCAAGCCGGTGATCGTGCATACCCGTGCCGCGCGGGCCGACACCCTCGCGTTGCTGCGCGAGGCCAACCTGCCACAGGCCGGCGTGTTGCATTGCTTTACCGAAGACTGGGACATGGCGCGGGCGGCACTGGATCTGGGCTATTACATCTCACTTTCCGGGATCGTCACCTTCCGCAACGCCGATGCCTTGCGCGAGGTGGCGCGCCAGGTTCCGCACGACCGCTTGCTGGTCGAAACCGACTCGCCTTACCTGGCGCCGATTCCTTATCGCGGCAAGCCCAACCTCCCGCAATACGTGCGTGAGGTTGCCGAGTACGTAGCGTCGTTACGCGGGGTGAGCTACACCCAGTTGGCCGATCAGACCACCGCCAACTTCAAACGACTGTTCCCGCTGGCACGCGCCGCCTGATCAAGGTTTGCAGCGAGCGATTGATCGATCGCTGCAAACGGCAAAAAAAACCCGGCTTCTGGGGGAGGAATCCGGGTCAAGACCATTAGGAGTAATACACAGGCACGCGGTCCCTAGGTGCCTTCATCAATGCTTCGCTTGGGGGGAAGCTCAGCATCGACACATCTAGTATTGGTCAGTCTTGGCGCTGTGCCAGCGTCGATTGATGGTTTTTTAAACAGATTTGGCATACGTAGTCGATGCGAAATGCCTCGACCGTATGAGTCGAGGGCGGAACTGCCGTTTTCAGTACCCACCGCACGCACACTCACGATGAAACACTCACGTCAGCGGAAGAACCGTGCAATTTGGCAGCACTTAGGCATAATAATCCGCTTCGATTGTCATCCCAGTCCTTCCTATGCAGAAAGAACCTCGTAAGGTCCGTGAGTTTCGCCGTCGCGAACAAGAGATCCTCGACACGGCGCTCAAGCTGTTTCTCGAACAGGGTGAAGACAGCGTCACCGTCGAGATGATTGCCGACGCGGTCGGCATCGGCAAAGGCACGATCTACAAGCACTTCAAATCCAAGGCAGAAATTTATCTGCGCTTGATGCTCGACTACGAGCGCGATCTGAATGCGCTGCTTCATTCGAGCGATGTCGACCGCGACAAGGAAGCCCTGTCGCGCGCCTATTTCGAGTTCCGCATGCGTGATCCCCAGCGCTACCGTTTGTTCGACCGGCTTGAAGAGAAAGTGGTCAAGGGCAATCAGGTGCCGGAGATGGTCGAGCAGTTGCACAGCATCCGTGCCTCGAATTTCGAGCGTCTTACCCAGTTGATCAAGGGACGGATCAGCGAGGGCAAGCTCGAGGACGTTCCTCCGTATTTCCATTACTGTGCAGCCTGGGCGCTGGTGCACGGGGCGGTCGCCCTTTATCACTCGCCGTTCTGGAGCAACGTGCTGGAAGACCAAGAGGGTTTCTTCCAGTTCTTGATGGATATCGGTGTACGCATGGGCAACAAGCGCAAGCGTGATCCGGACCCCGCCACCTAATCACCCTGTTCCCGGCGGGTTGTGATGAATGCATGCGCAAGTCGTTCAACCGGGGCAGTGATCAGCGAACTGGCGTAAAAGCTGCATCACGCGGCTATTCGCCGGTTTTTCGTCACCGGTCACTGGAGGAAAGATGCGTAGCCTGGTCTTGCTGCTGGCGCTGATGGCGTTGGGCGGCTGCATGAAAGTCAGCGACATGGGGGAGGGGGTGCGCTACCAGTTGAGCGATGCGGGTCTGCTTGACCACAGTGACACGACGCGCACCCTGTCGGTCCGACTGCAGCCTGACTCTTTCATCTTCATTGGCCAAGGCGCATTCGTTCCGCCGGGTAAAGGCCCGGTACCCAGACAGAACGCCGTCGCTGAAGAGGCGTTCAAGAGCTTTGTCGAGTACTTTCCGCTGGTACGTCGCGCGAAGGCTCCCCTGGGCCTGGAAGAAGCCATTGCCGAAGCTCGTTCGGTCGGCGCCCATTATGTGCTCTACACCCGGTTCGCCCGTACGGATGATCGCATCGGCAACGGTGACGAATGGTATGACGAGCAGGCTGTAGATCGTCTTGGCTGGGACACTGGCGTTGTGCAGATGATGCTGATCGAAACCAGCACTCGATATCTGATCGACACTGCGCGGATCAAGAGTCGCGGCGGTTTGTTGACGTTCCACGACAATACGCCCCAGGATTTGCTCGCTGAGCCGATGCGCGAGTACGCTCGCAGTCTTCTTGGGATGAGTCGTTAAGGAGTACGCGATGACGGGTGAGGGCAAGGCCAGTGACATCCTCGGGCAAATTCCCAAGGACAAAGGGCTGCCGCCCGTGCATCTCTGGAACCCTGATTTCTGCGGCGATATCGACATGCGCATCGCCCGTGACGGTACGTGGTATTACTTGGGTACCCCCATCGGGCGCAAGCCCATGGTTCGGCTGTTTTCCACCATCCTGCGGCGTGATGGGGACGATTACTTCCTGGTGACGCCGGTCGAGAAGGTCGGCATTCGTGTCGACGACGCGCCGTTCGTGGTTGTCTCGATGCAGGTCGAGGGTGAAGGCGAGGGTCAGGTATTGCGTTTTATCAGCAATGTCGACGACCAAGCCGAAGCCGGACCAGAACACCCTTTGCGCGTGCACACCTGCGCTGACACGGGCGAGCCAGCGCCTTATCTGCTGATGCGCAGCAACCTGGAGGCACTGATCCACCGCAACGTGTTCTACCAATTGGTGGACCTTGCAGTGCCGCGGATGATAGAGGGCCAGTCTTGGCTTGGCGTGTGGAGTCACGGTCAGTTCTACCCGTTGGGGCGAGCCGACTGAGTCGGGGCTGCAGAGAGAAAGCGTGCGCCCGAAAACGAAAAACCTCCAGTGCTTGCGCATCTGGAGGTTTTCAATGTGTGGCTCCGCGACCTGGACTCGAACCAGGGACCCAATGATTAACAGTCATTTGCTCTACCGACTGAGCTATCGCGGAATCTGCGCGTATCTTAATGAATGCCAAGGGGAAGTCAACCCGCCCCTTGGCAAATCAAGCGCTTACAGCACCTCGACGATAGCTTTGGTCACCACGTGGATGTTGCTCTGATTCAGCGCGGCCACAGCGATGCGTCCGGTGTCCAGCGCATAGATGCCGAACTCGTTCTTCAGGCGTGCCACTTGCTCGACGGTCAATCCGGAGTAGGAGAACATCCCGACCTGACGGCCGACAAAGCTGAAGTCGCGCTTGGCGCCATACTGGGCCAGCAATTCGACCATCTGCTTGCGCATGCCATGAATGCGTTCGCGCATCTCACCTAGCTCGGTTTCCCACATCTGCCGCAGTTCGGCGTTGTTGAGTACGGTGGCGACGATGGTAGCGCCATGGGTCGGTGGGTTGGAGTAGGTGGTGCGGATCACACGCTTGACCTGCGACAGCACGCGGGTGCTTTCGTCCTTGGAGCCGGTGACGATCGACAGGGCGCCTACACGCTCGCCGTACAGCGAGAACGATTTGGAGAACGAACTGGAGACGAAGAAGTCCAGACCCGATTCGGCGAAAAGACGCACCGCGAGCGCGTCTTCGGCGATGCCGTCGCCGAAGCCCTGGTAGGCCATGTCGAGGAACGGGATATGGTTTTTGGCTTTGACCACTTCCAGCACGTTCTTCCAGTCGTCGAGCGACAGGTCGACACCCGTTGGGTTATGGCAGCAGGCGTGCAGGACGATGATCGAGCCCGAGGGCAGGCTGTTCAGGTCTTCGAGCATGCCGACGCGATTGACGTCGTTATTCGCAGCGTCGTAGTAGCGGTAGTTCTGCACAGCAAAACCGGCCGACTCGAACAGGGCGCGGTGGTTTTCCCAGCTCGGATCGCTGATGGCGACGGTGGCGGTGGGCGACAGACGCTTGAGGAAGTCGGCGCCGATCTTCAGGGCGCCGGTACCGCCGACGGCCTGTACGGTGACCACGCGGCCGGCAGCGAGTAACGGGGATTCTGCACCGAACAGCAGCTTCTGCACGGCTTGGTCGTAGCTGGCGATACCGTCGATCGGCAGGTAGCCGCGCGAGGCCCGTTGGGCTGCACGCTGGGTTTCAGCCTCGATCACCGCACGCAGTAGCGGGATGCGACCTTCCTCGTTGCAGTAAACACCAACGCCCAGATTCACCTTGTCGGTGCGTGGGTCGGCATTGAAGGCTTCGTTGAGGCCCAGAATGGGATCGCGGGGTGCCAGCTCGACAGCGGAAAACAGGCTCATTGTTACCTTGGCTCTGAAGTGGAGAGTGATGGGAAATGCACGCTCCAGCCCAGTGCACTGAAGCGGTGCAAACGGGGAGTCAGTATAGAGATACCGCTGGGTGACCGCGACAGTCTGGCGCAGGTTTTTGCCACAGTTGGCGCAAATATTTTTCGACCCTTGGGTCAATTGCCCGGTCCACTGCAATGAGTGTTCACATGTAGGGACGGGCAGATTCGCCCGATGCGCGTTTTTGCGTATAGACTACTGGCTAAATTTACAGTTGCCGCGATTTCCACGAGGTCCTTCATGTCCGAGTTCCAGCTCGTCACGCGCTTCCAGCCGGCCGGTGATCAGCCCGAGGCCATTCGTCTGATGGTCGAGGGGTTGGAGGCGGGGCTATCGCACCAGACGCTGCTCGGCGTCACCGGCTCTGGCAAGACCTTCAGCATCGCCAACGTCATCCAGCAGGTGCAGCGTCCAACCATGGTCCTGGCGCCCAATAAAACGTTGGCAGCCCAGCTGTATGGTGAGTTCAAGGCGTTTTTCCCGAACAACGCGGTCGAATACTTCGTTTCTTATTACGACTACTACCAGCCCGAAGCCTATGTGCCGTCTTCGGACACCTTCATCGAGAAAGATGCGTCGATCAACGACCACATCGAACAGATGCGTCTGTCGGCGACCAAGGCCCTGCTCGAGCGACGCGACGCGATCATCGTAACCACGGTGTCCTGCATCTATGGTCTGGGCAGCCCGGAAACCTACCTGAAGATGGTGCTGCACATCGACCGCGGCGACAAGCTCGATCAGCGCGCGTTGCTACGCCGGCTGGCTGACCTGCAGTACACCCGCAACGAGATGGATTTTGCCCGTGCGACGTTCCGTGTCCGGGGTGATGTGATCGACATTTTTCCGGCTGAATCGGACCTCGAAGCCATTCGCATCGAGCTGTTCGATGACGAGGTGGAGAACATCGCCGCTTTCGATCCGCTCACCGGCGAGGTCATTCGCAAGCTGCCGCGTTTCACGTTCTATCCCAAGAGCCATTATGTGACCCCTCGGGAAACGTTGCTCGACGCGGTCGATGGTATCAAGCAGGAGCTCGGCGAGCGCCTGGAGTATCTGAACAAGGCCAACAAGCTGGTGGAGTCACAGCGCCTCGAACAGCGCACTCGCTTCGACCTGGAGATGATTCTCGAACTGGGCTATTGCAACGGTATCGAAAACTACTCCCGCTACCTCTCCGGTCGCCCATCGGGGGCTCCGCCGCCCACGCTTTATGACTATCTGCCGGCCGATGCTCTGTTGGTCATCGACGAATCCCACGTTAGCGTGCCCCAGGTCGGGGCCATGTACAAAGGCGACCGTTCGCGCAAGGAAACCCTGGTGGAGTACGGTTTTCGGCTGCCTTCCGCGCTGGACAACCGACCTATGCGTTTCGACGAGTGGGAGTCGGTCAGCCCGCAGACCATATTCGTTTCTGCGACACCCGGGCCCTACGAAGAGGCGCACGCCGGCCGTGTGGTCGAGCAGGTGGTGCGTCCGACCGGCCTGGTCGACCCCGAGGTCGAGATTCGGCCGGCCTTGACTCAGGTCGATGATCTGTTGTCCGAGATCGGCAAGCGTGTGGCGGCAGGTGAGCGAGTGCTCGCCACGACCTTGACCAAGCGCATGGCCGAAGACCTGAGTGACTATCTGGCCGATCACGGCGTGCGCGTTCGCTATCTGCACTCGGACATCGACACCGTGGAACGCGTTGAAATCATCCGCGATCTGCGTCTTGGAACCTTCGATGTGCTGGTGGGCATCAACCTGCTGCGCGAAGGTCTGGACATGCCCGAGGTATCGCTGGTAGCGATCCTCGACGCCGACAAGGAGGGCTTCCTGCGCTCCGAGCGTTCACTCATCCAGACCATTGGCCGTGCGGCGCGAAACCTGAACGGCAAGGCCATCCTGTACGCCGATCAGATCACCGGATCCATGCAGCGGGCGATCGACGAGACCGAGCGGCGCCGTACAAAGCAGGTGGCCTTCAACGAAGCCAACGGCATCGTGCCCAAGGGTGTGGTCAAAGACATCACTGACATCCTTGAGGGCGCTACGGTACCGGGCGCGCGCAGCAAGAAGCGCAAAGGAATGGCCAAGGCGGCGGAGGAGGCTGCGCGTTACGAGGCCGAACTCAAGACGCCTGGCGAAATCACCAAGCGCATCAAGGTGTTGGAAGAGAAGATGTTCCAGATGGCGCGCGACCTCGAATTCGAAGCCGCCGCACAGTTGCGCGACGAGATTGGACAGCTGCGTGCACGCTTGATCAGCAGTTGAGTCACTGATCGCTCAATCGCTCACCTGGCGTACGGGCCCTGCGCGCGAGCGCGTCCGATCCGATGTTGCAAACGCCTTTGCTGGAGCCCGCAGCCTGCTCCCTGCTAACATTCCGTCTTTGTTTCATCCTTCGTCCGAGACTGTCCATGACCACCGTTCGCACGCGCATCGCGCCATCGCCTACCGGCGACCCCCATGTCGGCACCGCCTACATCGCTCTGTTCAACTACTGCTTCGCCAAGCAGCACGGCGGCGAATTCATTCTGCGTATCGAAGACACCGATCAGTTGCGTTCGACCCGTGAGTCCGAGCAGCAGATCTTCGATGCCCTGCGCTGGCTGGGAATCGAGTGGAACGAAGGTCCGGATGTCGGTGGTCCGCATGGTCCATATCGGCAGAGCGAGCGTGGCGAAATCTACGCGCGCTATGCCAAGGAATTGGTCGATGCCGGTCACGCTTTCTACTGCTTCTGCACGGCGCAAGAGCTGGATCAGATGCGCGCCGAACAGATGGCCCGCGGCGAGACGCCCCGCTATGACGGGCGTGCGCTCGAGCTCAGTGCTGAGGAGGTCCAGCGCCGTCTGGCGGCAGGCGAGCCCCATGTGATCCGCATGAAGGTGCCCAGCGAAGGCGTCTGCGTGGTGCCGGACATGCTGCGTGGCGATGTCGAGATTCCGTGGGACCGCATGGACATGCAGGTGCTGATGAAGAACGACGGTCTGCCCACCTACTTCCTGGCCAATGTGGTCGATGATCACCTGATGGGGATCACCCACGTCTTGCGCGGTGAGGAATGGCTGCCTTCGGCGCCGAAGCTGATTAAACTCTACGAGTATTTCGGTTGGGAGCAGCCCAAGCTGTGTTACATGCCGCTGCTGCGTAATCCAGACAAATCCAAGCTGTCCAAGCGCAAGAATCCGACCTCCGTCACCTTCTACGAGCGCATGGGCTTCATGCCCGAGGCGATGCTCAACTACCTGGGGCGCATGGGTTGGTCGATGCCCGACGAGCGCGAGAAGTTTTCCCTGGCGGAGATGGTCGAGCACTTCGATCTGTCGCGCATCTCGCTGGGGGGGCCGATCTTCGATATCGAGAAGCTGTCCTGGCTCAATGGCCAGTGGCTGCGTGATCTGCCGGTCGAAGACTTCGCTGCGCGTGTGCAACAGTGGGCGTTCAACTCCGACTACATGATGAAAATCGCCCCGCACGTTCAAGGTCGGGTGGAAACGTTCAGTCAGATTGCGCCGTTGGCCGGTTTCTTCTTTGAAGGTGCGCTCAAGCTCGATGCCAAGCTGTTCGAGCACAAGAAGCTGACGCCTGAGCAGGTTCGCCAGGTGATGCAGTTGATCTTGTGGAAACTCGAAAGTTTGCGTCAGTGGGAAAAAGAGCGCATCACTGGCTGTATCCAGGCAGTAGTCGACACGCTTGGCTTGAAGTTGCGTGACGCCATGCCGCTGATGTTCGCTTCGATTTCCGGTCAGGCCAGTTCGGTGTCGGTACTTGATGCCATGGAGATTCTTGGCCCTGACCTCACGCGCTATCGCTTGCGGCAGGCACTGGAGTTGCTGGGGGGCGTGTCCAAGAAAGAAAACAAGGAGTGGGAAAAGCTCCTCGCCAGTATCGCCTGATCGTTTGTGAATGGTCATCGCCTGGGCGGCGGCGGTGGAGCAAGCCTTCACTGCCGTGGGCAGCCCTTCTTGGGCCGCCAGGGCAGGGCGGTAAGTGATTGTTATCTGTGAAAAAAATTTTGAGTTTTTTCACGAATTCGTTTGACAGCCCTGCAATCCACTCTTAATATGCGCCCCGTCCACAGCGATGAACGAGAACGAAACATTTGGCGCCCAGTCGATGCTTCGGTTCACTGCGACATTGTGGGGCTATAGCTCAGCTGGGAGAGCGCCTGCATGGCATGCAGGAGGTCAGCGGTTCGATCCCGCTTAGCTCCACCACATTCCGCTTCATGTCCAGCAACATGAAGCAAGATCGGGTCTAGTACACGGTCTTGAAGGCAAGAAGGTTCGTCCCCTTCGTCTAGTGGCCTAGGACACCGCCCTTTCACGGCGGTAACAGGGGTTCGAGTCCCCTAGGGGACGCCAGTTTCACACAAGCGATGCTGCAAGGGTCGCTGGGCCGCGAGGCTAGAAATCTGGGGCTATAGCTCAGCTGGGAGAGCGCCTGCATGGCATGCAGGAGGTCAGCGGTTCGATCCCGCTTAGCTCCACCAATTTTGCCGCGGCTCGTGAAAACGGGCCGGCACGAAGGTCAACGTCCCCTTCGTCTAGTGGCCTAGGACACCGCCCTTTCACGGCGGTAACAGGGGTTCGAGTCCCCTAGGGGACGCCACTTCTTCCCGCGTATTGCGGGGTTGAAAGGCTCATTCGGTTGTTGGATGGGCTTTTTGTTTTGTTTCGGGGCTATAGCTCAGCTGGGAGAGCGCCTGCATGGCATGCAGGAGGTCAGCGGTTCGATCCCGCTTAGCTCCACCAAATCTGCCAGGATTCGTGAAAGCGAGTCTGCACGAAGGTTTCACGTCCCCTTCGTCTAGTGGCCTAGGACACCGCCCTTTCACGGCGGTAACAGGGGTTCGAGTCCCCTAGGGGACGCCACTTTTACCCGCGTTTTGCGGGACTTCAAAGGCTCATTCGATTATTGAATGGGCCTTTTGTTTTTCTACTTCTCGGCATTGGTTACACTCTGCCTCTTCACTCATTGGGGAGCAGGCATGAGCTGGGATCTGGCAGCGCCGTTCATCATCGACCTTCGGGTCGGCAGCGAAGACATCGACGGCCTTGGCCACGCCAACAATGCGGTTTACGTGACGTGGCTGGAGCGGTGTGCCTGGCGTCATTCGCAGCGCCTGGGCCTGGACTTGGCCGAATACCGTCGGCTGGACCGGGCCATGGCCGTTGTTCGTCATGAAATCGACTATCTGGCGGCCGGCTATGAGGACGACGAGCTGCAACTAGGCACGTGGATCGTCGAATGGGACCAGCGTCTGCGCATGACTCGTCGTTTCCAGCTCAGGCGTCCAAGCGACGGCGTCACGCTGCTTCGTGCGCAGACCACCTTCGCCTGCATCGAGCTGTCCAGCGGCAGGCCTCGGCGCATGCCTGCCGAGTTCATCGAAGGCTATGGTCCGGCACTGATCGATGCCTGATCGCCCCGTCTTTTTGCTAGACTCCCGCTTTTTCTCGAGACCCCAACATGCAAATTGCCCTGGCCCCCATGGAGGGTCTGGTCGACAACATCCTGCGCGACGTGCTGACCCGTGTCGGGGGCATCGACTGGTGTGTCACCGAGTTCATCCGCGTCTGCGATCGCCTGCTGCCGCCCTCGTCATTCGACAAGTTGGCGCCTGAGCTGCGCCACGGAGCTCAAACAGCGGCAGGTGTGCCCATGCGTGTGCAGTTGCTGGGCTCGGACCCCGTATGCCTGGCAGAGAATGCCGCGTTGGCTTGCGAGCTGGGTGCGCCGGTTATCGACCTGAACTTCGGTTGTCCGGCCAAGACCGTCAATAAATCCCGCGGGGGCGCGGTGCTGCTCAAGGAGCCTGAACTGCTGCACGCCATCGTCCATGAAGTTCGCCGCGCCGTACCTGCGCATATCCCTGTGACCGCCAAGATGCGTCTGGGCTTCGACAGTCCGGACGGTGCCCTGGAGTGCGGTACGGCGCTGGCCGAAGGCGGGGCAGCGCACCTGGTGGTGCATGCGCGAACCAAGGTCGAAGGTTACAAGCCGCCAGCCCATTGGGAATGGGTGGCGCGGGTGCAGGACGTGGTTCAGGTACCGGTGTTCGCCAACGGCGAAATCTGGACGGTCGAGGACTGGCGGCGCTGCCGCGAGGTCAGCGGTGCCGAACACATCATGTTGGGGCGTGGTCTGGTGTCTCGGCCCGACTTGGCACTGCAGATCGCAGCAGCACACGAGGGGCGCGACTACCGACCTTTGGCCTGGTGCGAACTGTTGCCGCTGTTGCGCGAATTCTGGCGTCAGGCCCAGGCCAAGCTGTCGCCGCGCTATGCGCCAGGACGGATGAAGCAGTGGCTGGCCATGTTGACTCGCAGCTATCCAGAGGCCGTGGCACTGTTCGCCCAATTGCGCCGTGAAGACGACTGCCAGCGGATCAGTCAGTTGCTGGGCGTTGGAGTACTCACCGGGCAAGGCGTTGAATTGGATGTTGCCTGAAGGGCACACGATTTTTTTGCCGATGTCCCTTGAAACCGTTGTTGAAGACCTTATCTCTTGAGTACGCGATGCCGAAGTCGGGTCGCGAAGTGACTTACTTGCTGAATCTCAGGAGTTAATGACTATGACTACCGCTTTCTCCCTCGCACCGCTGTTCCGCCACTCCGTTGGCTTCGACCGTTTCAATGACTTGTTCGAGTCTGCGGCACGTAACGAGGCTGGTAGCAGCTACCCGCCCTACAACGTTGAAAAGCATGGTGATGACCAGTACCGCATCGTTATTGCCGCCGCCGGCCTTCAGGAGCAGGACCTTGATCTTCAGGTCGAGAAGGGTGTACTGACGGTCTCGGGTGGCAAGCGTGACAAGGCCGCCACCGAGGTGACCTATCTGCATCAAGGTATTGCCCAGCGCGCGTTCAAGCTGTCGTTCCGTCTGGCCGATCACATCGAGGTCAAGGCCGCCGACCTGGCCAACGGGCTGCTGAGCATCGACCTCCTGCGTGTCGTCCCGGAAGAAGCCAAGGCCAAGCGCATCCCAATCAATGGCGATAAGCCAGCGCTCAATTGATACCTTGAAACTGCTCGGTGAGCATCGATCGGGGCCGCTTTGCGGCTCCGATCTTGTTTGCGTTGCGCATCGTTCTACCTGATTTCTCTCGCCAGCCAGTCATGTGCGACCGCTTGTCTCAGCCAATAGACGGCGAAACTCAGCCAGAGCCAGTGGTCGGCTGAACAGATAACCCTGATAAAGATGACAGCCTTGGCGCTGGAGGAACGTCAGTTGTTCGGTCAACTCGACACCTTCGGCGATTACCGTCAGCCCGAGGCTGTGTGCCATGGCGACGATGGCGCGAACGATTTCCGCATCGTTCGAATCGTTGGGTGCATCGCGCACGAAGGTCTGATCGATCTTCAGTGCATCGACGGGCAACCGCTTGAGGTAGGTCAGCGAGGAATAGCCCGTGCCGAAATCGTCCATGGAGAAGGTCACGCCGTGACGCTTGAGCTCGCGCATCTTGCCGATGGTGTCCTCCAGGTTCTGGATCACGATCCCCTCGGTGATTTCCAGCTTGAGCATGTAGCGGGGCAGATGATGCTCGTCCAGGCTGCGCAAAACCCTTTCGACGAAATCATTCTGGCGAAATTGTTTGGGGCTGATGTTCACGCACAGGCTGAACTCACCAGCATCGATCAAGCCCTCATCCAGCAGGCGCGCGCAGGCCTCGCAGGCCTGGTCGAGGATCCAACTGCCCACCTCGAGTATCAGTCCGCTTTCCTCCAGCACCTGTATGAACAGCGCAGGGGATTGCTGCCCCAATTGTGGGTGATGCCAGCGCAGCAAGACCTCTACGCCCACGATGCGATTGGCGCGCGCGTCAACCTGGGGCTGGAAGTGCAGCGCCAGTTCGTCACGCGACAGCGCCAAGCGCAGGTCGTTTTCCATGCGCAGCCGTTCGCTGGCGGCTTCCTGCATGGTGGTGTGAAACAGTTGCGTGGTGTTGCGTCCCGAGTCTTTGGCCCGGTACAGGGCGATGTCGGCACGTTTGAGCAGGTCGGCCGGGGTAGAGCCATGATCCGGAATCAGCGCTACGCCAATGCTCGGCGTCACCTGCAGGCGCTGACCATCCAGCGACATCGGTGCGGCCAGCAGCTCGCGCAAGGTGTCGGCCAGTTCGCGTACCTGGGCCTCGACCCGTTCGCGGCTGCCGGCCAGGCCGCTGAGCAGCACCACGAACTCGTCGCCGCCCAGCCGCGCCACCGTGTCCTCCAGACGTACGCTGGCTTCCAGGCGTGCGGTGATGATCTTGAGCACGGTATCGCCGACCGGGTGGCCGAGTGAATCGTTGATGTGCTTGAAATGATCCAGGTCCAGAAAGAGCAGGGCGCCGCGCAGATCATGGCGTTTGAGCAGGGCGATCTGCTGGCTCAGCCGATCGGTCAGCAGGGCGCGATTGGGCAGGTTGGTCAACGGGTCGTGGTAGGCCAGGTGACGAATCTGCGCCTGGGCATTCTTCAGTTGGCTGACGTCGCGTGCAGTCATCAACAGGCAGTCGGTGTCGTTGAGGCTGATCGGTTCGACCGAGACTTCGACGGTCAACACCTCGCCCTGCTTGTTATGTCCGAGCATTTCCCGATGGTGCACCCGGCCATGCTCGCCGAGGTCTGCCAACAGCGCCGCGCGCTGCTTTTCGTCGGTCCAGATGCCCAATTCGAAAACGGTCCGGCCGACCACTTCGTGGCTGCTAAAGCCGGTCAGTCGGCAGAAGCCGTCGTTGACCTCCAGGTAACGACCGCTTTGACGTTCGGTGATGGTGATGGCATCGGGGCTTGAATGAAACGCTTTGGCGAACTTTTCCTCGCTGGCCTTCAGGGCGGACTCGGCGCGTTGTTGCTGGGTGATGTCGCGTAGCGTGGTCACGCTGCAAGGTCGGTTGTCGACTGTGATCAAGCGGCTGGAAATCATACAGGTCAGCGGTATGCCGCTCAGGTGGTTGACCACTACGGCAATGTTGCTCAAGCCCTGTTCGCGAATGACCCGCTCGATACGTTGGGCGCGGGCGTAAGGTTCGGCCCACAATCCGATCTGGTCGGGGCTGCGCCCTATCACCTGCGTGGCGGTCCAGCCGAACGTTTGGGTGAAGGCCGGGTTGATTTCGATGAACTGGCCGCTGTCCTGATCCAGAACGCAAATCGGATCGGGGCTTACCTGGAACAGGCTGGCGAATTTTTCCTCCGAGGCGCTCAGGCGCTGCTCGCGTTCGACCTGATCGGTAATGTCCAGCAATGTACCGGCCATGCGCAGCGGAGTGCCCTGATCATCCCGATACAGCCGTGCTCGGCTTTCGATATAGCGCGAGGCGCCGTTTTCCAATTGCACCCGGTAGGTGATCTGGTAATTGCCCGCCGGCCCTTCGCGTAAACTGCGGTAGGCCTGGCGCATGGCGCTGCGTTCTTCTTCCGGCACACCTTCGAAGAATGCGTCGAACGACTCGTGGAAGGGGGCAGGGTCCAGGCCATGCAACTGCGCGGCGCGCGCTGAGCCATAGAGCATGCCGCTGGGGATGTGCCAGTCCCAGGTGCCCAGTTGTGCGGAGTCCAGCGCCAGGTCCAGGCGCTCTTGGCTGTCCTTGAGGGCTCGCTCGGCGCGCTTGCGCTCAGTGGTGTCGACAAAGGTGCTGACCAGATAAGTAATACCTTCGAGTTCAATGCCCTGGGTGCACAGAATGCCGTCCTGGACCCGGCCGGTCGCGGTGCGGAACTGCACTTCCATGGTCACCGGCTTGCCGCTGTTGCGGGTGGCGTCGAGCATTTGCTGGCGTTGTTCGGCGTGGACCCACATGCCCAGTTCGACACTGCTCTTGCCGATCACCAGCGCGCCAGGCCAGCCGAACATGGCCTCGAAGTGCTGGTTGACCTCGAAGATCATGCCGTCGTGGCGACGTGTCAGCAGGATCGCATTGGGACTGAGGTGGAAAAGGGTGGCAAAGCGCTTTTCCGAGTTGACCAGCGCGGCCTCTCGATCGCGCTGGCGGGTGATTTCGCGAATCACCCCGATCATCTGGCGGCGACCGTTGTGATCGTGGGTCAGGCTGCCGTTTATTTCCAGCCAGTGCAGGCTGCCGTCGGGCCAGCGGATGCGATGGCGCATGGCTTGATCCGCCGGTTCGCCATCGACCACCGCCTGGAATAATTGGCGAGTTCGCGCACGGTCTTCTTCAGGGAGCAGGTCGAGGTAGTCGATGCCCTCTGCCAGTGGGTGCTGCGGATCGAAGCCGAATAGCGCCTGGGTGCCGCGCGACCAGCTCACCCGGCCTGTTTCGATATCCCACAGCCACGCGCCGAGGCGCGCACCGTTGAGTGCGGTCAGCAATTGCGGGGCGTTCTGCCACGCCTGCTCCGATTCCAACGGGTCGACTGCAGGAATATGAGGCAGGCGCGGGTAGGTTTTGTCTGGTTTGGGCATGGCTCGCAGACCTTCGGCAGATGAAGCTCGCTATGGATCACACGCCGTACCGCGATGCAGTCAGGCAGGCTCGCGCTGGCTGTCGAGCAAGGCCATGAACGCCCTGGCCGCATTGGACAGCGTTCGTTCCGTATGCAGGATGTAGCCTAGCTGGCGAGACAGGCATATGCCGGGCAAAGCGATGGATGCGACCTGCCCATCGAGCATGGTGCGCGGCAGAACGCTCCAGGCCAGACCAATGGACACCATCATCTTGATAGTCTCCAGATAGTTGGTGCTCATGGCGATGTTTGGCGTCAGTCCCTGGCTCTCGAACAGGCGTTGCACGATGTGATGAGTGAACGTATTACCGCCGGGAAACACGGCGGGATGGCGTGCGACATCGGCCAGTCGAACGTGGCTGTCGCGTGCCAGTGGGTGCTCTGGGGCGGCGACGAAGTCCAGCGCGTCGTCCCAGACAGGGGTGGCCCGAATCAGATGATGAGGCTCGGGGGCCAGGGTGATCACGGCAATTTCTGCGCGGCCGTGGAGAACTTCGTCGTAGGCCGCTTCTGAATCGAGAAACTGGATATCCAGCGCCACTCCAGGATATTCCCGGGTGAACGCCCGCAGGACCGGGGGCAGGCGGTGTAGGCCGATATGGTGGCTGGTGGCCAGAGTCAGGCGGCCGGTAACTTCTCCTGTCAAATTGGTCAGTGCACGCCGTGTGTCGTCCAGTACATTGACGATCTGGTAAGCACGCGGGAGCAGGGCTCGCCCGGCCTCGGTCAGGCTCACCTCGCGGCCGAGTCGATCGAAAAGGCGCACGCCCAGTAGCTGCTCCAGGCCTGCGATGCGTTTGCTGACCGCCGGTTGGGTCAAATACAGGCGCTCAGCGGCACTCGAGAAGCTGCCGGTTTCAGCAATCGCAATGAAGGCACTGAGGTTTGCCAGGTCCACGCTTTCGAATTCCTTTTGGTTATCCAAAGCATAAAAATTATGAATTTGAGTTATTCAATCTAGCCCTTTAGCATCGACCGTACAAGCCAAGGGGTTATTGGCATAGAAATACGCTGATGAGGAACAGTCTGATGGCTGGCAAAACGCTTTACGACAAACTCTGGGATGCGCACGAGGTCAAGCGACGCGACGATGGTTCGTCCTTGATCTATATCGACCGTCATATCATCCACGAAGTGACTTCGCCCCAGGCCTTCGAAGGCCTGCGCCTGGCCAACCGCCAGCCATGGCGTATCGACGCCAACATCGCCACCCCTGACCACAACGTGCCGACCACGCCTGAGCGCAAGGGCGGTATCGAGGCCATCGCCGACCAGGTCTCGCGTTTGCAGGTGCAGACGCTCGACGAGAACTGCGACGAATATGGCATCGTCGAATTCAAGATGAACGACGAGCGCCAAGGCATCGTGCACGTGATCAGCCCCGAACAAGGCGCGACATTGCCGGGCATGACCGTGGTCTGCGGCGATTCGCACACCTCCACGCACGGCGCTTTCGGCGCGTTGGCCCACGGCATCGGTACGTCGGAAGTCGAGCATGTGCTCGCCACGCAGTGCCTGGTCGCCAAGAAAATGAAGAACATGCTGGTGCGGGTCGAGGGGCAGTTGCCTGCCGGCGTCACCGCCAAGGACATCGTGCTGGCGGTCATCGGCAAGATCGGTACCGCTGGTGGCAACGGTCATGCCATGGAGTTCGCCGGCAGCGCTATCCGCGCATTGTCCATGGAAGGCCGCATGACCATCTGCAACATGTCCATCGAGGCCGGTGCCCGCGTCGGCCTGGTCGCCGTAGACGACACCACGATTGCCTACGTCCAAGGACGCCCCTACGCGCCCAATGACGAGCAGTGGCCGCAGGCGGTCCAGGTCTGGAAGGAGCTGGTATCCGACGCGGATGCCGTGTTCGACACTGTCGTCGAGCTGGATGCCGCCCAGATCAAGCCGCAAGTGAGTTGGGGCACGTCGCCCGAAATGGTGCTGGCGGTCGATCAACGTGTTCCGGATCCGGCGGCCGAGCCAGACCTGATCAAGCGCGGCTCGATCGAGCGCGCCCTCAAGTACATGGGGCTGGCAGCCAATCAGGCCATTACCGATATCAAGCTCGACCGGGTGTTCATCGGATCGTGCACCAATTCGCGCATCGAAGACTTGCGCGCAGCGGCCGAGATCGCCAAGGGCCGCAAGGTGGCGGCGAACGTCAAGCAAGCGTTGGTGGTGCCGGGGTCGGGGCTGGTCAAGGCCCAGGCCGAACGCGAGGGGCTGGACAAGATCTTCCTCGAAGCCGGCTTCGAATGGCGTGAGCCAGGTTGCTCGATGTGCCTGGCGATGAATCCGGACCGCCTGGAGAGCGGCGAGCATTGTGCCTCTACCTCCAACCGTAACTTCGAGGGGCGTCAGGGCGCAGGTGGGCGTACCCATTTGGTCAGCCCGGCCATGGCCGCCGCTGCGGCGGTGACTGGTCACTTCATCGATGTCCGCGAGTTGATCCAAGGGAGCGCAGCATGAAAGCCTTCACCCAGCACACCGGTCTCGTGGCGCCGTTGGATCGGGCCAACGTCGATACCGACCAGATCATTCCCAAGCAGTTTCTCAAGTCGATCAAGCGCACCGGCTTCGGCCCCAACCTGTTCGATGAGTGGCGTTACCTGGATGTAGGTCAGCCCTACCAGGACAACAGCAAGCGCCCGCTGAACCAGGAGTTCGTGCTCAACCACGCCCGCTACCAAGGCGCCAGCGTGCTGCTGGCACGGGAGAACTTCGGCTGCGGTTCGAGCCGCGAGCATGCGCCTTGGGCGCTGGATGAGTACGGCTTTCGCAGCGTCATCGCGCCGAGCTTCGCCGACATCTTCTTCAACAACAGTTTCAAGAACGGCTTGCTGCCGATCATCCTGGCCGACGAAGAAGTGGACGAATTGTTCAAGCAGGTCGAGGCCAATCCGGGGTATCAACTCACCATCGACCTGCAGGCCCAGGCCGTCACTCGCCCGGACGGCAAGGTCCTGCATTTCGAGATCGACGCCTTCCGCAAGCACTGCCTGCTCAATGGCCTGGATGATATTGGCCTGACCTTGCAGGATGGCGACGCCATCAAGGACTTCGAAATCGGGCACCGCGCTGCGCAGCCGTGGTTGTTTCGCGACGCTTGAGTGAGCGGGCCAGACGCACCGCATCTTGAAACGACCCATGAGGATCGACACCATGACCAGCAGCACCCACGCCGATGTGGTTCAGCGCCAGTTCGGCGAACAGGCCAGCGCTTATCTCAGCAGCCCCGTACATGCCCAGGGCACCGAGTTCGCTCTGCTGCAGGCTGAGCTGCAAGGCCAAGGCGCTGCGCGGGTGCTGGACCTTGGGTGTGGTGCCGGCCATGTCAGCTTCCAGGTGGCGCCCTTGGTGGCCGAGGTGGTGGCCTACGATCTCTCGCAGTCGATGCTCGATGTGGTTGCCAGTACGGCGGCGGCGCGAGGGTTGAACACTATCGTCACCGAGCGCGGCGCGGCCGAGCGTCTGCCATTCCCCGATGCCTCTTTCGAGTACGTCATCAGTCGTTATTCGGCGCATCACTGGAGCGACCTGGGCCTGGCCCTGCGGGAAGTGCGCCGGGTACTCAAGCCCGGTGGCGTGGCTGCTTTCATCGACGTCATGTCGCCGGGCAGTCCGCTGCTCGACACCTACCTGCAAAGCGTCGAAGTCCTGCGCGACACCAGTCATGTGCGCGATTACTCTGCCGACCAGTGGCTACGCCAGGTCAGTGATGCGGGGCTGTTCACCCGCAGCCACAGCCGCCAGCGTTTGCACCTGGAATTCGCCTCCTGGGTCGAGCGCATGCGCACACCCGAGCCGATGCGCGTGGCCATCCGCCAGTTGCAGCGGGCCATGGGAGAGGAAGTGCGGCAGTATTATCAGATCCAGGCCGACGGCTCCTTCAGCACGGATGTCATCGTGCTGTGGGCCGAGCGCTAGCATTTCGGCGCGGCGCATCCAGCCGCGCCGCTTGAACGAATAGAGGAAAGCATGAGCAAACAGATTCTGATTCTCCCAGGTGATGGCATCGGCCCGGAAATCATGGCCGAGGCCGTCAAGGTGCTGAACCTGGCCAACGAAAAGTTTGGCCTGGGTTTCAGCCTGGCGCACGATGTGATCGGCGGCGCGGCCATCGACAAACACGGCGTGCCGTTGGCCGATGAAACGCTGGAGCGCGCGCGCAACGCCGATGCTGTGCTGCTGGGCGCTGTCGGTGGACCGAAGTGGGACAAGATCGAGCGTGACATCCGTCCCGAGCGTGGCCTGCTGAAGATACGCGCACAACTGGGCCTGTTCGCCAACCTGCGTCCGGCGATCCTCTACCCGCAACTGGCGCAGGCTTCTTCGCTCAAGCCGGAGATCGTGTCCGGTCTGGACATCCTCATCGTCCGCGAGTTGACCGGCGGTATCTACTTCGGCGCACCTCGTGGTCAGCGCGAATTGCAGGGCGGCGAGCGTCAGGCCTACGACACCTTGCCGTACAGCGAGAGCGAAGTGCGTCGCATCGCCCGTGTCGGCTTCGACATGGCCCGCGTGCGCGGCAAGAAGCTGTGCTCGGTCGACAAGGCCAACGTCCTGGCATCCAGCCAGCTCTGGCGTGAAGTGGTCGAAGAGGTGGCCAAGGACTATCCGGACGTCGAGCTCAGCCATATGTACGTGGACAACGCCGCCATGCAGTTGGTCCGCGCACCCAAGCAGTTCGATGTGGTGGTCACCGACAACATGTTCGGAGACATCCTTTCGGACGAAGCTTCCATGCTGACCGGCTCCATCGGCATGTTGCCGTCTGCGTCGCTGGACGCCGACAACAAGGGCATGTACGAGCCGTGCCATGGCTCGGCGCCGGACATCGCCGGGCAAGGCATCGCCAACCCACTGGCGACCATTCTTTCGGTTTCCATGATGCTGCGCTACAGCTTCAATCAGCAGGTGGCCGCCGAGGCCATCGAGCGTGCCGTCAGCCTGGTGCTCGACCAAGGGCTGCGCACCGGCGACATCTGGTCGGCCGGTTGCACCAAGGTCGGTACCCAGGAAATGGGCGACGCAGTAGTCGCGGCTCTGCAGAATCTGTAATCTCTCTGGCCCGCCGTCGTTTCCCCTCGACGGTGGCCCACTTTTTAGCAAAGGTGTAGTTGCGATGAAACGTGTAGGTCTGATCGGTTGGCGCGGTATGGTCGGTTCCGTGCTCATGCAGCGGATGCTGGAAGAGCAGGACTTCGACCTTATCGAGCCGGTGTTCTTCACCACCTCCAATGTCGGCGGCCAGGGCCCGAACGTGGGCAAGGATACGGCGCCGCTCAAGGACGCCTATTCGATCGAAGAGCTCAAGACCCTCGACGTGATCCTGACCTGCCAGGGCGGCGACTACACCAACGAAGTCTTCCCCAAGCTGCGCGAAGCAGGCTGGCAAGGCTACTGGATCGACGCCGCGTCGTCCCTGCGCATGCAGGACGATGCAGTCATCATTCTCGATCCGGTCAACCGCAAGGTCATCGACCATCAACTGGACGCTGGCACCAAGAACTACATCGGCGGCAACTGCACCGTCAGTCTGATGCTGATGGGCTTGGGCGGGCTGTTCGAAGCCGGTCTGGTGGAGTGGATGAGCGCCATGACCTACCAGGCAGCCTCCGGTGCAGGCGCGCAGAACATGCGTGAGCTGATCCGGCAGATGGGCGGTATCCATGCCGCGGTAGCGGACGAACTGGCCAATCCCGCCAGTGCCATTCTCGACATCGACCGCAAGGTCGCCGAGACCATGCGCGGTGATGGCTTCCCCACCGAAAACTTCGGTGTGCCGCTGGCCGGTAGCCTGATTCCGTGGATCGACAAGGAATTGCCCAACGGTCAGAGCCGTGAGGAATGGAAGGCCCAGGCCGAAACCAACAAGATCCTCGGTCGCTTCAAAAGCCCGATTCCGGTCGACGGCATCTGCGTGCGGATCGGCGCCATGCGTTGCCACAGCCAGGCACTGACCATCAAGCTGAACAAGGATGTGCCGCTGGCCGATATCGAAGGCATGATCAGCCAGCACAATCCGTGGGTTAAGTTGGTACCCAATCAGCGCGAGATCAGCATGCAGGAACTGAGTCCGACTCAGGTCACTGGCACCCTGAACGTTCCGGTTGGCCGTCTGCGCAAGCTGAACATGGGCTCGCAGTACCTTGGGGCATTCACAGTCGGCGACCAACTGCTGTGGGGCGCAGCCGAACCGCTGCGCCGCATGCTGCGGATTCTTCTGGAGCGTTGATCGCTTCGGCGTGTCGAAAAACCCGTGCCGGGCGACCGCACGGGTTTTTTGTTTTTCTGTCAATCAAGTACAGTGCCGCTCCCGCCGTTCCCGTACAAGGATTCAAAGCATGAGCCAAGCCTTAGATATCGCCGTCGTCGGCGCCACCGGCAGTGTCGGTGAAGCCCTGGTGCAGATCCTCGAGGAGCTTCAGTTCCCAGTGGCAACCCTGCATTTGTTGGCGAGCATGGAGTCAGCGGGCAGCAGTGTGATGTTCGCCGGCAAGAAGGTCCGTGTGCGCGAAGTCGACAGTTTCGATTTTGCTCAGGTCAAGCTGGCGTTCTTCGCCGCTGGTGCGGCGGTGAGCCGCAGTTTTGCGAGCAAGGCGCGTGAGGCTGGGTGTTCGGTGATCGACCTCTCTGGCGGGCTCGAAGAGGCGTTGAGCATCGTACCGGAGGCCAACCCTGAGGCGCTGGACGGGCTAAAGCTGCCCGTAGTGGTGTCGAGCCCGAGCAGCGGTGCGATCGCCTTGGCGGTGGCGCTGGCACCGCTTCGAGGTGTGCTCGATATCGAGCGAATTCAGGTCATGGCCTGCCTGGCCGTGTCGTCGCAGGGACGCGAGGCCGTGAACGAACTGGCCAGACAGACTGCCGAGTTGCTCAACGCACGCCCTCTAGAGCCGCGCTTCTTCGATCGGCAGGTGGCGTTCAACCTGCTGGCGCAAGTGGGCGCTACCGATGAGCAGGGGCACGGCACCCTGGAGCGGCGCTTGGTCAGTGAGAGTCGCGTGCTGTTGGGGCTGCCTGAACTGAAGATTTCTGTGAGCTGCGTTCAAGTCCCAGTGTTTTTCGGCGATAGCTTCAGTGTGTCCGTACAAAGCCGAATTCCCGTGGATGTGCAGGCGGTCAAGCTGGCGCTGGATGGCGCTGCCAGCGTCGAACGCGTGGAGAATGACGATTATCCGACGCCAGTGGGTGACGCAGTGGGGCAGGACGTGGTCTATGTTGGTCGTGTACGCCAGGGAATCGACGCGGATCACCAACTCGATCTGTGGTTGACGACCGACAACGTGCGCAAGGGCGCGGCCCTCAACGCCGTACAATTGGCGCAATTGTTGATTAAAAAAATGGCGTAAAAGATACTGGCCAGCACATTTGTCCTACGCCTGGCAGGTATTGGGGACGATTCATACAAGGGAACAGGTCCATGCTTCGAATTCGCAAATTGGTTCTGGCTATCGCGGCCGCTTCGGCGCTGTCGTCCGGCATGGCCAATGCACTCGGTCTTGGCGAGCTGACCCTCAAGTCGGCGCAGAACCAGCCGCTGGACGCCGAGATCGAGCTGCTCGATGTACGCGACCTGACCCCTTCGGAGGTGGCGCCTAGCCTGGCGCCCGCCGAGGAGTTCGCCAAGGCTGGCGTGACGCTACCGGCCTATCTGCAGGACCTGAGCTTCACCCCGGTGATCAACCCCAACGGCCGCAGCGTGCTGCGTGTCACCTCCAGCAAACCGCTGCCCGAGCCTGTCATCAAGTTTCTGGTGCAAGTGATGTGGCCGCAAGGGCGCCTGCTGCGTGACTACAGCGTTGCGCTCGATGCGCCGCAAGCTGCCACTGCCGCGCCAGCGCAGGGAACCGTCAACCCGGCGACCACTGCGGGCAGCTACACCACCCGTCAGCGTGACACGCTCTGGCAAATCGCTGCGCGCAATACCCAGGGTGGGTCGATTCAACAAACCATGCTGGCGATCCAGGCTTTGAATCCTGACGCCTTCATCGGTAACAACATCAACCAGCTCAAGACCGGCCAGGTGCTGCGCCTGCCGGATCAGCAGCAGATCCGCGCCATCCCCCAGGGCGAAGCGATTCGTGAGGTGGCCGAACAGTACGCCGCCTGGCGCGAAGGACGGCGCCTGGGGCCTCGCGCTCGGCAATTGGACGCGACCCGTCGTGGCGCCGCCGATGCTGCCCCGGCACGGATTGCCCAAGGCGATAACCTGCGCCTGGTCTCACCGAATAACCAAGGTGCGGCGAATGACGCCAAGGCCCTCAGCGACAAATTGGCGGTCGCCCAGGAGAGCCTGGATACCAGTCGCCGTGACAACGAAGAACTGCAGAGTCGAATGACCGATCTGCAAAGCCAGTTGGACAAGCTGCAGCGCCTGATCGAACTGAAGAATGATCAACTGGCGCGTCTGCAGGCTCAAGGTGACGCGGCGCCGGCCGCTACGGTCGCGCCGCCGCCGGTCGAGCCTGCGGTGAATGCCCAACTGACGCCTGCCGAACCTGTGGTCGTACCCCCTCCGGCTGCGGTCGATACCGCGCCGGTGCCGGAGCCAGAGACCGCTGCTCAGCCCCAGACCGAACCGAGCATGCTCGACGATCTGCTGGGTAATCCGTTGTTGCTGGGACTGTTGGCCGGTTCGGCGTTCCTGGTCCTGCTGCTGCTGTTGCTGCTTCTGGCGCGCAAGCGCAAGGCGCAGCAAGAGGCGGAAAAACATCTGCGCATGGCGCGGGCGCTGGCCGAGGACGATGAGCGTGGGCCGGACCCAGACTTGCCGCCAGGCAGCTTCGATGGCCTGGACGTGTCTGCCCCCACGGTGACCCTGTCGCCGGCGGTGGTGGCGGCCTCTGCAGCGGCCGCCGCCGCGGCTGAGAAGCCGGTCGCTGCCAGTGCGCCTGTGGTTGCCGATCGCTATGCCGCACTGTTGGCCGAGGTCGATGACAGTGTCGCCAAGGGGCGTCTGAACCACGCCGCTAGCCTGCTTGAACCTGTTGTGGCTGCTGAGCCGCAGCGCAGCGACCTGCGCCTGAAGTTGATGGAGGTCTATGCGCGTCAAGGCGATCAACACGCCTTTGCCGAGCAGGAGCACCAATTGGCCGACACCCCGGAGAATCAGGGTGAAGTCGAAGGCATCAAGCAGCGTTACCCGGCCATGGTTGCCGTCGTGGCTGCGGCGGCAGCCGTCGGGCTCGGCGCCGCCGCTTTGGCAGCAGAGCAGGATGAGCAATACGTCCAGGAGCTGTTGCAGGACCCAGAGCCGCTAGTCGAGGCGCAGCCTGAGCCCGTGCAAGCCGTCGAGCCCGCGCCGCAGGACGCGAGCGAAGCTGACGTCGAATCCATCACGGCCACGCCGGATTTGGGCGACGACTTCGACCTGAGCCTGGATGACGATCTGCTGTTGGACGAGCCGCTCAACGCGCCGGTGCTCGACGCCCCAGAAGCACCGCAGGCCGACCAGATGCAGAGCGGCGCAGACGACGATTTCGAGGCGTTGCTGGCGCAGGCTCAGGCGCAGTCCCAGCCGCAGCCACTGGATGATCTGGCGGACTTCGACCTGGATGTCGGTGAGCCTGCTGCTGCCACGCCAGCCGCAGACAGCGAGACGCCCGTTGATGTCGCTGCCGAGCTTGCAGCGTTCGACGAGATTCCTGAATTCGATCCGATTTCCGAACTGGAACTGCCGGAGGACTTCGACCTGTCGTTGGCGCTGGATGACGAAACACCCGCCGACAAGCATTTCGCGTCTGAGCTCGATGATGTCAACGCCGAACTGGACAAGCTTTCGCAGAGTCTGGCGTCGCCTTCGCTGGAACCGCATTTCACCGCCGAGGATGCGGCGCTCGAGCCCGAAGCCCTGGACGACCTGGATTTCGATTTCTTCTCCGGGACCGATGAGGTGGCGACCAAGCTGGACCTGGCGCGTGCCTACATCGATATGGGGGACCATCAGGGGGCCCGCGACATCCTCGATGAAGTGGTCAAGGATGGTGACGATACCCAGCGTCAGGAAGCCGAGGACATGCTCTCGCGTCTGGTCTGACAGGCAGCGTGCTTGAGGTGGATGACGGCAGCCCAGTGGGCTGCCGTTTTCTTTATAATGGCCGCCTTTCGATCAGCTCCACAGGTTTGGCTTTCTTGGACATCAACGACATCGAGGCGGCCGAGTCGGCCGCCGAAGGCTACTCGCGCATCGCCCTGGGCGTGGAATACAAAGGGTCGCGCTATCGCGGCTGGCAGCGTCAGGCCAGCGGCGTGCCCAGTGTCCAGCAGGCGCTGGAGCAGGCGTTGTCGAAGGTCGCCGACGCGCCGATCAGCGTGGTGTGCGCCGGGCGCACCGATGCCGGTGTGCACGGTTGTGGTCAAGTGGTGCATTTCGACACGTGCGCGGTGCGCGACGAGCGCGCCTGGACCTTGGGCAGCAATTTCAACCTGCCCCACGACATCAGTGTGGTCTGGGCGCGGCCAATGCCTGCGCACTTTCACGCACGATTCAAGGCGACCGCTCGGCGCTACCGGTACGTGATCTACAACGATCCGATCCGTCCGGCGCACCTCGCCGAGGAAGTGACCTGGAATCATCGCCCGCTGGACATCGCCGCGATGGCCCAGGCGGCCGAGTACCTGCTCGGCACTCATGACTTCAGCGCGTTTCGCGCCAGCCAGTGTCAGGCGAAGTCGCCGATCAAGCACATCCATCACCTGCGTGTGACGCGCCACGGTCGCATGATCGTGCTGGATGTACGTGCCACCGCTTTCCTGCATCACATGGTGCGCAACATCGCAGGCGTGCTGATGACCATCGGCGCCGGCGAGCGGCCGGTGGAGTGGGCGCGGCAGGTGCTGGAGGGGCGCAATCGGCGCGAAGGCGGTGTCACCGCCCACCCCTATGGCCTTTATCTGGTGCAGGTGGAGTACCCGGACGAGTTCGCGCTACCGCAGCGTTACATCGGTCCGCACTTTCTCACCGGCTACGAGTCGCTGTCCGACTGACGGGCGATACGTCATTTGCTAACATCCGGCCCTTCACTGATCACCCAGGGTTGTCGTCCATGAGCAACGTGCGCACCAAGATCTGTGGCATCACCCGCATCGAGGATGCCCTGGCGGCTGCCGAAGCGGGAGCCGACGCCATCGGCTTCGTGTTCTATGCCAAGAGCCCGCGCGCGGTGGATGTACGCCAGGCCCGGGCCATCATCGCCGCGCTGCCGCCTTTCGTCACCACCGTGGGCCTGTTCGTCAATGCTTCGCGTTGCGAACTGAGCGAGATCCTCGAAGTGGTCCCGCTGGACCTGCTACAGTTCCACGGCGATGAAACACCGGCCGATTGCGAGGGGTACCATCGTCCGTGGATCAAAGCGCTGCGCGTGCGCCCGGGCGACGATCTGCAGGCGGCTTGCGAGCACTACCATGGCGCCCGCGGCATATTGCTCGATACCTACGTGCCGGGTGTGCCGGGCGGTACAGGTGAAGCGTTCGACTGGTCGCTGGTGCCGGCAGGCCTGAGCAAACCCATCATTCTGGCCGGAGGATTGTCGGCGGGTAACGTCGCTCAGGCGATTCGCCAGGTTCGACCCTATGCGGTGGATGTCAGTGGCGGGGTCGAGCAGGCCAAGGGCATCAAGGATGCGGGCAAGATCGATGCCTTCCTCGAGGCGGTCAAGCTGGCATGAGCTTGGATGTGACGGTTGGCCGTGCGCCATCGTCCATAGCTATCGCAGCGCGATGCTGCCCGGCCGGCCCTGCGGGGCGGGCCATCAGAACACGCGGCGCCGCGGGCGTCGGCGTACAGGTTGAAGGTGGAGTGGTGCAACGGGTGGTCCCGTTGGCCGGTCCATCATCGTTTTGAACACGATTTTGAGCTCAAGGGTCGGGGCAGGGCAGGCGACAGTCAGCCCGCCACCGGCCGGAACGGGAGAAATAGAGCATGAGCAACTGGTTGGTAGACAAACTGATCCCTTCGATCATGCGTTCCGAGGTGAAGAAGAGCTCGGTACCGGAAGGCCTGTGGCACAAGTGCCCATCCTGCGAAGCCGTGCTGTATCGTCCGGAGCTGGAAAAAACCCTGGACGTCTGCCCCAAGTGCAATCATCACATGCGCATCGGTGCCCGTGAGCGTATCGATATCTTCCTCGATGCCGAAGGGCGTGCCGAATTGGGTGCCGACCTGGAGCCGGTCGACCGTCTGAAATTCCGTGATGGCAAGAAGTACAAGGACCGCCTGACCGCTGCTCAGAAGCAGACGGGCGAAAAAGATGCCCTGGTGTCGGTCAGTGGAACGCTGATGGGTCTGCCGGTGGTCGTCAGTGCCTTCGAGTTCTCGTTCATGGGCGGTTCCATGGGCGCCATCGTCGGTGAACGGTTCGTCCGCGCTGCAAACCATGCGCTGGAACACCGTTGCCCGATGATCTGCTTCTCCGCCTCGGGTGGTGCGCGCATGCAGGAAGCGCTGATCTCGCTGATGCAGATGGCCAAGACCTCTGCGGTGCTGGCACGTCTGCGTGAAGAAGGCATTCCGTTCATTTCGGTGCTGACCGATCCGGTCTACGGTGGTGTATCGGCCAGTCTGGCCATGCTCGGCGACGTCATCGTCGGCGAGCCCAAGGCGCTGATCGGCTTCGCCGGCCCACGCGTGATCGAGCAGACCGTGCGCGAGAAGCTTCCCGAGGGCTTCCAGCGCAGCGAATTCCTGCTGGAGCACGGCGCCATCGACCTGATCATTTCGCGTCAGGAACTGCGTCCGCGCCTGGCCCGACTGCTGGCGCAAATGACCGGCCAGGCCACGCCTGAGCAGGCCCAAGAAGCCGCCGTCGTCGCGTGATGAGCGAGCGTACCCTGGGCGAGTGGCTCGCTTACCTGGAACAACTGCATCCCTCGGCGATCGACATGGGCCTCGAGCGATGCCGGCAGGTGCTGGCGCGCCTCGACCTGGGGCGCCTGGCTGCGCGAGTGGTGACGGTAACCGGCACCAATGGCAAAGGCTCGACCTGTGCCTTCGTCGCCGCGCTGTTGCGCGCCCAGGGGCTCAAGGTGGGCGTCTACAGCTCGCCGCACCTGGTGCGCTACAACGAGCGGGTACAGATCGATGGCAACGAGGCCAGCGACCGTGACCTGTGCCGGGCCTTCGCTGCCGTAGAGGCCGCGCGTGGCGAAATCTCCCTGACCTATTTCGAGATGGGTACCCTGGCGGCCTTCTGGTTGTTCAGCCAGTCGTCCTTGGATGCCGTGGTGCTTGAAGTGGGGCTAGGCGGGCGTCTGGACGCCGTCAACCTGATCGACGCCGACCTGTCGCTGGTGACCAGCATCGGCGTGGACCATGTCGACTATCTGGGCGATACCCGGGAGCAGGTGGCCTTCGAGAAGGCCGGTATCTTCCGCCAAGGCACGCCAGCCTTGTGCGGCGATCTCGACCCGCCCCAGCCGCTGCTGGACAAAGTGTCCGAATTGGCTTGCCCGTTCTTCTTGCGCGGGCGCGATTTCGACCTGGCGAGCACTGACGCACATTGGCAATGGCGTGGCACCACGCTCAAGGGTGAGGCGGTGGAGTTGGTCGATCTGCCCCAGCTCGACTTGCCGATGGAGAACGCAGCCCTGGCAGTGCAGGCGTACCTGCTGATGGATCTGCCCTGGGTTGCGTCGGATATCGCCCAGGCGCTGCTGGGTACCCGCATGACCGGCCGCCTCGACCGTCGCACGGTGACGTGGCGCGGCCAACGGTTGGAATTGCTCCTGGATGTCGGCCACAACCCCCATGCTGCCGAGTACCTGGCACGCCGCTTGGCCACCCGGCCTGTCTCCGGGCGCCGCCTGGCGGTGTTCGGGCTGCTGGCGGACAAGGATCTCGAGGGCGTGGTCGCGCCGTTGCTGCCACTGGTCGACTCCTGGGCGGTGGCGCCGCTTGAGACGCCGCGCAGTCGCACCGGGCAGGAGCTTGCCATGGCCTTGACGAACCACGGCGCGACGGTGAAGTCATATGCCAGTGTCGCCGCTGCCCTCGAGGGGCACTGTGCGCAGGCAACGGCAGATGACCAGATCCTGCTGTTCGGTTCGTTTTTCTGCGTCGGCCAGGCCCTTGAATGGCTTGAGCGGCAGGCCCTGGAGGATGGAGTAGATGGCAGTGCTGGATAAGGGAATGAAGCAGCGCATGGTGGGTGCGCTGGTGCTGGTGGCGCTGGCGGTGATCTTCCTGCCCATGCTGTTCACCCGTGAGGACGAGATGCGCCAGGTGCATGTCGAAGTGCCTCAAGCCCCGGCGATGCCAAGCCCGTCCGAGGTCAAGGTCGAGCCTGTCCAGGTGCCTGAGCCTCAGCCGCTGCCCGATCTTTCCGAGCAGGCGCCGGTGGTGGTCGATGAGTCCACAGCGCCTCCCAGCGCTCCCAGCCAGCCGATCACACCGTCGCCGTCGCAGAACACCCAGCCCGCCGCCAAGCCTCAGGCGCCCGTTGCCGAGGCCAAGGTCGAAAGTCGTGCTGCACAACCGGCTGGCCAGCCCCCTGCGGTCAGTGCAACGGCCAGCAAACCGGCGGCGGCTTCCAAGGTCGATGCCAATGGTTTGCCGGTGAGTTGGTCGATCCAATTGGCCAGCCTGTCCAATCGTGCAGGCGCCGACACTCTGCAGAAAACCCTGCGCAGCCAAGGCTACAACGCCTACATCCGCTCCACCGGTGGACTGAATCGGGTATTCGTCGGCCCGATCATCGACCGTGCCGAAGCCGAGCGTCTACGCGATACGATCAACCGCCAGCAGAGCCTCAAGGGCATCGTGGTGCGTTTCCAGCCTGAGCGCGGTTGAGTCCATGCGGCCCTGTTCAGCCTGCGCTCAAGCGTCGGCCGACCAGGGCCTTTTTGTGCGCGCGGGTGGGGTGCCAAGGCCTGTCGAGTTGTCCTCGGAGTCAAGCTGCAAGCCTGCAACGGCGTGACTTTCCGCTTACCCCACGCCCTATGCTCTGCTAAAATGCGCCGCCTCAAACGTCTGCAGGCCGTACCGTGGCATTTACCTGGGTTGATTGGGCGATCATCGCGATCATCGCCATTTCCTCACTGATCAGTCTCAAGCGCGGTTTCGTCAAGGAAGCCTTGTCCCTGCTCATCTGGATCGTTGCCGGCGCGGTGGCGTGGATGTTCGGCGGGTCCCTGTCGCAGTACCTGGAAAGCTATATCCAGACGCCTTCGGCACGGGTCATCGCAGGCTGCACCATTCTCTTCATCGCCACGCTGCTGGTGGGGGCGATGATCAATTTCCTCATCGGCGAGCTGATCCGCGTGACCGGGCTGTCCGGCACCGATCGCTTTCTCGGCATGGCCTTCGGCGCCGCGCGCGGAGGCTTGCTGGTGGTGGTGGCCGTCGGGCTGCTCAGCCTGGGGCCGGTACAACAGGATTCGTGGTGGCAGGAATCACGCCTGATACCACAGTTTCTATTGGTCGCTGACTGGTCGAAGAACCTGATCCTGGGCTTCGCGGGTCAGTGGATGTCCAATGGGGTCAGCTCACCGGTTGATCTTCCGTTCAAGGAACAGTTGCTCGGACCTTCCCGGCCCTGAGCGCTTTTCACTCCGTTTCATCAAAGTAGGGGTTGCGTCGCATGTGTGGCATCGTCGGTATCGTCGGTAAGTCGAACGTCAATCAGGCGCTGTATGACGCGCTAACCGTCCTCCAGCACCGCGGCCAGGACGCTGCCGGTATCGTGACCAGCCATGATGGCCGGTTGTTCCTGCGCAAGGATAATGGCCTGGTGCGCGATGTATTCCAGCAGCGCCACATGCAGCGCCTGGTCGGTCACATGGGCATCGGCCACGTGCGCTACCCCACGGCGGGCAGCTCGACTTCGGCCGAGGCCCAGCCGTTCTATGTCAACTCGCCGTACGGCATCACCTTGGCGCACAACGGCAACTTGACCAACGTCGAGCAGTTGGCCAAGGAGATCTACGAGTCCGACCTGCGCCACGTCAACACCAACTCCGACTCGGAAGTGCTGCTCAACGTGTTTGCCCACGAGCTGGCCGTGCGCGGCAAGCTGCAGCCGACCGAGGACGATGTGTTCGCGGCGGTGTCCCATGTGCACAGCCGCTGTGTCGGTGGCTACGCCGTGGTGGCGATGATCACCGGCTACGGTATCGTCGGTTTCCGTGATCCCAACGGCATTCGTCCGGTGGTCTTCGGCCAGCGCCACACCGACGAAGGCGTCGAGTACATGATTGCCTCCGAAAGCGTGGCCCTGGACGTGCTGGGCTTTACCCTGATCCGCGACCTGGCGCCGGGCGAAGCGGTGTACATCACCGAAGACGGACAGATGCACACCAAGCAGTGCGCAGATGCCCCCCTGTTGCAACCGTGCATCTTCGAGCACGTCTACCTGGCCCGCCCCGACTCCATCATGGATGGCGTTTCGGTGTACAAGGCGCGTCTGCGCATGGGTGAGAAGCTGGCCGACAAGATCCGTCGCGAGCGCCCCGAGCACGACATCGACGTCGTCATCCCGATTCCGGACACCAGCCGCACCGCAGCCCTGGAACTGGCCAACCACCTGGGCGTGAAATTCCGTGAAGGCTTCGTCAAGAATCGCTACATCGGCCGCACCTTCATCATGCCTGGCCAGGCGGCACGCAAGAAGTCGGTACGGCAGAAGCTCAATGCCATCGAATTGGAATTCCGTGGCAAGAACGTGATGCTGGTGGACGACTCGATCGTGCGCGGCACCACCTGCAAACAGATCATCCAGATGGCCCGCGAGGCCGGGGCGAAGAATGTCTACTTCTGCTCCGCAGCGCCCGCTGTACGCTACCCCAACGTCTACGGCATCGACATGCCGAGCGCTCACGAGCTGATCGCCCACAACCGTACCACTGAACAGGTGGCCGAGTTGATCGGCGCCGACTGGCTGATCTATCAGGACCTCCCGGACCTGATCGACTCGGTCGGTGGCGGCAAGATCAAGATCGAGCATTTCGATTGCGCGGTGTTCAACGGTGAGTACGTCACCGGCGACATCGACGACGTCTACCTGGAACGGATCGAACAGGCGCGCAATGACGCTGCCAAGGTCAAGACCCAGGCCGTCAGCGCGATCATCGACCTGTACAACAACTGATCTGCACTTTGTGAGGAGTACGGCATGACGGATCAATGGGAGGCCGGACGGCTGGACAGCGACTTGGAGGGTGTCGGTTTCGACACCCTGGCAGTGCGCGCCGGCCAGCACCGGACGCCTGAGGCCGAGCACAGCGAAGCGCTGTTCCTGACCTCCAGCTATGTGTTCCGCACCGCGGCCGATGCGGCTGCGCGGTTTGCTGGTGAAACGCCAGGTAACGTCTATTCGCGTTACACCAACCCGACGGTTCGCGCCTTCGAGGAGCGCCTGGCGGCGATGGAGGGGGCCGAGCAGGCCGTGGCCACCTCCACGGGCATGGCGTCGATTCTGGCCGTGGTCATGTCGCTGTGCAGCGCTGGCGATCATGTGCTGGTGTCGCAGAGTGTCTTTGGCTCGACCATCAGCTTGTTCGAGAAGTACTTCAAGCGTTTCGGCCTGCAGGTGGACTACGTGCCGCTGGTCGACCTGGGTGCCTGGAAGAGTGCGCTGAAGACCAACACCAAACTGTTGATCGTCGAGTCGCCGTCCAATCCACTGGCCGAGCTGGTGGATATCCGCGCGCTGGCCGATATCGCCCACGCCGGTGATGCGATGCTGGTGGTGGACAACTGCTTCAGCACGCCAGCGCTGCAGCAGCCCCTGAAGCTGGGCGCCGATATCGTCTTCCATTCCGCGACCAAGTTCATCGACGGCCAGGGCCGTTGCATGGGCGGTGCGGTAGCCGGGCGTGCCGAGCAGATGAAGGAAGTGGTGGGTTTCCTGCGCACCGCAGGCCCGACGCTCAGCCCCTTCAATGCGTGGATCTTCACCAAGGGCCTGGAGACGCTCAAGCTGCGCATGCGTGCGCACTGCGAGAGCGCTCAGGCCTTGGCCGAATGGCTGGAGCGCCAGGACGGTATCGAGAAAGTGCATTACGCGGGTCTGCCCAGCCATCCCCAGCATGAGTTGGCCAAACGGCAGATGAGTGGCTTCGGCGCGGTCGTCAGCTTCGAGGTCAAGGGTGGCAAAGAGGGCGCCTGGCGCTTCATCGACGCCACTCGGGTGATCTCCATCACCACCAACCTGGGTGACAGCAAGACCACCATTGCCCATCCGGCAACCACTTCCCATGGTCGCCTGACGCCACAGGAGCGCGAAGCTGCCGGTATTCGTGACAGCCTCATTCGCGTGGCCGTGGGGCTGGAAGACGTGGCCGATCTGCAGGCCGATCTCGCCCGCGGCCTGGCCGCGCTGTGATCGACTGGCCAGGTGAGGCGCCCGACCACAACGGTCGGGTCGCCTTGGTGACCGGTGCCGCGCGCGGCATTGGTCTGGGCATCGCCGCCTGGCTGATCTGCGAAGGCTGGCAAGTGGTGCTCACCGACCTGGATCGCCCACGCGGCGCCAAGGTGGCCAAGGCACTGGGCAGCAATGCCTGGTTCATCGCCATGGATGTGGCCGACGAGGCCCAGGTCATCGCGGGCGTCGCCGAGGTGCTCGGCCAGTTCGGTCGTCTGGATGCGCTGGTGTGCAACGCGGCCATCGCCAATCCCCACAACCACACCTTGGAAAGCCTCAGCCTGGCGCAGTGGAACAGGGTGCTGGCGGTCAACCTCAGCGGTGCGATGCTGCTGGCCAAGCATTGTGCACCGTACCTGCGTGCCCACGGCGGTTCGATCGTCAACCTGGCGTCGACCCGCGCCCGTCAGTCTGAACCGGATACCGAGGCCTATGCCGCGAGCAAGGGTGGCCTGGTTGCCCTGACCCATGCCTTGGCCATCAGCTTGGCGCCGGAGATTCGCGTCAACGCGGTGAGCCCCGGCTGGATCGACGCACGCGACCCGTCGCAGCGCCGCGCCGAGCCTTTGAGCGACGCCGACCACGCCCAGCACCCGGCAGGTCGGGTAGGGACTGTGGAGGATGTGGCTGCGCTGGTGGCCTGGTTGCTGTCGCGTCAGGCCAGCTTCGTCACCGGCCAGGAGTTCGTGGTCGACGGCGGCATGACCCGCAAGATGATCTACAACTGAGCGGCAAGTTTTAAGCGGCAAGCTACAAGTAGGAGCGCTGTCGAGCCTGCCGGCGCGTTCACATGCGATCAGGCTTTTTCTCGCCACTTGCGGCTTGAAGCTTTCCGCTGTTTTTGAAAAAAACTCAACAGGGCTATTGACTTAGCTTCGGCACCTGCGTAAATTTCGCGGCCTCAGCGAAGCAAACGCAACAAGCAACATCGCGGGGGTGATTAGCTCAGCCGGGAGAGCATCTGCCTTACAAGCAGAGGGTCGGCGGTTCGATCCCGTCATCACCCACCACTTCCTGAGAGTTCCTGGACCGGAACGCTTCCAACGAAGCTTTCCAGCAGAGAGGAACAGGACGCAAGTCCACTATGCGCAGCGGTAGTTCAGTCGGTTAGAATACCGGCCTGTCACGCCGGGGGTCGCGGGTTCGAGTCCCGTCCGCTGCGCCACTTCTTCAACGGATGGGTGAGATTCACCGGTCCGTGGTCATAAGGCAAATCCTTAAGGCCAGATCCTAGTTTCAAGCAGGCCTCGGCCTGTGAGATACGCAGCGGTAGTTCAGTCGGTTAGAATACCGGCCTGTCACGCCGGGGGTCGCGGGTTCGAGTCCCGTCCGCTGCGCCATCTTATGCTTCGAAGCCCTAGAACTCTTCGAGGCGGCAATCAAGGCGATGAAACGAGTCGCCTTTTTTGTGCCTGCAACGCCAGCGTCTTGCGCCGGCGAGCAGATCCCAGTTTCAAACAGGCCATGGCCTGTGCGATACGCAGCGGTAGTTCAGTCGGTTAGAATACCGGCCTGTCACGCCGGGGGTCGCGGGTTCGAGTCCCGTCCGCTGCGCCATACTCGCCTCGAGGTCACTGAACGTCTCGAAGCTCAAATCAAGCGACCTGAGGGTCGCTTTTTTTGTGCCTGCCATTAGAGGCCTGGCCAAAGCCTTGCAGGTGCGATGCTGAACGCATCTTCATCGACCGGCGGTTCCTGCCATCGAGGGATGTGTTGCACAATACGCCCCATTCGTTTACCCGGAATCGACAATGTCCAGATCTAACGTCTGCGTAGCGCTCGGGCTGGCCCTGACGCTGGCGGGCCTCGCCGGCTGCGCCACGAAGAAGGCAGCGGTCTACGAGCATGAAAACTTCGCCGACTCAGGCACCTTCTCGCGCACCTTCGCGGTGGGGGAGGCCGGTTCATGCGAGGCAGCGCGCCGAGCCTTGCTGAGCCAGGGCTACATCATCACCAGCAGCGATGCCAATCAGGTGGCAGGCAACAAGAGTTTCCAGCAGAACGCCGAGAACCATCTGCAGATCAGCTTCAACATCACCTGCGTGCCGGACAGCAACGACGAGCAGCGCTCGACCATCTTCGCCAACGCCTTGCAGGACCGCTACGCCCTGAAGAAATCCAACACCTCGGCCAGTGTCGGTGTGGGCGTGCTGGGCTCGTTGTCGATGCCTATCGGCTCCACCGACGATTCCATGGTCAAGGTCGCCAGCGAAACCGTGTCCTCGCCGCAGTTCTACGACCGCTATTTCGCGTTGGTGGAGAACTACCTGCCCAAGCCGCGCACATCGAGCAGGCTCGAGCCGCAGGCCGAAGCACCAAAGGCGCAACAACCTGCGCAGGCGCTGGGACTGCCGGAGCCCGCGGGGCTGACACCGGCCAATCCTCCGGCAGCCGCGGCGGCACCGGTCAGCTCCGTCCAGGCGGTCCCGCAAAGTCCAGTCGCGCCTGTAGCTGTGCCTACGGCGAACCAGACCTCGGCAGCCCCAGCCCTCGACGACAGTCAAGGATCCCAGCCCGTGGCGCCGCCGGCCGATCCCGCGCCCCTCCAGGTGCAGTCTCCAGCGCCCGCCAGCGACGAGCAGACCGCACCGCTGCAACAGAGCGAGTGAACCTCTCGCCGATGTCCTCGCTCATAGGTTTGTCATGATGTTTTAACCTGGCCCGCTTAGCGTGACGGCCACAGACGAGAAGATGAGCGAGAGGAGGCAGGCCCATGGACGATTATCAGGAAGAGTTGCTCGAGTTCCAGGCGTACGAACTGGACATCCCCGAGCAGGCAGAAGACGCCACCGAGCTTTAACCCATTCGCCGCTGCTGGCGGCGAAACTCCCCCGGCGTCAGGCCCGTCCAGCGCTTGAATGCGCGCTGGAAGGCCTCTGCCGAAGCGAACCCCAACAGATAGGCGATCTCCCCGAAGGCCAGCGCGGTATCGCGGATGTAGGTCTGCGCGAGGTCGCGTCGTGTGTCGTTGAGCAGGCTGCGGAAACTCGCCCCCTCTTCAGAGAGCTTGCGCCGCAAGGTCCAACTGGGCATGTGCAACTGTTGCGACACCTGCTCCAAGTCAGGCTCGCGTCCACCGCTGAGCAAGGGGCCCAGCAGATGAATGATGCGCTCGCTCAGGCTGCGCACACGGGTGCGCTGTACCCACTCGGCCTCGCACAGTTGCAGCAAATGTCGCCAGGTGCTGGGGCAGTGCTGCGGATTGCGCGCATCGAGCACCTCGTGGGCAAGGTGCAGTTGATTGCAGCCGGCATCGAACTGCACGGGCGCACTGCACAGGCTTTGATACTGGGCGCAGTACGCAGGCGCTTCGAACTCGATGTCCAAACGGTCAGCGATGGCGGGTGTGCCCGTTACGGCTGACAGTTGCGCCAGCCACCCGGAAAGCACCGAGTCGACGACGAAGCGGTTATAGGCGTTGTAGGGGCTGATCGAGTAGAACCGCAGCCAGGCGCCCTGTGGGTCTTCGATGAACGCAGAGCTGCCCCGGTAGTTGGCGGCATACAGTGGCTCGAAACGCAGCAGTGTGTGCGCCGCTTCGCGCACGGTCGGTGCCTGCGCGGCGGTCACTCCGGCCAGGCCTGCCTGCGCCAGCCGGCTGAGGCGGCCCATGTGCAGACCCAGCGCCGGCTCGCCACACAGCTCGATGGCCGCATGACCCAGGTGCATGTAGCGCGGGATCGACAGGCGTGCCCCGGCCTCATCCAGGCGCGGTGCATCCAGGCCGTAGCGCTGTAGCAAGGGTGCCGGATCATGGCCCAGTTCACGCATGGCTTGGGTCAAAGGCTGGACGAATCCGACTGACAGATCACCCAGGCGCACGCGCTCGCGCATCAATCTACAGCCACAGGTTCAGCAGGCGCGCGCCCGGGCTCGGTCGGCCCATCAACTGCTCGCCTGCCTGGTTGGCGAAACCCTGGCCGTCGCTGCCCAGCTCCCAGAACTGTCCACGCATGAACACGCTGAGGCTGGGCAGGCCAGGGTTGGCCGCTCGGGTCAACTGGTGCCACGCCCTCTCTTCGCTGGTCTGGCCCTTGGCCAACGGCAACTCGGCCGCTGCAGCTTGATGGCGATTGCCCCGCCACGGTTGTTGCCAACTGCCCTTGCCGCTGAGAAATACGGGGTTGGCGATCAATTGTGCCGATTGGCGCACCAGTTGTTCGTGGTTGCGCGGGTACCAACTGTCGCTGCCGACCAGCACCCCCAGGCGTCCGGCCGGGGTCTGCAGCACGCGCAATGGGCGTGACTGGCCATCGTCGACGTAACGCCGTGCTTCACTGTCGACATACTGCTGCAACTGCGGTTGCCCAAGCGGCGAGCCGTCACTGGCGAACACCAGGCTGCTGTTGTACAGCGGGCCGCTGCCGACCTTGAGTCGGCCCTCTTCGACGTAGGGCGCTGGCAGCACGATGGAACCGGCCACCAGGGTGACGCCGAACTCGCGGGCCAGACCGCCAAAGAGCTGTTGATAGTCGGCCGCCATCTGCCGCGCCTTCATGCGCAGATGCGCGTCTGAGCGACGGTCGTCGCCGGTCGCGGCCAGCATGGCCAGGCCGTAGTGCAAGGGGTTGCTCAATTCCAGCCACTGCCAGGCGTCGCGCAAGCGAGTGACCTGGTACAGCTCGTTCTTCTCGCCGCGCGCCCACAGCCAGGTGCCGATGTGCTCGGGCAGCACCACCACCGTGCGCGAGCTGACCAGGCCCTGATCACGGGCTTGACTCAGGTAAGCCGAGAGCTTGCGGTGCATCCGTTCGAGGTTTTGGTAGTCGCTAGGGTAGAGCAGCGGCTCGATCCCCAGCAGATTGCCACGATCGCCAGGCACGCCTTGGTCGAGCACCCGCTCGATGCGCAGGTCGGAGAGGTAGTGGCCTTCCGGGCGCTGCTGGGTCCAGAAGGCGTAGCCGCACAGGGCGGCGATCATCACCAGCGCCAGGGCGCTTGCCAGAAGTTTGCGCATGAAGCGATACGGCACCTTGAAAGGACGGTGTCCTAGGGTAGTCGTGCTGCACGTCAGGATCAACGAATTGTCAGTTTCGATCATTGAGCCCGTTCAAACGCCTGTTTAATGTCACTGCCAGACAACCGACGGGGCCCGGACGAGGCGCCCGCATTCCGTGATCATGCCCTCTGTGGAGACCTCCATGGCCGCTCAACACTATCCCCACCTGCTGGCCCCTCTCGACCTGGGCTTCACTGTACTGCGCAACCGCACCCTGATGGGCTCCATGCACACCGGTCTGGAAGAACGTCCCGGCGGCTTCGAGCGCATGGCCGCCTATTTTGCCGAGCGTGCGCGCGGCGGCGTCGGCCTGATGGTGACCGGCGGCATCGCACCGAATGACGAAGGCGGCGTGTACGCCGGTGCCGCCAAGCTCAGCACCGAACAGGAGGCCGAACAGCATCGCCTGGTCACTGACGCGGTGCATGCCGCAGGCGGCAAGATCTGCTTGCAGATCCTGCACGCCGGACGCTACGCCTACAGTCCCCGTCAGGTCGCCCCGAGTGCGATCCAGGCACCGATCAACCCGTTCAAGCCCAAGGCGCTGGACGAAGAGGGCATCGAGAAGCAGATAGGCGATTTCGTCAACTGCGCGCGCCTGGCCCAGTCCGCAGGTTACGACGGGGTCGAGGTGATGGGCTCGGAAGGCTACTTCATCAATCAGTTCCTCGCCGCCCACACCAACCAGCGTACCGACCGCTGGGGTGGCAGCTATGAGAACCGCATGCGCCTGGCGGTGGAGATCGTGCGCCGGGTGCGCGAAGCGGTGGGCCGCGAATTCATCATCATCTTCCGCCTGTCGATGCTCGACCTGGTCGAAGGTGGCAGCGACTGGGCGGAAATCGAGCAGCTGGCCAAGGCCATCGAGCAGGCGGGCGCAACGCTGATCAACACCGGTATCGGCTGGCACGAGGCACGGATCCCGACCATCGCCACCAAGGTGCCGCGGGCGGCGTTCAGCAAGGTCACTGCCAAGCTGCGCGGCGCGGTGGGCATCCCGTTGATCACCACCAATCGCATCAACACCCCGGAGGTGGCCGAGCAGGTACTGGCCGAGGGCGACGCCGACATGGTGTCCATGGCCAGGCCTTTCCTCGCCGATCCCGAATTCGTCAACAAGGCCGCGCAGGGGCGCGCGGCAGCGATCAACACCTGCATCGGCTGCAACCAGGCCTGCCTGGATCACACCTTCGGTGGCAAGCTCACCAGTTGCCTGGTCAACCCACGCGCCTGCCACGAGACCGAGCTGAACTACCTGCCGGCGGCCGTGGCCAAGCGCATCGCCGTGGTGGGCGCCGGTCCCGCTGGGATGGCAGCGGCCAGCGTGGCGGCCGAACGCGGTCATCAGGTGACCCTGTTCGACGCGGCAGGTGAGATCGGTGGCCAGTTCAACGTCGCCAAGCGTGTGCCGGGCAAAGAGGAGTTCAACGAAACCCTGCGCTATTTCGCCCACCAACTGACTCAGACCGGTGTACATCTGCGCTTGAACACGCGGGTGGGTGTCGACGACCTGGTGGCGGGCGGTTTCGACGAGGTGATCCTGGCCACCGGTATTACTCCGCGTACCCCGTCCATCCCCGGTATCGAGCATGCCAAGGTGCTGAGCTACCTGGACGTGCTGCTTGAGCGCAAGCCGGTGGGTGAGCGCGTGGCGGTGATTGGCGCAGGCGGCATCGGCTTCGATGTGTCCGAGTACCTGGTGCACGCTGGCACCGCCACCAGCCTCGACCGAGAGGCGTTCTGGCGCGAATGGGGGATCGACACCGATCTGCGCGCCCGTGGTGGTGTAGCGGGGATCCACCCCGAGCCGCAGGCGCCGGCACGGCAGGTCTACTTGCTGCAACGCAAGAAGAGCAAGGTCGGCGACGGCCTGGGCAAGACCACTGGCTGGATTCATCGCACCGGCCTGAAGAACAAGCAGGTGCAGATGCTCAACGCCGTGGACTACCTGAAGATAGACGACGAAGGCCTGCACGTACGCATTGCTGACGGCGAGCCGCAGGTGCTGGCGGTGGACAATGTGGTCGTCTGCGCCGGCCAGGAGCCCTTGCGCGAACTTCATGACGGGTTGCTGGCCAGGGGCCAATCGGTACACCTGATCGGCGGCGCCGATGTGGCCGCCGAACTCGACGCCAAGCGCGCCATCGACCAGGGTTCGCGGCTGGCCGCCGCCTTGTGAGGGCTCTACATAGTTAGCACCGGCGGCGGTTGGGCCCTCGGCAAGCTCCAGGCTTTTCGCTTGGAGAGTGCCTCATGTCCTCGCTCGATCCGTCCGCCGCGCTGCTGGCGCAACTGCCAGAGGGGCTGCCCGACGTCCACGGTCTCCCGTCGCTCGACACGGCGGCCCGCGCCTTGTTCGAAGCCCGCCTGCCCGGCGTGCTCGACCTCGATCTCTACCTGCTGCAGCTAGGCCCTGCCGATGAATCGGGGCAACGTGCAGTGCTCGCGGCCCGTTCGTTGTTCGAGTTGTTGCAACAGGCTCGGCAGGGGCAGCCGGCGGCGCCAGGCGACTTCGAGCCGGCTGACGCGGCGCTGTCGTTGCGTGCCGATGCCGTGCAGTTGCCCGAGACGTTGCCTGGCCTGACCCTGGAGCAACTGCGTGAGGCGTTGCAGCCGATCGATGTGCAGCGTGTCGCGGCGCGCTGGGCGGCTGACGCGTCGACCTATTGGGACGTACCGCAACGCGTGTCCGAGGACAGTCGACGCTTGGCCTTGCAGATTCAGGTGCGCCAAAGCCTGCGCGAGAGCGTGGAATTGTTCGCAGCGGCTGGATGGATCGCGCCTGAGGCTGTGACGTTGGTCGAGGACATCGTCGCGCACCCGCGTCTGGTTGATCGCAGCACCCGACGCGGTGTCTATGCACTGGTCGCGCGGACCTGGGGTGATGGCCAAGAAGTGCTTTTGCCAGGTGTGATGGCGGTGTGCACCGAGCCTGCGGGCTATCAGCCAGCGCTCGGTCGAGTGACCGAACGGCAGACCCTGACCGGTACCACAGTGCTCTATTGCACCGGCTATTTCGGTTTCGTGCGAGCCCATGCGCACTTGCAGGAGGCGTTGCATGGGGTGGCGATGGCATTGGCGGGGCAGGGCCCTTGGTTGCAGGCGCTGCTGCGTCGATTGGGCGCTGTCGATCAAGCGCGGATCCTTGGCGAGCGCGCCCGCTTGGGCGGTGGCTTCGAGCTGTTCGCTCGGCCCATCGACGACAACCCCTTCGAAGCCCTGGCCGAGCAGCAGATCGCCGCCTGGCGCAGCAATGCACTGGCGAACGGATTGTCGCTGTGGAACCCGAAACTGGGGCTGGATGCATCACCCCCGCGTGCACTGCACGACCTGCAGGCCTTCGTTGCACATCGACAGGCCTTGCGTGCCCAGTTGCCGATGGGCCTGCGCGAGCTCACTGCCACGCGTCAGGCGCAGTTGGACGCGTTGATCCTGTCGCTACTGGAACAGCAGGCCCAGGCCGAGCGCTTTTGGCTGGCACTGCCGTCTTTCGAGACCTTCGCCCGCCAACGCATTGCTGATGCCTTGGCCGCACGCGGCTTGGCCATCGATCCGGTGCAGGTCAAGGTGATGATCACCATCACACAGTTCTCAGCAGAGAGGGTCGGTTCGGAGCTTGCGCCCGGCGTCGAGCCCGAGCGGGGGCATGTCCAACCCAGCGTGGTGGAGTGCACGCTGGTGGAATACCTGGCGATGCGCATGCATGCACGTGCCGATGCCACCTGGCAGGTTCAGTTCGAGGGCCTTACGCTCGTCCAGGCCACACGCCTGAACGCGTCCTATCTGGAGACGCTGGGGCAGCAACTCGATTTGCCTGGACGCTATGTGCAGTTGCTCACCGATGCGATGCGGCCGACCACGCAAGCGGGGTTCGAGGCGAGCCGCACCGCTGCGCTGTCGCAGTTCGAAACGCGGTTGCGCCTGGATGCGTTGTTGGCCAACGCCTGTGGCGTGCTCGACGACTCGGGGCATAGGCTGGTGCTCGAGGTGCTTGCGCCCTCCGAGTCGCCACGCAGTGGCGCACGGGTGGAGGGCCTGGCGATCGCTGGTAACTCGCTGCGGGACGTGCTGATCTTCTCCATTCGTGGTGAGTCTTCCATCCTCTGCTATCTTCCGGATCACCCGTCTGGGCAGCCATTCAGACGCTGCCAGTCGCGCAGCGCGCTGGTCGCGATACTGCGCCAGGAACTGGCGGGAATCGGCATGCCATCAGCCTGGCAGGCAACGCTGCGGTACTGGCTGTCGCGTTTCGGCAAGCATCAGCAGGCTGCCGTCTATCCCCTGTTGCGGCAAATCGCCGAAGGCAGGGGTGGAGCGCAGATCGCCACGGTCGTGATCGACAAGCCACTCGCGCAGCAGGTCTTCGATTATCGGCTCGCCTTCCTGGCTGCCGAAGCCGACAGCTTGGCCTTATCCGAGGCAGAACTGGCACTTGAGCGTGGCTTGGAAATCGCCGTGGCGATTTTTCGTTTGCTCAGCGTGGTATTTCCGGCGCGCGTGATGACGGTATTGGACCTGGCCGAGTTAGGCTACTACCTGTTCAACGGCTATGCCGCCTACGCTCAAGGCCAGCGTCAAGAGGCAGGCGAATACGTGATACAGGCCCTGACCAGCATCTCCGGGCTGGCCAATGCCCGTTTTCCCACGCTGATCCCGGCAGCGCGCGCTCAGGCTCCGGTACGTCTGCAGTCGGTGGGCGCGCGTCTGAGCTTGACGCCGGTGCCAAGCTCTGCGCCCATGGCCGGGCTGGTGCGGATCGAAACAGGAGTACGCGAAGGCCTGTTTGCCGCCGACGGCAAGCTCCACGTCCGGCTGGACGGCCGCTACTACCGGGTCTATGAGGTACACGACAGCCTGGAGGGCATCTCGCGTTTCTACCTGGGCGACGGTCAGGGTCCGCTGGCCCGTTCGCTGTTTTCCAATCCTGATACGCGTGTCGAGCGCATTGCTGGCTCGCCGCGTTGGCACGTCATGCCAAAGCTGCAACTGCGCGCCGGCATGCCGATGGTGCCGGTAGGGCGGCCACCGGCACTGCTGCATCTACGTGGGATCAACAGCAGTCAGGTGCGCGATGGTGTCGAGCATCGTCTGCACGATGGTCAGCGCAGTCAATTGGTGTATTTCGACCTGGATACCTGTCGCTGGTATTCGGCCGACAACCGATTGTTCTATGAATACGATGCGTTGACCGCCCGTCATCGCAGCGTTACCAGGCCCACGCGCTTGCCCAGTGAACTCGAACGCCAGCAGGCACGTTACGAGTTGGAGTGCGTCGATCGCCCGGTGTTGCCGATGCTCAAGTCGGCGGCGCTGGGCGAGGCAGTGCCCAAGGCCATTCACCAGATATGGATCGGTAGCGCCGCTGCGCTGATCGCTGCCCACGATGCCACGCTCAAATCCAATGTGGCGTTGGCCCGACAAAGCGGCTACAGCTTGCAGGTGCATTTTCTGGGTGAGGGGGGGCGGCTGCGGACCTTGACGCAATTGACCCGCCTGCGTCTGCGTTACCCCGGCGCGACATTCGTCAGCCTGGCCGGCGAAGCGTTCTATACCTCGTTCAAAGCCAGCGCTCAGGGGCGAGTGTTCGACGCTTTTCTGCAACCACAGTGGCGTAATCACGCTGCAGCCAGCGACGTGTTGCGCTACCGCTTGCTGTTCGAACTGGGCGGGGTGTACCTGGACATGGACGACCGCCTGCTCAAGCCGCTCGAAACGATCAGCCTGCGGCCGGGACAGCTGGCTGTTGGCGCGGTGGTGGAAAACTATCTGCTCATGCTCAAAGGGCCGAACAACAGCCACTTCGCCAGCCTGGCAGGGAATCCGTTGCTCGACGCGATGCAGGCCGAAATCGTTCGGCGTTTCGACCAGGCACGGTTGCCCGAACAGCGTCCACTGCACGATCAGCCCGGCTTCACCGCGTACATGCGGGAGATTTGCGCGATCAGCGGTCCACGGTTGTTCAACGACATGCGCCATCTGGCCGATGTCGAGATCGCTGCCGTGGACGCAGCCAAAGGCTATGTTTTCGATCTGATCGGGCAAGGCGTGTTGGCCGAGCGCGAGGTGATGCAGTGGATCGAAACCGCCGAGGTGCTGCACCCGACGCTGGAGCGCTTCATCGATGTGGGCAATGCGCACAGCTGGCGAACCACCCGGCGTTGAGCTGTTAATCTTGGGCGCCTTGCCGCTGTTCGACGAGACGCCCGATGTTCGCAGACCTTCCCTCCGCGCCGCTGCACCCGCTGCGCCTGCCCTGGCTGGCGCAGGCGGGCGTCGAGTGCGCGATCCTGCGCCTGGACCTGATCGACCCGCTGATCAGCGGCAACAAATGGTTCAAGCTGCAGCGGCCGTTGCAACGCGCACGTCAGGCCGGTGCGCCTGGCCTGATCAGCCTGGGCGGCAACCACTCCAATCACCTGCACGCCCTCGCGGCCGCGGGTCGCCGCTTCGGCTTCGCTACCGCCGGGCTGCTGCGTGGTCATCGCCAGGACACGCCCACGGTTCGCGATTTGGAGGCGTTCGGCATGCAGCTGCATTGGCTGGGTTATGCCGGTTATCGGGCGCGGCACCATCAAGACTTCTGGCGGCCCTGGCAGGCCCGCTACCCAGGCTGGCACTGCATCGCCGAAGGCGGCGCCGGCGAGGACGGGTTGGTGGGGTGTGCGCAGATCGTCGAGCAGGCCCGCGCGGGGCTCAGTGCACTCGGTTGGGCGGACTATCACGCCTGGTGGCTGGCGGTGGGCACCGGCACCACTTTGGCTGGCCTGGTGCAGGCCGAGCAGGGCGCGCATCCCGTGCACGGTGCGCTGGCGGTCCCCGAAGACCACGGCGTGGCGCAGAACGTCGCGGCGCTGGTCGGCGTTTCGGGCTATCACCTGCACGCCGCTTGCCGCGGGGGCTTCGCCCGGATCGACGAAGCATTGCTGGACTTCATCGCCGCCAGCGAGCGCCACAGCGAGGTGCCCCTGGAGGCGCTGTATACCGGTAAGGCGCTGCTGGCGCTGCGCGAGCAGGTCGAGGCTGGGCGCTTTGCCCGTGGCACTCGCCTGATCTTCGTTCACACCGGCGGCTTGCAGGGGCGCCGCGGTTACTTGTAGGGCAGCATGCGCAGCAGCGTGTTGTCGCGGCGCACGTAGTGGTGGTAGAGGCCGGCCAGCGCATGCAGGCCGATCAGCCAGTAGCCCCAAGTGCCGATCTGCTCGTGCCAGCCTTTGATGAACTTGGCCAGGTCCGGGTCCTTGCCGATCAGCGCGGGCAACTCCAGTCCATAGAAGGGGATAGGCTTGCCCGCTGCGCTGAGGATCAGCCAGCCGGCGACCGGCATGCCGATCATCAGCAGATACAGCAATGCGTGCATCAGGTGCGCCAGGCCGGTCTGCCAGGCCGGTGGCCGGGGCAGGATCGGCGGCGTCGGACGCATCACGCGCATGGCCAGGCGCAGCCACACCAGCACGAACACGGTCAGGCCGAGCATGAAGTGCAGGCTCTTGATCAGGTCGCGTTCGGCGCTGTCGCGGGGGAACAGACCGCGAAACTCGATACAGGCGTACACCGCGGCGAGCAGCACCAGCATCAGCCAGTGCAGGATGATGGACAGGCGCGCGTAGTGCGGCGTCGGGGTGGATGAAAGCATGGTCGATCCTCGTCATCAGGTCAGTGAGGCGCTCTTGCTGGCGCCTGCTGTGGACTGTAGCGCGTCGGATGATAGTTTTTCGTTGATCCTAGCGGTGAGTTTCTTCGATCGGCGCCACTCATGCTGACCCACGCCCTGTATACCGGGGCGATGGCCGTTTGCTGCTGGCCAGGGGTTTCGCCCATAATCGCGCCATCGTCACCCGCCGCAGAGCCTTGCAGGAGCCCCATGGAGCAATTTCGCAATATCGGTATCATCGGTCGCCTCGGTAGCTCGCAGGTGCTCGACACCATTCGCCGACTGAAGAAATTCCTGCTCGAGCGCCACCTGCACGTGATTCTCGAGGACACCATCGCCGAAGTGCTGCCCGGTCATGGCCTGCAGACCTCGTCGCGCAAGCTGCTGGGCGAGGTCTGCGACCTGGTCATCGTGGTCGGCGGCGATGGCAGCCTGCTCGGTGCTGCGCGCGCACTGGCCCGCCATAACATTCCGGTGCTGGGCATCAACCGCGGCAACCTGGGCTTTCTCACCGACATTCGCCCCGACGAGCTGGAGACCAAGGTCGCCGAGGTGCTCGACGGTCACTACCTGGTCGAGAACCGTTTCCTGCTGCAGGCCGAGGTGCGCCGTCACCACGAGGCCATCGGCCAGGGCGATGCGCTCAACGATGTGGTGCTGCACCCAGGCAAGTCGACGCGGATGATCGAGTTCGAGATCTACATCGACGGCCAGTTCGTCTGCAGCCAGAAGGCCGACGGCCTGATCGTGGCCACGCCCACCGGCTCCACCGCCTACGCGCTGTCGGCGGGCGGGCCGATCATGCACCCCAAGCTCGACGCCATCGTCATCGTGCCGATGTACCCGCATACCTTGTCCGGGCGGCCGATCGTGGTCGACGGCAACAGCGAGCTGAAGATCGTGGTGGCCAAGGACCTGCAGATCTACCCGCAGGTGTCCTGTGACGGCCAGAACCATTTCACCTGCGCACCGGGCGACACCATCACCGTGAGCAAGAAATCGCAGAAGCTACGCCTGATCCATCCGCTGGGGCACAACTACTACGAGGTCTGCCGGACCAAGCTCGGCTGGGGCAGCCGTCTGGGCGGCAGGGACGACTGATGCTCGATCCGGCTCGCAGTTTCGACATCATCGGTGACGTCCACGGTTGCGCGCAGACCCTCGAACGCCTGCTCGACGCCCTCGGCTACCACCGCGTGGGTGGCGTGTGGCGTCACCCACGGCGCCAGGCGCTGTTCCTCGGCGACATCGTCGACCGCGGCCCGCGCATTCGCGAGGCGTTGCACATCGTCCACGACATGGTCGAAGCGGGGCAGGCGCACTGCATCATGGGCAACCATGAGTACAACGCCCTGGCCTGGGAAACCCCGGCACTGCCGGGCAGCGGCAAGACCTTCGTACGCGAGCACACGCCGCGCCACGCGCGCCTGATCGACGAAACCCTGGAGCAGTTCGCCCAGCATCCGGGCGACTGGCACGACTTCCTGCACTGGTTCTACACCCTGCCGTTGTTCATCGATGCCGAGCGCTTTCGGCTGGTGCATGCCTGCTGGGACCACTCACTGATCGCGCAATTGCGCGCCCAGCATCCGGACGGACGTATCGATCCGCACTTCGTGCAGGCCTCGGCAGTGTCCGGCAGCTTCGCCGCGACCGCCTGCAACCGCTTGCTGCGCGGCACCGACATGCGCCTGCCCGGCGGTCTGACCCTGACCGGTGGCGACGGCCTGACCCGCGCGTTCTTCCGCACCAAGTTCTGGGAGGAAGACCCGCAGACCTATGGTGACATCGTGTTCCAGCCTGACGCTCTGCCCGAAGAAGTGGCCCGCGCGCCGCTCAGTCACAGCCAGAAGAATGCCCTGCTGAGGTACGCCGAAGACGAGCCCTTGCTGTTCGTTGGCCACTACTGGCGCAGCGGTCATCCCGCGCCGATCCGCCCCAACCTGGCCTGCCTGGACTACAGCGCAGTGCTGTACGGCAAATTGGTGGCCTACCGGCTGGATGCGGAAACCCGCATCGACCCGCACAAGTTCGTCTGGGTCGATGTCGACCGTCCGCAGGCCGGCCAATGAACGTGGTCGAAGTGCTGCGCCTGCCCTTGTCGGTCGACCTGGGCGGCTTCGTGACCTTGCTCCAGCAGTTGCAGGTGCCGCACCGGGTGGTGGAAGAGGGCAGCGATCAAGTGCTGTGGACACCACCGGAACTGGCTGAGCAGGTGCTGGACTTGTACCGCCGCTATCGCGAAGGCGACGCCGACCTGCATGCACTGGCCACGCCCGAACGTCCGGCCCAGGACAACGCAGCGCCCTCGCTCAAGGCTCAGGCCCGCGCCTGCAAGGTCACCGTCGCCGTGCTGCTGCTGTGCTTGGTGGTGGCGGGCCTGACCGGCCTTGGCGACAACCTCGCCACCTTGAGCGGGTTCACCTTCCAGGACTACCAGGTGCAGGGCGATTACCTGTACTTCGTGCCCCTGGCCCAGAGCCTCGGCGAGGGTCAGTGGTGGCGGCTGATTTCACCCATCTTCGTGCACTTCGGCGTGCTGCACCTGCTGATGAACGGCATGTGGTACTGGGAACTGGGGCGGCGCATCGAGCTGCGCCAAGGCCCATGGACGCTGCTGGCCCTGACGCTGGTGTTCGGCGTGGTGTCGAACCTGGCCCAGCATGTCATCGGCGGCCCGAACCTGTTCGGCGGGCTTTCCGGTGTGCTCTACGGCCTGCTCGGCTACCTCTGGCTGTACCAGCGCCTGGCGCCGCACCCGCTGTTCGAACTGCCTCGCGGCGTCCTGGCAATGATGCTGATCTGGCTGGTGGTCTGCCTGAGCGGCGTCGTCGGTCAGCTCGGTTTCGGCCAGATCGCCAATGCCGCCCATGTCGGCGGCCTGCTCATCGGTTGCCTGAGCGGCCTCTTGGGTGGACTGCTGGCCCGGCGTAAACTGTCGGCTTGATTCAGGAGACGTTCATGTCCACTTTCGCGCAAATGATCGAAAACATCACACCCGAGATCTACCAGAGCCTGAAGACGGCCGTGGAGATCGGCAAATGGTCCGATGGCCGCAAGCTCACCGCCGAGCAGAAAGAGTTGTCGTTGCAGGCCATGATCGCCTGGGAGGCCAGCAACCTGCCCGAGGAGCAGCGCACCGGCTACATGGGCGCCCAGGAATGCGCGTCCAAGTCTGCGCCGATCCCCAACATTCTGTTCAAGTCGGACTCGGTACATTGATCGAACTCGCTCGTGGCTCTCTGAGCAAGATGGCGGTGCGCCTGGACGCACCGGTGGTGCAGTACAGTTTTCGCCTTGGCGAACAGCAGGTGCCGGTCAATCCGCTGATCGGCCAGACCCTGCGCCTGGAGTACCTGGGCGCGATTCATTGCAGTCATTGCGGTAAACGCACCAAGACCAGCTTCAGCCAGGGCTATTGCTACCCCTGCATGACCAAGCTGGCGCAGTGCGACCTCTGCATCATGGCGCCGGAGCGCTGCCACTACGACGCCGGCACCTGCCGCGAACCGTCGTGGGGCGAGCAGTTCTGCATGACCGACCACATCGTCTACCTGGCCAACTCGTCGGGCATCAAGGTTGGCATCACCCGCGCCACCCAACTGCCCACCCGCTGGCTCGACCAGGGCGCCAGCCAGGCGTTGCCGATCCTGCGCGTTGCCACCCGCCAGCAGTCCGGGCTGGTCGAAGACCTGCTGCGCAGCCAGGTGCCGGACCGCACCAACTGGCGCACCCTGCTCAAGGGCGATGCCGAGGTACTCGATTTGCCGGCCGTGCGCGAGCAGATCTTCGATGCCTGCGCCGAGGGCCTGCGCGGGCTGCAGGCACGGTTCGGCCTGCAGGCGATCCAACCGCTGGCCGATGCCGAGGTGGTGCAGATGCGCTATCCGGTCCAGGCCTACCCGAAGAAGATCGTCAGCTTCAACCTGGACAAGGACCCGGTGGTCGAGGGCACGTTGCTGGGCATCAAGGGTCAATACCTGATCTTCGACACCGGCGTGATCAACATTCGCAAGTACACGGCTTATCAGCTGGCCGTGCTCCAGTAAAAGGATCGTCCGCATGCGCACCGAACAACCGCAAGTGATCTACCTCAAGGACTATCAGGCCCCCGAGTACCTGATCGACGAGACGCACCTGACCTTCGAGCTGTTCGAAGACCACAGCCTGGTGCACGCGCAACTGGTCATGCGACGCAACCCTGAGCGCGGCGCCGGCCTGCCGCCGCTGGTGCTCGACGGCCAGCACCTGGAGTTGCTGCGCGCCGCGCTGGACGATCAGGAACTGCACGCCGGCGAGTATCAACTCGATGACGACAGCCTGACCCTGCAGCCCAAAGCCGAGCGCTTCACCCTCGACACCAGCGTCAAGATCCACCCGGAAAGCAACACTGCGCTGGAGGGGCTGTACAAGTCCGGCAGCATGTTCTGCACCCAGTGCGAAGCCGAGGGCTTTCGCAAGATCACCTATTACCTCGACCGCCCGGATGTGATGAGCACCTTCACCACCACGGTGATCGCCGAACAGCATCGCTACCCGGTGCTGCTGTCCAACGGCAACCCGGTCGACAGCGGTCCGGCCGAAGACGGGCGCCACTGGGCCACCTGGGAAGATCCGTTCAGAAAGCCCGCCTACCTGTTCGCCCTGGTAGCGGGCGACTTGTGGTGCGTCGAGGACAGCTTCACCCGTCAGTCCGGTCGCGACGTGACGCTGCGCATCTACGTCGAACCCGAGAACATCGATAAGTGCCAGCACGCCATGGTCAGCCTGAAGAAGTCCATGCGCTGGGACGAAGAGGTGTATGGCCGCGAGTACGACCTGGACATCTTCATGATCGTCGCAGTCAACGACTTCAACATGGGCGCCATGGAAAACAAGGGCCTGAACATCTTCAACTCCAGCTGCGTGCTGGCGCGCGCCGAGACGGCGACCGACGCCGCTCACCAGCGTGTGGAAGGGGTGGTGGCCCACGAGTACTTCCACAACTGGTCGGGCAACCGCGTGACCTGCCGCGACTGGTTCCAACTGTCGCTCAAGGAAGGCTTCACGGTGTTCCGCGATGCCGAGTTCAGTGCCGACATGAATTCGCGCACGGTCAAGCGCATCGAAGACGTCGCCTACCTGCGCACCCACCAGTTCGCTGAAGACGCCGGCCCCATGGCCCACCCGGTGCGTCCGGACAGCTTCATCGAAATCTCCAACTTCTACACCCTGACCGTCTACGAGAAGGGGGCCGAGGTGGTCGGCATGGTCCGCACCCTGCTGGGCGCCGAGGGTTTCCGCAAAGGCAGCGACCTGTATTTCGACCGTCATGACGGCCAGGCCGTGACCACCGACGATTTCATCAAGGCCATGGAAGATGCCAACGGCGTCGACCTGACCCAGTTCAAACGCTGGTACAGCCAGGCGGGAACGCCGCGCCTGGAGGTCAGCGAGGCCTATGACGCTGGCGCCCAGACCTACAGCCTGACCTTCCGCCAGAGCTGCCCGGCGACCCCGGACAAGGCCGAGAAACAACCGTTCGTGATCCCCGTGGCGCTCGGTCTGCTCGATGCGCAAGGCAACGACCTGCCGCTGCAAGTGCTCGGCGAGGCGCAGCCCACTGGCACTCACCGCGTGCTGGCGGTGACCGAAGCCGAGCAGACCTTCACCTTCCAGGGCATCGCTGCCAAGCCGCTGCCTTCGCTGCTGCGCGGTTTCAGCGCGCCGGTCAAGCTGAGCTTCCCCTACGACCGCGACCAGCTGATGTTCCTCATGCAGCACGACAGCGACGGTTTCAACCGCTGGGAGGCGGGGCAACAACTGGCCGTGCAGGTGTTGCAGGAGCTGATCGGTCAGCATCAGCGCGGCGAAGCGCTGAAACTCGACCCTCGGCTGATGACCGCCCTGGGTACGGTACTGGGCAACGCGTCGCTGGATCCGGCCATGGTCGCCGAGATGCTGTCGCTGCCGGGCGAGGCGTACCTGACCGAAATCAGCCAGGTGGCGGATGTCGACGCGATTCATGCGGCCCGCGAATTCGCCCGCAGGCAGATCGCCGAGCAACTGTTCGATGCGCTCTGGACGCGCTACCAGGCGCACCGCGAGGTGTCGCGCAACACCGCCTATGTGGCCGAGGCCGAGCACTTCGCCCGCCGCAGCCTGCAGAACATCGCGCTGTCGTACCTGATGCTCACTGGCAAGGCGCAGGTGCTGGAAGCGACCCTCGAGCAGTTCGAGCACGCCGACAACATGACCGAACGCCTGACCGCCCTGGCGGTACTGGTCAACTCGCCGTTCGAAGCCGAGCGCGCCAAGGCGCTGGAGGCCTTCGCCGAGCACTTCAAGGACAACCCGCTGGTCATGGACCAGTGGTTCAGCGTGCAGGCGGCAAGCAGCCTTCCGGGCGCGTTGGCGCGGGTCAAGGCGTTGATGCAGCACCCAGCCTTCACCATGAAGAACCCGAACAAGGTGCGTGCAGTGGTCGGCGCCTTCGCCGGGCAGAACCTGGTCAACTTCCACGCCGCCGACGGTTCGGGCTACCGCTTCCTGGCGGACCTGGTGATCGAGCTCAACGCCCTCAACCCGCAGATCGCCTCGCGTCAACTCTCGCCGCTGACCCGCTGGCGCAAGTACGATGCCGCGCGTCAGGCGCTGATGAAGGGCGAGCTGGAGCGGATTCTCGCTTCCGGTGAGCTGTCCAGCGATGTGTATGAGGTGGTGAGCAAGAGCCTGGCCTGATGCGTGACGACAAGGCCGTCTCCGCAACCATTGGGAGGCGGCCTTGTCGCGTCTAGGTGCCACGTTGCGGGCATAACAAAACATAACGTCCCGCCCGTTGTGTCCGCGCGAAGTTCCCCGATAGGATCGCCCCACGCTATCGCAGGGCTCTGGATCAAGGGTTTTCGCAGGACCTGCAAGGCATTGACCCACTACAAGAACACAACAGGGGGCGGTGATGAGGGAATGGCTGAGGGTGGATGTCAGGCGCGCAGCCTTGGCGTTGACGGCCAGCGCACTAGTGGCGCTGGGCACATGGACAGACACCGCGCAGGCGGCCGCCGCCACCGAATACTCGGTGGAGTCGGCCAAGGCCAGCCGCAGTCTGCTGATCGACGCTGCCCATGCCGGGCCGCGTCTGGTGGTGGTTGGCGATCGCGGTCATATCCTGTTTTCCGATGACCAGGGCAAGACCTGGAGCCAGGCCCGGGTGCCCACCCGGCAACTGCTCACCGCCGTGTTCTTCCTCGATGACAAGCGCGGCTGGGCGGTGGGGCATGATGCGCAGATCCTTGCCACCACCGATGGCGGCGCGACCTGGAACAAGCAGTTCGAGGACCTCGCCCGCGAAGCGCCGCTGCTGGATGTGCGTTTCATCGACGCCCTGCATGGCTTCGCCGTCGGCGCCTACGGTGCGCTGCTGGAAACCACCGACGGTGGCCAGCACTGGCAGGATGTGGGCGAGCGCTTGGACAACCCCGAGCAGATGCACCTCAATGCCATCACCCAGGTCAAGGACGCTGGCCTGTTCATCGTCGGCGAGCAAGGCAGCATGTTCCGCTCAAGTGACGACGGCCTGACCTGGACGCCGGTGCAAAGCCCCTATGAAGGTTCGCTGTTCGGTGTGATCGGCACCGCCCAGCCGCGTACCCTGCTGGCCTTCGGGCTGCGGGGCAACCTGCTGCGCTCCACCGACTTCGGCGACAGTTGGCACGCCATCGACGTGCAGACCCCACGCGGGCCGCTGGAATTCGGCCTGGCCAACGCCACGTTGCTGGGCGACGGCAGCCTGGTGGTGGTGGGCAACGGCGGCAGCGTCTTGCGCAGCCGCGACGACGGCCAGACCTTCAGCCTCTACAACCGCGCCGACCGTCTGGCCCTGGCCGGTGTCAGTGGCCTGAGCAACGACCGCCTGCTGCTGGTGGGGCAGGGCGGGGTACATCTGGCCAGTGCCGAAGGTGCCGATGAGGTGCAGCCATGAACCGTCCGGAGAAGCTCGACATGCACCATAACGACAAGGCCACCCTGCTCGAGCGGCTGATCTTCAACAATCGTCCGGTGGTCATCGCATTGTGCGTGGTGGTCAGCATGTTCCTGTTCTGGCAGGCCACGCAGATCCGCCCGTCCACCAGCTTCGAGAAGATGATTCCGCTGCAGCACCCCTTCATCGAACAGATGCTGGAGCACCGCGACGACCTGGCCAATCTCGGCAACACCGTGCGCATCTCGGTGGAGGCCGTCAACGGTGACATCTTCGACAAGGACTACATGGAGACCCTGCGTCAGATCAACGACGAGGTGTTCTACCTGCCTGGCGTTGACCGCGCCGGGCTCAAGTCGCTGTGGAGCCCCAGCGTGCGCTGGAGCGAAGTGACCGAGGAAGGCTTCTCTGGCGGAGAGGTGATCCCCAACACCTACGATGGCTCGCCGGACAGCCTCGACACCCTGCGCGACAACGTGCTCAAGTCCGGGCAGGTCGGCCGGTTGGTGGCCAACAATTTCAAGTCGAGCATCATCGACATCCCGCTGCTGGAGACTTTCCCCGACCCGCAGGACCCCGGCACGCTCACCCGGCTGGACTACCAGAAGTTCTCGCATCAACTGGAAGAGAAGATCCGCGACAAGTTCCAGGCACAGAACCCCAACGTGAAGATCCATATCGTCGGCTTCGCCAAGAAGGTCGGCGATCTGATCGACGGCCTGGTGATGGTGGCGATGTTCTTCGGCATCGCCTTGCTGATCACCTGGGCACTGCTGTACTGGTTTACCTGGTGCATCCGCAGCACCATCGCCGTGCTCATCACCACCTTGGTGGCGGTGGTCTGGCAACTGGGGCTGATGCATGCGGTAGGCTTCGGCCTGGATCCGTATTCGATGCTGGTGCCATTCCTGATCTTCGCCATCGGCATTTCCCACGGGGTGCAGAAGATCAATGGCATCGCCCTGCAGTCCAGCGACGCCGATAACGCCCTGACCGCCGCCCGACGCACCTTCCGCCAACTGTTCCTGCCGGGGATGATCGCCATCCTCGCCGACGCCGTGGGCTTCATCACCCTGCTGATCATCGACATCGGCGTGATCCGCGAATTGGCCATTGGCGCCTCGATCGGCGTGGCGGTGATCGTCTTCACCAACCTGATCCTGCTGCCGGTGGCCATCAGCTACGTCGGTATCAGCCAGAAGGCCATCGCCCGCAGCAAGCAGGATGCGGTCTGCGAGCACCCGTTCTGGCGCCTGCTGTCGAACTTCGCCAGCCCCAAGGTGGCGCCAGTGTCCATCGGGTTGGCGCTGTTGTCCTTCGCGGGTGGTCTCTGGTACAGCCAGAACCTGAAGATCGGCGACCTCGACCAGGGCGCGCCGGAGTTGCGTCCCGACTCACGCTACAACCTGGACAACCGCTTCATGATCGGCAACTACTCCACCAGTTCCGATGTGCTGGTGATCATGGTCAAGACCGCCGCCGAGCGCTGTTCGGTGCACGACACGATGGCGCCCATCGACGAGTTGATGTGGACGATGGACAACACGCCCGGCGTGCAGTCGACCATCTCCCTGGTGACCGTGTCCAAGCAGGTGATCAAGGGCATGAACGAAGGCAGCCTGAAGTGGGAGACGCTGTCGCGCAACCCGGACATCCTCAACAACTCCATCGCCCGTGCCGACGGGCTGTACAACGCCAACTGCTCGCTGGCCCCGGTGCTGGTGTTCCTCAACGACCACAAGGCCGAGACCCTCGAACGGGTCACCGCCGCCGCCAAGGCCTTTGCCGAGGCGCATGATCGTGACGGCTTGCAGTTCCTGCTCGCGGCCGGCAACGCCGGCATCGAGGCGGCCACCAACGAGGTGATCAAGTCGGCCGAGCTGACCATCCTGATCCTGGTGTACCTGTGTGTGGCGGTGATGTGCCTGATCACCTTCCGCTCCTTCGCCGCGACCCTGTGCATCGTCCTGCCGCTGGTGCTGACCTCGGTGCTGGGCAACGCCCTGATGGCCTTCATGGGCATCGGCGTGAAAGTGGCGACGCTGCCGGTGGTGGCCTTGGGCGTGGGCATCGGGGTGGACTACGGCATCTACATCTACAGCCGCCTGGAAAGCTTCCTGCGCGCGGGGTTGCCGTTGCAGGAGGCCTACTACGAAACCCTGCGCTCCACCGGCAAGGCCGTGCTGTTCACCGGTCTGTGCCTGGCCATCGGCGTGTGCACCTGGATCTTCTCGGCGATCAAGTTCCAGGCCGACATGGGCCTGATGCTCACCTTCATGCTGCTGTGGAACATGTTCGGGGCGCTGTGGCTGCTGCCGGCACTGGCGCGTTTCCTGATCAAGCCGCAGAAGATGGCGGGCAAGCCGGGCGGCTCGATCTTCGCCCACTGAGCCAGGGGCGGGCAGGCGGCCGGGGCGATATACTGGCCGCCTTTTTTCGCCCTAGGTGTTTCCCATGCCCGCTCTCGCTACCGCCCTCGAATCCTGCGACATGCTGCTGATCGACGGCTTGCATGCCTTTGACTTCACCTGCGACGACACCGGCCTGGTGGCCGAGTGCATGGACGGTCGCCAACTGCGCCGCTGGACTTTCAGTGCCGAGCAGGTCGCCGCCGCCCGCGCCGAGGGGAACGATTGGTTGCTGGCCGATGCCGAAGCTGAACACCGCCTGGTGTTGATGAGTGCCTTTCGCGCCCCCGATGAGGACGAAGATGAACCGGAACTGGAAGCGCCTGCTGATCGTTAGTCTCATGGGTCTGGGCGTCAACGCGCAGGCTGCCACGTTGCTGGTGGGCAGCTACACCGACGGCGCCAGCAAGGGCCTGTATCGCTATGCCTTCGACACCGACACCGGGCGCATCGAACAGCAGCCGCTGCAAGTGATCGAGGCCGACAGCCCGTCCTGGCTGGTGCTGTCCGAAGACCACAAGCAGCTGTTCACCGTCAACGAGACGCGTGCAGGTCATGTCAGCAGCTATGCGGTGGGCAGCGACGGCGAGCTCGAACCGCTCGGACAGGTGCCCAGCCACGGCGATGAGCCGACCCACGCCAGCCTGAGCCAGGATGAACGCTACCTGTTCGTGGCCAACTACGCCGTGGCCCCCGACCCCGGTGGCAGCCTGGTGGTGATTGCGGTGGACCGCGACGGCAAACTGGGCAAGGTGCAACAGCAATTGCGGCATGCGCCGAGCCAGGTCAATGCCGAGCGCCAGCGCGGTGGCCATGTGCATTCGGTGGTGCGTTCGCCCGATGGCAGCCACCTGTATGCCAGTGACCTGGGCGCCGACAAGGTGTTCATCTATCGCTACGACGGCGCCAGCAGCGATCAGCCATTGACCCCGGCCACTCCGGCATCGGTCACGCTGCCGCCGGGCAGCGGGCCGCGTCACCTGCTGTTCGATGCCAAAGGCCGGCATGCCTACCTCACCCTGGAAATGAGCGCCGAAGTGGTGATGTTCGATGTCCGTCAGGTCGAGTTGATCGAACGCCAGCGCCTGCCCCTCACCGACAGCGCCGACCCGGCGGCGAAGGCCGCTGCAGGGCTGCACCTGTCGGACGATGGGCGGTTTCTCTACGTCAGCAACCGTGGCACCGCCAACCAGATCGTGGTCTATGCCGTCGATCCCGAGGATGGCCACCTGACCCTGGTGCAGCGTCGCTCGGTGGAAGGCGATCATCCCCGGGAATTCGCCTTGGACCCCAGTGGCAAGTTCCTGCTGGTGGCCAACCAGAAGAGCAACCAGATCGTGGTGATGCACCGAGACCCGCGCAGCGGCAGGCTCGGCGACACGGTGCAGACCCTGGCTCAGGAAGCGCCCTCGGACCTGAAGCTGTTCGAGTGATTGGCGCTCAGGGCTGCTTGGCCATGATCGCCGTGAACAGCTCCGACGCCAGCCATCCTTGTAACCATCGGCGCAGGCGCGGATAAGCGGCCTCGGCGAACCATTGCGGTTCGACCCCGGCGAACTGGCGCAGCAAGGGCATCAACGCGGCGTCGGCCAGGCTTGGATGATCGGCCAGCAGGAAGGGCCGCTGCGCCAGCAACCCTTCCAGTTCGGCCAGCCAGGTTTCAGCTTGCCGACGGTAGTGTTCGCGCGAATGCTCGGGGTAACGTTCGGCGTACTTGTAGCGGTTCACCTGGGCCTTGAAGTCCGTGTCGTTGCGGGCAATGAGCACCTCGGCGCGGGCTGCGGCGGGCGGGTCGTCGAGCAAGCGCCAGTCTTGCGGGTCATGCCGGTCCAGAGCCCAGCGCATGATGTCCAGGCTTTCCTCCAGCACCCCGGTGCCGGTATCGAGCACCGGCACCGTGCCCTTGGGCGACAAGGCCAGCAGTTCGGCGGGCTTGTGCTTGAGCGACACTTCGCGGATCTCCACGTCGCAGCCGGCATAGCGCAGCGCCAGGCGCGCCCGCATGGCCCAAGGGCAGCGCCGGAACGAGTAGAGGATCACCCGCAGACCTCGACATCGCTCAAGCCGTTGCCTTGGCGGCGCACCTGGATCTGCACGGGGATCCGCTCGTGCATCTCCTGCACGTGGGAGATCACCGCGACCTTGCGGCCCTGGGCCTGCAAGCCGTCCAGCGCGTCCATGGCCAATTGCAGCGATTCCGGGTCGAGGCTGCCGAAGCCTTCGTCGATGAACAGCGACTCGATGCGCAGGGTGCTCGAGGCCATGGACGCCAGGCCCAGGGCCAGGGCCAGCGACACCAGGAAGGTCTCGCCGCCGGACAGCGAATGCACCGAGCGCAGTTCGTCGCCCATTTCCGTGTCCAGCACCAACAGGCCGAGGGCGCTGCCACCGCGCTTGAGGCGGTAGCGCCGGGCCAGTTGGCGCAACTGCTGGTTGGCGTGGTGCAGCAGCAGGTCGAGGTTGTAGCCCTGGGCGATCTTGCGGAACACATCGCCGGAGGCCGAGCCGATCAGTGCGTTCAGGCGCGCCCAGCGTTGCCATTCGTGGCGGGCCTGCTCGATGGCGTCGGCCAAGGCCTGATGCGCCTGCTGGCGGCGTTGGTCGTCGGCCTGACGGGCGCGCAGTTCGGCGCACTGCTGTTCCTGGGCGTTGAGGTGTTCACGCAGCGCGACCAGGCGTTGTTGCAGGTCTTCGATCGACGCCTGGACCGCACCCGCGGCGTTGTGCTGTTGCAGGCGCTGTTCGCGCTCCTGCAACAGTACCCGGGCCTGTTCGACCGCTTTGTCGGCCTGCTGCAGGCGCTGACGCAGCGCGCTGACCTCGGCGTCGTCGATGGCCAACAAGCGTTGCAACCCAGCGTCGTCGAGTTGCGGATGCTCGGCGCGCCAGTCGGCGATCTGGCTGTCCAAGGCGTGCCGTTCCTGCTCCAGCGCCTGCTGACGGGCGGTGTTGGCCTTGAGTTCGCCGGCCAGTTGTACGTCCTGGGTACGCAGCGCCTGAAGCTGCTGCGCCGTCTCGCTGTCGAGTGCCCGGGCCTGTTCGAGCTGCGTGTCGCCATGCTGCTGCCAGGCTTCGGCGCTGGGCTGCTCGCCAAGCAGTTCGGACAGCTCGGCGTGCGCCTGCTGACGCTGGGCATCGAGCGCTGCGCGTTGCTGCTGCAACTGTTCCAGCGCCTGGGCCTGGGTTTGGTGGTGATCGTGCAACTTGTCCAGTTGCGTCTGGCGGGCCTGCTGCTCCTGTTGTTCTTCCTGGCGCTGGGTCTGCTGTTGCAGGCGCAGGCTGATCTGCTGGTCGAGCGCGACGAAGGCGTGGGTGGGGTCATCGCTGAGGGCTTTGAGCACGTCTTCGGGCAGCACGCTGGCCAAGTCCGTCAGGCCTTGCCGCAGTTGTTGCTCGTCGTTATCCAGGGCCTGGTGCTGCTGCTCCAGATGGCGCTGGGCTTGCTGCTGGGCCTGTTGCGCCGCCTGCATCAGCTGGGTCAGGCGCGCGGCGTCTTTGTGCAGCGTGAGCAGGGCGCTCTGGCGCTGCTCGTCCCGGCCGATTTCCGTCTCCAGCCGGCGCAATTGGCTGTCGAGCCAGGCGCTGCGGGCCGGGTCGTCCTGGGGCGCCAGCGCTGGCCAAAGGCTGTGGGCCTGCAACTGGGCCGCCAGCGGTTGCAACTGGTCGTCCAGGTGCAGGTGTTGCTGCTGGAGGTCCTTGAGCTGGGCGTTGACCACGCCGAGCTGGGTGCGCAACTCCACCAGTTGCTGGGTGAGCGTCGCGACCTGTTGCTGCGCCGCTTCTTCTTCGACCTGGTCGTGCTGTCCAAGGCTCTGCAACAGCGCCTCGGGCTGGTGAAACGGATGTTCGGCGCTGCCGCAGACCGGACAGGCTTGGCCCTCGCGCAACTGACTGCGCAGCGCTTCGACACTGCTGTGGCGCGCCTGACGCTGGCGCTCCAGCAATTGCCGGGTCAGCGCCAAGGCCTGCTCGGCGGCGTCCAGTTCGGCTTTGGCGGCGGTGCCCTGGGCGATCAACTGCTGGCGCTGCTGCATGGCCTGCTGCTGGCGTTCGCGCAGCCCATCGCGTTGCTGGCTCAACTCGCGCTCGCGGCCGTGCAGGCGCGACAGTTCCTCCACGGCACGCTGCTGTTTGCGATTGTCCTGAAGCATGCCGCCGAGCAGATCGATCTGCTCGGCCAGTGCCTCGGGCTCGGCCTTGGCTTCGCGGAACAGCAGTTCGAGGCTGTCGCGCTGGCTCTGTACCTGCGCAGTGGCCTGGCTGGCCTGGGCCTGAAGACCGGGCAACTCTTCGCGGCCCTGGGCCAGGCGGGCGCCGATCTGCACCACCTGACGCACTTGCGGCAGGTACGCCTGCCAGGCGTCGGCCAGCCCGGACAAATGCTGGCTCTCGGCCAGAGTGGTGTCGATCAGCGCCAACTGCGCCAGGCTGCGCTGCTGGTGTTCTTGCACCTGCTCAAGGTGTTGCTGGCCCTCGACCAGACGCTGTTCGGCGTCCTGGCAGAGCGACTGCTGCTTCTCCAGGTCCTGGTCCAGGCGCGCCAGTTCGTGCTGGGCGGCGAACGCCTGACGCAGGCGCGGGGCCTGTTCAGCCTGCTGCGCTTGCTGTTGCGCGAGGGCTTCGCGCGCCGCGAGCTGAGCCTGCTCCTGCTCGCGGAGGCGGGCGTGCAGGTCGGCCTGCTGACGCGTCTGCTCGGCCATCTCGGCCGCCAGCGGCGCGAGCTGGGCGCCCAGGGCGTGCTGACGCTGGAACTGATGACGCTGCGGCGCCAGACGTTCCAGGCGCTGCAGGTCCAGACGCTGTTCGCCCAACTGCTCGCTGGCCTGCTCGGCGGCCTGGAGTGCTTCGACCACTTCCTGGCGTTGTGCCTGTAAGCGCTGCTGCTCGGCCAGCCAGGCGCATTGTTGCTCCAACTGCCGTTCGTTGGCTTGCTCAGCCTTGAACTGCAGCAAAGCCTGTTCGAGTTGTCGATCCAGCTCGGCGCGTGCGTCAGCCGCCAGCGGTAGCAGATGGCTGGCCTGCTCTTCCAGGGTCTTGAGTGCGTCGGCCGCTTCGCGGGTGCGGCTGAAGGCGCGCTGGCCGAGGCGGGTGTAGATCGCCGTGTTGGTGAGTTTCTCCAGCAGCTCGCTGCGCTCACGGTCGTCGGCCTTGAGGAAGGCGCCGAATTCGCTCTGGGCCAGCATCACCGCGCGGGTGAACTGTTCGAAGTTCAGCCCCAGGCGCGCCTCGACCAGCGACTTGTATTCCTGCTTGCCGCTGGCCAGCAGTTGCTCGCCGTCCAGGTCATAGAGGCTCTGGCGGCTCTGCTGCAGTTTGCCGGTGGCCTTGTCGCGGGCGCGGTTGGCCTCCCAGCGGGCGCGATAGCGCTGGCCGTCGATGCCGACGAAATCGACCTCGGCAAAGCCGCTGCCGGTGCCACGCCGCAGCAGGTTGCGCGGGTCGGACGTGGGAATCTCCCCGTCGGCGTCGGGCACCTTGGCTTCGCGACCGATCGGTTCGAGCCGCGGCACCGTGCCGAACAGCGCCAGGCACAGGGCATCGAGCAAGGTGCTCTTGCCGGCGCCGGTCGGCCCGGTGATGGCGAACAGGCCAGCGCTGGCCAGGGGCTCGGCGGTGAAGTCGATGTCCACGGGGCCGGCCAGGGAGGCCAGGTTCTTCAGGCGGATGGCCAGGATCTTCATGGCTGCGACGCCTCCAGTTGCACGTCCTGCAGCAGCAGGGCGAAGTCATTCAGGGTCTGCTCGTCGACGGGGCTGCCGTAGGCCTGCTCCCAGGCGCGGCCGAACAGATCCTGCGGCGTGAGCTGCGACAGTTCGACGAACGCCTGGCCGTCGTCGTCATGGGCGTCACGCCCGGCGTATTCGGCGCTGATACGCACCAGGCGCACAGCCTTGCCGTGCAGAGCGGCCTCGATGCGCTGGCGCAGGTCCGGCTGAGGCTCGTCCAGGCGCACGCGCACTTCCAGCCAGGGCTGACGGTTGGGATCGTCCAGCAGATCGATCACCGGCAATTTAGCCAGTTGCTCGAGCAGCTCGCTCAACGGCGCCGGCCCCATGCGCTGCAAGGCCACGGCGCGCGGCACCAGGCGCGGCTCGACGCTCACCAGCGCGGCGCCGTCCAGCTCGATCTCCAGCACCTGGTGCGGGTAGTTGATCTCGGCGAACGACAACGGAATAGGCGCGCCGCTGTAGCGGATGCGTTGCTCGCGGTTGACCTTCTGCGGCTTGTGCAGGTGGCCCAGGGCGACATAGGCGATGGCCGGGTCGAACAGCCGCGCCGGCAGCGCTTCGGCGTTGCCGATGATCAGGCTGCGTTCGGAGTCTTCGCTGATCGAGCCGCCGGCCATGTGCGCATGGCTGATGGCGACCAGCGCCTGGTCCTTGCGGCGTTTGCCCAGCGCAGCGCCGATCAGTTGCTGGTGCACCTGATGAATGCCTTGCAGGTAGTCGTCGCCCAGTTGCGGGCCAGTGACTTCGGCTGGACGCAGGAAGGGCAGGGCCAGGCACCAGGCGCAGACCTTGCCGCGGGCGTTGGTCAGCGGAATCAACAGGCGCTCGGCGTCGAGCTGGCCGTCGTCCATCCAGTGCACGCGGCCCAGGGCATGGGTGCGCAGGCGCCGCATCAGCGGTGCAGGCAGCTCGATGCGCGAGCCGGAATCGTGGTTGCCGGCGATCATCACGATGTCCAGCTTCGGCTGCTGCTCGTGGGCCTGGACGATGAAGTCGTAAAGGCGTTCCTGGGCTTTGACCGGCGGGTTGACGGTGTCGAAGATATCGCCGGCGATCAGCAGCGCGTCGGGCTGGCGCAGGCGCAACTGGCCCAGCAACCAGTCGAGGAAGCAGGCGTGTTCGAAGTCGCGTTCCTGGCCGTGGAGACTCTGGCCCAGGTGCCAGTCGGAGGTGTGAAACAGACGCATGGGGGACCTGTTGATGTCGAGTCGAGCGAACGCGGGTCGCGCTTGAAGGGGCGCTCGGGAGGGTCGCCATGGTAACTCAACTCGTCCGCGACCGGTTCTGCCGATGCTCAGGACCGCGGGGGCGATGCGGTCCTTATTTCGGGTACAGCGGCGGCAGGTTGCCGCTGTCGCCACCGGGCGCGACGGCAGGCTGGGCAGGCGGGATGCTGCCGATTGCGCGCCACAATTCGTCGCCATGCCAGTTCTGGCCGCTCTCGCTGTACAGCGCCCCATTGAGTCCATCCAGCGCATCGGACAACGGTACGAAGCGCGCGGCCATTTCGGCCAGCGTCTCGGGCTGCTGACGGGCCCAGGCATCGAGCGCCTGGCGGGTGGCATGCGGATCGTTGGCCTGGCAGGCGCGCTTGAGATCGTCGAGCAACGTGCGTGGGCTCGGGCCACTCTGCGCCGTGCGCAGCACTGCCGGTTGCGAGCGGGCGCGCCACCACAGGCCGAAGCCCAGCAGCGTGGTCAGCGCCAGGATCAGCGTCGCCAGTTGCCAGGGCCACAGCAGGCTGCTACCGCCTGCGCCGTCGGCGGCAGGCGTGTCGGTGTTCAGGGCCGGGTTGTCGTCGATCTGCAGACCACGGGCCGGCAGGCTGCTGTGTTCCAGATGGTCCTCCAGGGTGTTCCACCAGGTGACTTCCAGCGCCGGCAACTGCAGGTGGCCGCTGCGGGTGGGGACCAGGGCTTCGCGCTCTTCGCGGTTGGCGGTCATGCCGCGTTCGTTGATCTCGTTGCGCAGCAAGGGCTGGTCGGGGTAGCGGCGCAGGCCGGGTGCTTCGGTCGCCGGCAGCGGCGGCAACTGGGTGCTGGACAGGCCCTCCGCACGCAGGGTGATGCTGCGGGTCAAGGAGTCACCGATCTGTGTGGGTTGTTGGCTGGGGTCGGGGTTCCAGCGCTCTTCCAGGGTCAGGCTACGCGCCGGGAGCCAGGTCAGCCCGGCGGGCCAAGCGGCGGGGATCGGTTTGACCTGCAGGCTCAGCGGCAGCGAGCTGACTTGCACTTGGCGCCCGCCGTTGCCGGGCTGCTGGCCGCTGTCGGCCGCCGTGGCGGTGAAGGTCAGCGGCGGCAGTTGCAGTGGGCCGCTGCGCTGCGGGTAGAGGGCATAGCGGGTTTCGATCACGCCGTGGCGCACGCCGTTGATGTCCTTCTCGTAGGTGCGCGACTCGCCCAGTGGCTCGACCTTGACCTCGTCCAGGCGCAACGGGCTGAGGCTGCTATCGTCGTACAGCGATACCGAGTGATAGATGCGCACGGTCAGCACGGCCTGGGCCTGAACGTAGACCTCGGGGCTGTCCAGGCTGGTCTCGATGAACACCTGCGAGGCGCTGTCCGGGCGGTTGGGATCGGCTTGCACCACGTGCAACTCGATCGGCTCGCTGCGGGACTGTCCCAGTTGCAGCGCCGGGATCTGCAAACTGCCGCTGCGCTTGGGCAGCAGGGTGACGATCCAGCGGGTGCTGGCCCGGGTTTCGCCATCCAGGGTGCGCAGGCTGTTGAGCTGGCGGGTGCCGCGCACCTCGAAATCGCCCTCCAGGGCGCGCAGGTCGGGTTTGCCGAACTGGGTGACGTCCTGGCTTTCCAGGGTCAGTTCCAGGGTTTCGCCAGCCTCCACGCGGGTACGGTCGACGCTGGCCTGCAGCGCGGGTTGGGCCTGGGTGAGGGTGAGCCAGAGCAGGCCGAGTACAAAGACGCCGAGGCGACTCATCGTTTGGGTTCCTGATGCAATTGCTGTTCGTACCAGAACTTGCGCCGCAGCAACTGCGCCGGGTTGTCGGGGATTTCCCGCAACCACTGTTCCAGGGCCTGGCGCTGTTCGGCGTCCAGGCTGGTGGCGGCCGGTCGTTGCGGCGGTTGGGTGACGCTGTCGTCATCGTCGCCGGGGCTGCTGGAGCCGGTCGCATTGTCGTTGTTGGGGGCATTGCGGGCGTCGCGGCTGTCCTGGGCCGGGCTCTGCTCGTCGTTGCCGGGCGTGCCTTGGGCGCTGCTGTTGGGCGAACTGCTGTTGCCGTCGGTGTCGCGACTCGGGCTCTGCTCGGCCTGGTCGCTGTCGCTTTGCGCCTCGGCCTTGCCCTGGCGTTGCTGCAACAGTTGCTCGACCAGCGCCTGGTTGTCCAGCGCCGGTTGCAGGTCGGGTTGACGTTCCAGGGCCTGCTCGTAGGCGTCGAGCGCGGCCTCCAGCTCGCCGGCCTGGGCCAGCGCGTTGCCGCGGTTGTAGTGGGCGGCCGCGCTGTTGCTCTGGGCGAAGGCCTGGGCCGCGCCGCTGTAGTCACCGGCCTGGTACAGCGCCATGCCACGCCACTGCGGATCCTCGAAGCGTTCGGCGGCTTCGGCGGGGCGGTGGCGTTGCAGCAGGTGCTGGCCCTGTTGATCGGGGCGTCGCCACAGGTCCTGGAACTCGAAGGCTTGGCTGGGCTGGGGCAGGGCCAGCAACAGCGGCAGGCAGAACAGCCAGCCGCGCCGCCCGGCGCAGGCGGCCAGCAGCAGCAGCGGCAGCAGTAGCCAGTAACCCTGGTCGGCCCAGCTGTCCAGGTGCAGGGTCTGGCCGTCGTCGCGCAGGGCGCGCGGATTGTCGAACAGGCCCAGGCCGCGCAAGTCCAGGTCGTCGACGCGGGCGTGGCGGTAGCGACCGCCGCTGCCGGTGACGAAGCGCTTGAGCTCGGGGCTGTCCAGGTGCGGCACGAGAATGCCGCCCTGGGCGTCCTTGAGGTACTCGCCGTTGGCTTGGCGCACAGGGGCGCCTTCGGCGGTGCCGACGCCGAGCATCAGCAGCGAAGGCCCTTGACGGCCGAGGGCCTGACTGATGCCCTGGCGCTCCTGGGCACTGAGCGAGGACCCGATCAGCAGCACCCGGCCTTCGCCCAGGCCGCTCTGGGCCAGCAGCGCCAGACCCTTGTGCAGCGCCAGGTCGGCGCGCTGGCCCGGCTGCGGCATGATCGCCGGATCGACCGCTTCGAGCAGGTTGCGGGTGGTGCCCAGATCGTCGGACAGCGGTACCAGCGTGTGTGCGCTGCCGGCGTAGACGATCAGCGCGGTCTGGCTGTCGCGGCGGTGTTCGAGCAGGTCGAGGATCTTGCGTCGAGCTTGCTCCAGGCGGTTGGGCTGGACGTCCTCGGCGAGCATCTGCGGGGTGAGTTCGAGCAGGATCACCAGCGGATCGGCGGGGCGCTGACGGGTTTCTTCCAGGCGTTGCCAGCTCGGTCCGAGCAAGGCCAGTACCAGCAGCAGCCAGGCCAGGCCCAGGGCGATCCAGGGCAGTTTGCTGCGGCTGCCGCTGCCGCCACCGAGCAGCACGGCGTGGAACTGCGGCGGCAGGATCATCTGCCAGCGTCCGGCGCGCTGACGCCGATGCCAGAGCTTGAACAACAGCCAGGCGAGCACGGGCACGCTCAGCAGCCAGAGCGGGCGTAGCCAGTGTGGCCAGAGTTCGATCATCGCCGCCTCCTCAGGCGCAGGCGTTCGAGGCGCTGACGCCATTGCGGATGGGGCTGCAGGAAACGCGGTCGACGCAGCAGGCGCTGCAGAAGGTGGTCGGGCCACTGCACGGCGACCACCAGCAGCACGCTGAGCAGCAGCGCCAGGGCCAGTGGCCAGGCATAGAGCTCATGGGCGGTGCGCGCCTGAGTGGGTTGCTGGGCCACCGGTTCGAGGCGGTCGAGGGTATCACCGATGGCGTCCAGTTCGGCACCGTCGTGGGCGCGGAAGTAGGCGCCCTGGGTCAGGCTGGCGATTTCCTTGAGCGAGGCTTCGTCCAGGTCCAGGCTTGGATTCAGGCCGAGCAGGCCCGGTGTGCCGTTGGCGTCGGGGTCGGCGCCGATGCCGATGGCATAGATGCGCACGCCTTCCTGAGCGGCCAGGCGCGCGGCGGTCAACGGGTGGATCTGCCCGCCGTTGTTGGCGCCATCGGTGACCAGCACCAGCACCCGGCTCTGTGCCGGTCGCTGGCGCAGGCGCTTGACTGCCAGGCCGATGGCGTCGCCGATGGCGGTGTTCTTGCCGGCGATGCCGATCTGCGCTTCGTCGAGGAAGGTGCGCACGGTGCGCCGGTCGAAGGTCAGCGGCGCTTGCAGGTAGGCTTGGCTGCCGAACAGGATCAGGCCGACCCGGTCGCCTTCGCGGTCCTGGAGAAAGTCGCCAAGCAGTGCCTTGACCAGGTCCAGGCGACTGATGTCGTCGCCTTTCCAGTGCATGTCGGGGAAATCCATCGAGCCCGATACGTCCACTGCGACCAGCAGGTCGCGGCCGCTGGCGGCGATCGGCACGGGTTCGCCCAGCCATTGCGGGCGCGCGGCGGCCAGCAGCAACAGCAGCCAGATCACCAGGAACGGCGCCTGCTGGCGCCAGGTCGGCAGGTTCAGGCGCGCGCGGCGCCCGGCCAGGCTTTCCAGTTCGTCGAGAAAACCCACCTTGAGCACCGGCTCGCCGCTGTCGGCGGCGGGCAGCAGCAGGCGCATCAGCCAGGGCAGCGGCAGCAGCGCGAAGATCCACGGCCAGGCCAGGTCAAACATGTTTGCGAATCCAGGTCTCGACCGCCTGGGCAAGCCCGGCGATGGCCTTGTCGTCGAGCTTGCACTCGGGCTTGTAGGCGCCTTCGACCAGTACCATCCAGCGCGTCAAGCCGGCGGCCGGGCAGCGGTTGTCGAGAAAGGCCAGCCATTGGCGGCCGTTGAGGGTATGGCTGTGGGCACCGGGATAGTGGTTGCGGCACAGGCGCTTGAGCAGGGCGTTGATCTGCTGCAGCCAGGCGCCGGCCGGCGCACCGTCGTAGGGGCGCGGCAGGCGGGCCAGTTCGGCCAGCGCCTCGACCCGCACCGGATCCAGCGGCTGCTCGGCGCGCACCACCTTGCGCGGAACCGGGCGCCAGCGCAGCAGGCGCCACAGGCCCCAGCCCAACAGCGGCAGCACGGCCAGCAACAGCCACCAGCCCGGCGCCGGCGGCCAGACTCCGATCGGCGCTGGCGCGATCAGCGGTTGCAACTGATCCAGCGGGTTCATTGGCTGCTTCCAGGGCGCTGGTTGAGGGACTCGCGCAACTGCTCGATCATTTCGCTCTGGGTGCTCAGCGGAATCAGCACCACGCGCAGTTTCTGCGCCAGCAACTCCCAGCGCTCGATGCGCGCTTCGGCCTGCTGGCGGTAGAGCAGGCGCAGGTTGGCGTCCAGGGTATCGAGTTCCAGTTGCGCGCCGCGCTGGGCGAAGCGCAGCAGGCCGGCGGCGGGCAGGGCATGGTCGAGCGGGTCGCTGATCGGCAGCAGCAGCAGGTCGCAATGGCGCGAGAGCATCGCCAGGTGCTGTTCCACCGCCGGAGTGAGCGCGCGTTCGTCGCAGATGACGATGGCCAGGCTGCCCGGGCGTAGCACTTCGCGCGCACGGCGCAAGGCCAGGCCCAGGCTGTCCGCTTGCGACACGGCTTCGGTGTGCAGCGCCTGGTTGATGCGCGCCAGGCGATTGAGCAACTGCAACAGGCTCTGTTTGCTGCGTCGCGGCTTGATCTCGTGGTGCTCGTGGTCGCCGAACACCAGGCCGCCGATGCGGTCGTTGTGGCCCAGGGCGGCCCAGCCGAAGAGCGCGGCCGCCTGGGCGGCGAGCACCGACTTGAACATCAGGCCCGAGCCGAAGAACAGGCGCTGGCTTTGCTCGACCAGGATGAAGATCGGCCGCTCGCGCTCTTCATGGAACAGCTTGGTGTGCGGCTCCTGGGTGCGGGCGGTGACGCGCCAGTCGATGTTGCGCACATCGTCGCCGGCCTGGTAGACGCGAACCTGGTCGAAATCCACGCCGCGTCCGCGCAGCTTGGAGTGGTGCAGGCCCACCAGCGGGCTGCGCTGGCCGGGTCGGGAAAACAGCTGGATTTCGCGCACGCGGTGGCGCATGTCGATCAGCTCGGCCAGGCCGATGCGGATGCCGGGTTCGCTCAGGTGGGCGGCGGGCATGCGCGTCAGGCGACGGCGACGACGTCGAGGATGCGCTGCACCACGCGGTCCTGGTCGACACCGGCCGCTTCGGCCTCGAAGGACAGGATGACGCGGTGGCGCAACACGTCGAACAGCACCGCCTGAATGTCCTCGGGGCTGACGAAGTCGCGTCCGGCCAGCCAGGCATGAGCGCGTGCGCAGCGGTCCAGGGCGATGGAGCCGCGTGGGCTGGCGCCATAGGCGATCCAGTCGGCCAGCTCGGCGTCGAACTTGGCGGGTGTACGGGTGGCCATCACCAGTTGCACCAGGTATTCCTCCACCGCATCGGCCATGTACAGGCCGAGGATCTCCCGGCGCGCAGCGAAGATCGCCTGCTGGCTCACCTGGCGTTCGGGCTTGACCTCGCCGCCCAGCGCTTCGCCGCGGGCCTGCTGGAGAATACGCCGCTCGACGGCGGCATCCGGGAAGCCGATCTTGACGTGCATGAGGAAGCGGTCGAGCTGGGCTTCGGGCAGCGGGTAGGTGCCTTCCTGCTCGATGGGGTTCTGCGTGGCCATCACCAGGAACAGCGGCGACAGCTCGTAGGTGCTGCGGCCAACGCTGACCTGGCGCTCGGCCATGGCTTCGAGCAACGCCGACTGGACCTTGGCCGGTGCCCGGTTGATTTCGTCGGCCAGCACCAGGTTGTGGAAAATCGGCCCTTGCTGGAACACGAAGCTGCCGGTTTCCGGACGATAGATCTCGGTGCCGGTGATGTCGGCCGGCAGCAGGTCGGGGGTGAACTGGATACGGTGGAACTGCGCCTCGATGCCTTCGGCCAGTTCCTTGATGGCTTTGGTCTTGGCCAGGCCCGGCGCGCCTTCGACCAGCATGTGGCCGTCGGCGAGCAGTACGATCAGCAGGCGATCGACCAGCTTCTCCTGGCCCAGGATCTGGGAGGAGAGAAAGGTGCGCAGCGCGATCAGCGCTTCACGGTGTTCCATCGGCGACGGTTCCTGGACATGGGCCGGGCGCTTGGCTGAAGGCGGGGTGCCGGGCAGGGGCACATACTTTAATCCATCCAGGGGGGTGGCGACCAATGGCCGCCGGAAAAATACCTGCGCCGTGCCCAGCCGAGGCCTACAGGAACACGAATTTGGCGATGAAGATCAGGCACAGCACCCACAGGCTGGCCGAAATCTCCTTGAATTTGCCGGTGCCGGCCTTGAGCACCACGTAGGTGATGAAGCCCAGGGCGATACCGTCGGCGACCGAGAACGTCAGCGGCATCATGATCGCGGTGACGATCGCCGGGATGCTGTCGGTGGCCTCGTCCCATTCGATGTGGGCCATGCTACCCATCATCAGCATCGCCACGTAGATCAGCGCGCCGGAGGTGGCGTAGGCGGGGATCATGCCTGCCAGCGGGGCGAAGAACATCGCGGCGACGAACAGCACGCCGACCACCACGGCGGTCAGCCCGGTGCGCCCACCCGCCGCCACGCCGGCGGCGCTTTCCACGTAGCTGGTCACCGGCGGCACGCCCACGGCGGCGCCGAACACGCTGGAGGCGCTGTCGGCCTTGAGCGCCCGCGACAGGTTCTCGATGCGACCGTTGGCGGCCACCAGGTTGGCCCGCTGGGCGACGCCCATCAGGGTGCCGGCGGTGTCGAACATGTGCACGAAGAGAAAGGCCAGCACCACGCTGATCATGCTGACGTTGAACACACCGACCAGGTCCATGGCCATCCAGGTCGGCGCCAGGCTCGGCGGCAGCGAGAACACCCCGCCGTACTGCACCAGGCCCAGGCCCCAGCCGGCCAGGGTCACGGCGATGATGCTGATGAGAATGGCGCCGAACACCCGGTGGTAGCTCAGCACCGCGATCAGCAGGAAGCACAGTGCCGCCAGCAGGGGCGCGGGTTCATGCAGCGAGCCCAGCCTGATCAGGGTCGCCGGGCTGTCGACGATGATGCCGGCGGTCTTCAGACCGATCAGTCCCAGGAACAGGCCGACCCCGGCGCCCATGGCGTGGCGCAGGCTCAGGGGAATGCTGTTGAGCAGCCATTCGCGCACCCGCGACAGGGTCAGCAGCATGAACAGCACACCGGAGACGAACACCGCGCCCAGGGCGGTCTGCCAGCTGTAGCCCAGGGTGCCGACCACGGTGTAGGTAAAGAAGGCGTTCAGGCCCATGCCGGGAGCCAGGCCCACCGGCCAGTTGGCGTACAGGCCCATCAGCAGGCACCCGAGGGCGGCGGCGATGCAGGTGGCGACGAAGGCGGCGCCGTGGTCGATGCCGGCGTCGGCCATGATGTTGGGGTTGACGAAGATGATGTAGGCCATGGTGATGAAGGTGGTCACCCCGGCGATCAGCTCGGTCCTGACCGTGGTGCCATGGTGCTTGAGCTTGAAGAGGCGCTCCAGCCAGTCGGGTTTGGGCGAGGTGGCGAGGTCCAGCGACGGGGCTTCGGATTTGCGGCTTTCCACAGCGAGTACTCCTCAAGTCGTTCTTGTTGTTCTGGAGCCCTGGTCCTGCGCATGCGCTGGGCGGCTCCGTGAGGGTAGGGCAGATGGCAGATTTTCCTGACTGGAAGGTCAGGAACTTGCTCGGTGGATTATGCTTTTGTGTACAAAGAAAGCAAATAATGTTTTATCTTTCGTGCCCACCGGTGTCGTTCGGCGGGCTATAAGGGCACTGGGCATCTGCAGAAACGCCTCAGCCTGTGTACAATGCGCCGATACCTTGACCCCCTTTTTTCACCCCAGGACTTGCCAGCCACCCTGCGACAGGTATTACAGTCGAGGCTCCACTGGCCGACCCCTTGTGCTCGAGTGCCCATGAACGAACAGCTGCAACCTCTGAAGAAACCTGCGCGCGCGCCCAAGGCCGGTCGCAGCGGCACCCAGGACGACATCGTCTATGCGCACATCTTCGAGGCCATCCTCGAACAGCGGTTGGCGCCGGGTACCAAGTTGAGCGAGGAAGCGCTGGGCGAAATCTTCGGCGTCAGCCGCACCATCATCCGCCGCGCGCTGTCGCGCCTGGCCCATGAAAGCGTGGTGCTGCTGCGGCCCAACCGCGGTGCGGTGGTCGCCAGCCCGACGGTGGAGGAGGCGCGCCAGGTGTTCTTCTCACGGCGTATGGTCGAGCGCGCCATCACCGAACTGGCCGTTCAGCACGCCAGCGTCGAACAGCTCAACGAACTGCGCCAGATGGTGCGCGAGGAGCGCGACAGTTTCTCGCGCGGCGACCGCGGTGCCGGCATCCGCCTCTCCGGCGAGTTTCACCTCAAGCTGGCCGAGGCAGCAGGTAACGCGCCACTGGTCAGCTTCCAGCGCAGCCTGGTGTCGCAGACCTCGCTGATCATCGCCCAATATGAAAGCGGCAACCGTTCCCACTGCTCCTACGACGAGCACATGCAACTGATCGATGCCATCGAGGCGCGCGATGCCAGTCAGGCGGTGAGCCTGATGATGCACCACATGGATCACATCGACAGCAAGCTCAATCTTGACGAAGACAGCGCCTCGGACGATCTGCACGCGGTGTTCTCGCACTTGCTGAACAAGTCCAAAGGCTGATCGTCTGCCGCGCTGATCGAGGACCGCTGCACAGCCCCTGGCCGGGCTGGGCAGCGGTTTTTTTTCATCCGCGCCGATGGACCGAACGCCCGGCGGCGAAGGTCTCGCGCACGGTGCGGTCGTCGCCCAGGGTGGTCAGCACGAACAAGGTTTCCTCGATGCTGCGCGACTGCTGGATGCGGTAGTCCAGCAGCGGCGTGGCCTTGTAGTCGAGTACCACGAAGTCGGCGTCGTTGCCGGGGCGCAGGCTGCCGATGCGGTCGTCCAGGCGCAGCGCGCGGGCGCCGCCCAGGGTCGCCAGGTACAGCGACTTGAACGGGTGCAGGCGCACGTCCTGCAACTGCATCACTTTGTAAGCCTCGTTCAGGGTGTTGAGCAGCGAGAAGCTGGTGCCGGCGCCGACGTCCGTGCCCAGGCCCACGTTGACCTTGAAGCGCTCGGCCTGGGGCAGGTTGAACAGGCCGCTGCCCAGGAACAGGTTCGAGGTGGGGCAGAAGGCCACGGCCGAGCCCGTGTCGGCCAGGCGCTGGCATTCCTCGTCGCACAGGTGCACGCCGTGGGCGAAGACCGAGCGCTCGCCGAGCAGCTCGAAGTGATCGTAGACATCCAGGTAGCCGCTGCGCTCGGGGAACAGCGCCTTGACCCACTCGATTTCCTTGAGGTTCTCCGACAGGTGAGTGTGCAGATAGACGCCGGGATGCTCCTTGAGCAAGCGACCGGCCATGGCCAGTTGCTCGGGGGTGCTGGTGGGGGCGAAACGTGGGGTCACGGCGTAGTGCAGGCGGCCCTTGCCGTGCCAGCGCTGGATCAGCGCCTTGCTGTCGGTGTAGCTGGATTCGGCGCTGTCGGTGAGGTAGTCGGGGGCGTTGCGGTCCATCATCACCTTGCCGGCGATCAGGCGCAGGTCCAGGCGCTCGGCGTGCTCGAACAGCGCATTGACCGATTCGGGGTGCACACTGCCGAACACCAGGGCGGTGGTGGTGCCGTTGCGCAGCAGTTCGGCGAGAAACCGCTTGGCCACCTCATCGGCATGGGCCTTGTCGGCGAATTGCCGTTCGCAGGGGAAGGTGTAGGTGTTGAGCCAGTCCAGCAGCTGTTCGCCGTAGGAGCCGATCATGCCGGTCTGCGGGAAATGGATGTGGGTGTCGATGAAGCCCGGCGTGATCAGCGCGTCCTGGTGGTGCACCACGTCGATGTCGGCATCGAGGGTCGGCAGCAGGTCGGCGGCGTGGCCCACGGCGCTGATACGGCCCTGGTCGATCACCAGCAGACCGTCTTCGAAATACTCGTGGGAGGCCTGCAGGCCGACCTCGGCGGGGTCGGCGATGCTGTGCAGGATGGCGGCTCGGTAGGCTTTGCGAGTGGCAGTCATGAAACGCTCTTCAAATGGCGTGGCTGCGCCGGGAGGGCGGCAGCAACTGGGCAATGGGGCCTGCATTGGCACCAGCGTCGTGCTGGCCGAAACAGGCGTTGTAGGTGGCGATGATCTCGCCGGCGATGGACACGGCGATCTCGATGGGCAGCTTGCCTTTGACCTGCGCCAGCCCCATGGGGCAACGCATGCGTGCCACCACCGCGTCGTCGTAGCCGCGCTCGCGCAGGCGGTGTTCGAACTTGACCCGTTTGGTTTTCGAGCCGATCAGGCCGAACCAGGTGAAGTCGTTGCGCGCGAGAATGGCGGCGGTCAGTTCCAGGTCCAGCTGATGGTTGTGGGTCATGACGATGCAGTAGCTGCCCACTGGCAGCTCGGCCACTTCGTCGACCGGCTCTTCGCTGAGCACCTGGGTCACCCCGTGGGGTATCGACGGCGGGAACTCGTCCGGGCGCGAGTCGATCCAGCGCACCCGGCAAGGCAGCGCGGCGAGCAAGGGTACCAGAGCCCGTCCGACATGGCCCGCGCCGAACACGGCGATCTGCGCCTGCACGGGGGCCATGGGTTCGAACAGCAGCACCGTCACGCCGCCACAGCACTGGCCCAGGCTGGCGCCCAGGCTGAAGCGCTCCAGATGCGGTGTGCTGCGCTGCTCGGCGAGCATCTGCCGGGCAATGTGCAGGGCCTTGAACTCCAGGTGTCCGCCGCCGATGGTGTCGAACAGCTGGCTGGCGCTGACCACCATCTTCGAGCCGGCGTTGCGCGGCGTCGAGCCGCGCTCCTCGATGATGGTCACCAGTACACAGGGTTCGCCACGGGCCTGATGATCGGCGAGGGCAGTGATCCATTCATGCATGTGCTGAATCCTCGGTGAGGCCGGTGTCGTCAGGGGGCGACGGTTTCCGCCACGGGCTGGGTGGCGAGTGGCTGCATGCGCGCCTGGCGCATCTGTTCGCAGCCCCAGAGTACGCGTTCGGGTGTGGCGGGCGCGTCGATCTGCGGCTGCACGCGATAGTCGGCCAGGCTCGCCACGGCGTCCTTGAGCGCGCACCAGGCGGCGATGCCGAGCATGAACGGCGGCTCGCCGACGGCCTTGGAATGGAACACCGTGTCCTCGGGGTTCTTGCGGTTCTCCACCAGCTTCACCCGCAGGTCCGGCGGCATGTCGGCCACCGCCGGGATCTTGTAGCTGGCCGGGCCGTTGGTCACCAGCTTGCCCTTGGCGTTCCACACCAGCTCTTCGGTGGTCAGCCAGCCCACGCCCTGGATGAACCCGCCCTCGACCTGGCCGATGTCGATGGCCGGGTTCAGCGAGTCGCCGACGTCATGCAGGATGTCGGCGCGCAGCATCTTGTACTCGCCGGTGAGGGTGTCGATGAGCACTTCCACGCAGGCGGCACCGAAGGCGTAGTAGTAGAACGGCCGACCGCGGGCCTGGCTGCGGTCGTAGTAGATCTTCGGCGTGCGGTAGAAGCCGGTGCTCGACAGCGAGACCTGGCCGAAGTAAGCCTGTTGCACCAGCTGTTCGAAGCTCAGCAGTTGTTCGCGCACGCGGACGTGGCCGTTGCGGAATTCGACGTCTTCTTCGCTGACCTGATAGTGCCGGGCGGCGAACTCGGTCAGGCGCCGCTTGAGAATCTCGGCGGCGTTCTGGGCGGCCTTGCCGTTCAGGTCGGCGCCGCTGGAGGCAGCGGTGGGCGAAGTGTTGGGCACTTTGTCGGTGTTGGTGGCGGTGATCTGGATGCGCTCGATGTCGACCTGGAACACCTGCGCCACCACCTGGGCGACCTTGGTGTTCAGGCCCTGGCCCATCTCGGTGCCGCCGTGGTTCAGGTGAATGCTGCCGTCGGTGTAGAGGTGGATCAGCGCACCGGCCTGGTTGAGGAAGGTGGCGGTGAAGGAGATGCCGAACTTCACCGGCGTCAGGGCCAGGCCCTTCTTCAGGACGGGGTTGGCGGCATTGAACTGGCGGATGGCTTCGCGGCGTTCGGCGTACTGGCTGCTGACTTCCAGCTCGGCAGTCATTTCCTCGAGCAGGTTGTGCTCGACGGTCTGGTAGTAGTGGGTGACGTTGCGTGTCTGCTTGCCGTAGTAGTTGGCCTTGCGCACCGCCAGCGGATCGAGGCCCAGGTGCCGGGCAATGTGGTCCATCACCTGTTCGATGGCGACCATGCCCTGGGGGCCGCCGAAGCCGCGGTAGGCCGTGTTGGAGGCGGTGTGGGTCTTGCAGCGGTGGCCGTTGACCGTGGCATCGCCCAGGTAATAGGCGTTGTCGGCGTGGAACATGGCGCGGTCGACGATCGAGCCGGACAGGTCGGGGGAATAGCCGCAGTTGCCGGCCAGGTCCATGGCAATGCCGTGCAGGCGGCCGCTGTCGTCGAAGCCGACGTCGTACTCGACATAGAACGGATGACGCTTGCCGGTCATGGTCATGTCCTCGACCCGTGGCAGGCGCATCTTGGTCGGTTGCCCGGTCAGGCGCGCGATCACCGCGCACAGGCACGCGGGGCTCGCGGCCTGGGTCTCCTTGCCGCCGAAACCGCCGCCCATGCGGCGCATGTCCAGCACCACCTTGTTCATCGACACGTCCAGTACCTCGGCCACCAGCTTCTGCACTTCGGTGGGGTTCTGCGTCGAGCAGTACACCAGCATGCCGCCGTCCTCGGTGGGCATGACCGACGACACCTGCGTCTCCAGGTAGAAATGCTCCTGGCCGCCGATGTGCAGGGTGCCTTGCAGGCGGTGCGGGGCGCTGGCCAGGGCGGCGCTCGAATCGCCGCGCTGATGGGTGTGGCTGTCGAGCACGAAGTGCTTCTGGCGCAGGGCCTGGACCACGTCCAGCACTGGCTCCAAGTCTTCGTATTCGACGATCGCCGCCTGCGCGGCGCGGCGCGCGGTGGCCAGGTCGCGGGCGGCCACGGCCAGCACCGGTTGGCCGTAGTATTCGACCTTGTCGATGGCCAGCAAGGGGTCGCCGGGCATTATCGGGCCGATGTCCTTGAGGCCGGGAATGTCCTCGTGGGTGATGACGATGCGCACGCCTTCGAACTGGTAGCACGGCGTGGTATCGATGCGCAGGATGCGCGCGTGGGCGCGGTCTGCCGTACGTGCATAGACGTGCAACTGGTTGGGGAACTCCAGGCGGTCGTCGATGTACACGGCCTCGCCGGACACGTGCTTGTCGGCGCTTTCGTGGCGCACGCTGCGACCGACGCCGGTGCTCAAGTCCTGGCTGAACAGTTCGGCCATCTCGGCCTGGCTCTTGACGGTGTGATGGTTAGACATGGTCGGTCACCCGGGTCGCGAAGGACGGCGATTGCTGTTCGATGAAGTACTTGCGCAGCAGGTTCTGCGCGGTCAGCAGGCGATAGGCCTGGCTCGCGCGAAAGTCGCTCAGTGGGCTGAAGTCCTCGGCCAGCGCCTGGCAGGCGCGCTCTAGCGTGGCCGAATTCCACGGCTTGCCCAGCAAGGCGGCCTCGCAGGCGCGGGCGCGCTTGGGGATCGCTGCCATGCCGCCGAAGGCGATACGGGCGCCGGCCACGGCGCCGTCGTCCAGGCTCAGGTTGAAGGCCGCGCACACCGCCGAGATATCGTCGTCCAGGCGCTTGGAAACCTTGTAGGCACGGAAGGTCCAGTCGGCGCTGGCGCGCGGCACTCGAATCGTCTCGATGAACTCGCTGTCCTGGCGGGCGGTGATGCGGTAGTCGATGAAGTAGTCTTCCAGCGCCAGAGTGCGCTGGCGCTCGCCCTGGCGCAGCACGATCTCTGCATTCAGGGCGATCAGCAGCGGGGGCGAGTCGCCGATGGGCGAGGCGTTGCCGATGTTGCCGCCCAGGGTGCCCTGGTTGCGGATCTGCAGCGAGGCGAAGCGCTGCAGCAGGGCGCCGAAGTCCGGGTACTCGCTCGCCAGCGCGGCGTAGCAGTCGGTGAGGGTGACGGCGGCGCCGATTTCCAAATGCGTGGCGGTGAGGTCGATGCGCTTGAGCTCGGCCACGTGACCGACATGGATCATCACCGGCAGGGTCTTGTGCATCTGCGTGACTTCCAGCGCCAAGTCGGTGCCGCCGGCCAGCAGGCGCGCCTCGGGGTGCGAGCCGTAGAGCTCGGCCAGGTCGGCGACGGTCAGTGGCACCAGGCAACGTTTGTCGCCGCTGTTGAGCTCACCGGTCTGTTGCGGGGCGATAGTCTTCAGAAGGGCGATGGTCTGCGCCTGCCCAGCGTCGAACTGATCGGGGCAGGGCTGGGTGCAACTGCGCTCGGCGGCCTCGAGAATCGGCCGGTAGCCGGTGCAGCGGCACAGGTTGCCGGCCAGGGCTTCATGGGCCTGGTGCGGGTCGGCACTGCTGCTGTTCTTCTGCAAGGCGAACAGCGACATGACGAAACCAGGGGTGCAGAAGCCGCATTGCGAGCCGTGACACTCGGCCATGGCCCGCTGCACGCTGTGCAACTGGCCCTGGTGCTTGAGCGCTTCGACGCTGATCAACTGCTTGCCGTGCAGCGCCGAGACGAAGGTCAGGCATGAATTGAGGCTGCGGTAGCGCAGGGTGTCGGCGCCGTGTGCGTCCTGGGTCAATTCACCGACCACCACGGTGCAGGCGCCACAGTCGCCACTGGCGCAGCCTTCCTTGGTGCCGGTCTTGCCCAGGTGCTCGCGCAGGTACTGCAGCACCGTCATGTTCGGGTCCAGCGCGTGCTCGCTGTGCAGCGCCTGGTTAACGAGAAACTGGATCACGGAGGAATGCCTCGTAGCGTTTTATTGTTGTTGGGCGGACTCTAAGCAAGCGCTGACCTCGGGGTCAATAATTTTCTGACCCAAAGGTCAGGATTTTACCCGCGCCTGTGTCCAGCCACCCAACGCTGACCTTCTGACAAGCATAGATCGCGCCGGCTCGGCCGGGTGACCGCGAGGTCGCACAAAGCCGTGTGTGGCGCTGCGCGGTTGCCCAATGAGTGCGCTACAATCGCGCCCTTGTGCACTGTTTTCGACTTCCAAGGAACATCATGACGTTCAAGGCGCCTGACAGCCTCTGCGAGCAGATCGCTCACTACCTGGCCGAGCGGATCATCCGTGGCGAGCTCGCACCCGGTGAGCGCATCCAGGAGCAGAAGGTTACCCAGGCGCTGAACGTCAGCCGCGGCTCGGTGCGCGAGGCCCTGCTGATTCTCGAACGTCGCCATCTGGTGGCGATCCTGCCGCGACGCGGCGCCCACGTCACCGAACTGGACGAGCGCAGCGTGCGCAGCCTGTGCGCGCTGATGGGCGAGCTGTACATCCTGCTCGGCTACGCCGTGGCCCAGCAGTGGCGCAGCGAGAGCGACCTGCTGCCGTTCCTGGAGATCCAGCAGCGCCTGCACCAGGCCCGCGTGGCCCAGGACATCGAGTCGTTCGTCGCCGACAGTTTCGCGGTGATGCGCGCGGCCTACCCCTTCGCCGCCAACCCCTACCTGCAGGAAACCGTGGAAAACCTGCAGCCGGCCATGAGCCGCGCCTACTACCTGGCCCTGGACCAGCGCCAGGCCAACATGGACGACTACCTCGAACTGTTCGCCCGCCTGCTCGACGCGGTGCTGCTGCGTGACATGCCGCGCATCCGCGAGGTACTGGTCGCCTACTGCCAGCGCAGCTGCGAGCTGGTGCTGGCTGCGCTGGCGCGGGCCTGACCGATGCGCCTGAAGTGCATCCGCCTGGCCGGCTTCAAGTCCTTCGTCGACCCCACCACCGTCAACTTCCCCAGCAACATGGCGGCGGTGGTCGGGCCTAACGGCTGCGGCAAGTCCAACATCATCGATGCGGTGCGCTGGGTGATGGGCGAGAGCTCGGCGAAGAATCTGCGCGGCGAATCGATGACCGACGTCATCTTCAATGGATCTTCCGGCCGCAAGCCGGTCAGCCAGGCCAGCATCGAGTTGGTGTTCGACAACAGCGACAGCACCCTGGTGGGCGAGTACGCCGCCTACGCCGAGATTTCCATTCGCCGCAAGGTCACCCGCGACGCGCAGAACACCTACTACCTCAACGGCACCAAGTGCCGACGCCGCGACATCACCGACATCTTCCTCGGCACCGGTCTGGGTCCGCGCAGCTACTCGATCATCGAGCAGGGCATGATTTCCAAGCTGATCGAGGCCAAGCCCGAGGAACTGCGCAACTTCATCGAAGAGGCGGCGGGCATCTCCAAGTACAAGGAGCGTCGCCGCGAAACCGAGAACCGCATCCGCCGTACCCAGGAAAACCTGGCGCGCCTGACCGACTTGCGCGAAGAGCTCGAACGGCAGCTCGAACGCCTGCACCGCCAGGCCCAGGCGGCCGAGAAGTACCGTGAATACAAAGCCCAGGAACGCCAGCTCAAGGCGCGTCTGTCGGCCTTGCGCTGGCGGGCGCTGGATGAACGCGTGCGCCAGCGCGAAAGCCTCATCGGCGACCAGGAAGTGGCTTTCGAGGCGCTGGTGGCCGAGCAGCGCAACGCCGATGCCAGCATCGAGCGCCTGCGCGACGGTCACCATGAACTCTCCGAGCGCTTCAACCAGGTGCAGGGGCGTTTCTACTCGGTGGCCGGCGATATCGCCCGCGTCGAGCAGAGCATTCAGCATGGTCAGCAGCGCCTGCGCCAGTTGCAGGATGATCTCAAGGAAGCCGAGCGTACGCGCCTGGAAACCGAGTCGCACCTGGGCCACGACCGCACCTTGCTGGCTACCCTCGGCGAAGAGTTGGCCATGCTCGAACCCGAGCAGGAGATGACCCTGGCGGCGGCCGAGGAATCGGCGGCCACGCTCGAGGAAGCCGAGCTCGGCATGCACGGCTGGCAGGCCCAGTGGGACGATTTCAACACCCGTTCCGCCGAGCCTCGGCGCCAGGCCGAGGTGCAGCAGTCCAAGCTGCAACAGTTGGAAGGCAGCCTTGAGCGGCTGGCCGAACGTCAGCGCAAACTCAGCGAAGAGGGCGAACAGCTCGGCGCCGATCCACAGGATGCCGCGTTGCTCGAAGTGGCCGAGCAGGTGGCTGACGGCGAGCGACTGCTCGAGGAGCTGCAAGCGCAGGAGCTGCAGGTGGTCGAAAGCCTGGAGGCGCAGCGCGAAACCTTGCAGCACCTGAGCCAGGATCAGCAGCAACGCCAGGGCGAGTTGCAGCGCCTGGGCGGTCGGCTGGCGTCGCTGGAGGCCTTGCAGCAAGCGGCGCTGGAGCCAGGCGCTGGGGCGGGCGAGTGGTTGCAGCGCCAGGGGCTGGGCGAGCGGCCGCGGTTGGCCGAAGGTCTGCGGGTGCAGCCGGGCTGGGAGCTGGCGGTGGAAACCGTCCTGGGCGCCGATTTGCAGGCGGTGTTGGTGGACGATTTGGCCGAGCTGGATTTTGCTGCCTTGGAGCAGGGTGACCTGCGCTTGCTGGTTGCGGGTCAGGGCGGTCGTGCGCAGGCTGTGCCCGGGAGCTTGCTGGACAAGGTCGAGGGCCGCAGCGACCTCACGCCCTGGCTCGGCCAGATCACCCCGGTCGAAACGCTCGAGCAGGCCCTGGCGCTTCGCGCGACCCTCGGTGACGGCCAGAGCCTGATCAGCCGCGATGGCTACTGGGTGGGTCGGCATTTTCTGCGGGTCAGTCGAGGCGGCGATGCCGCCGGCGGAGTGCTGGCCCGCGGTCAGGAAATCGAGCGGCTCGGTCAGGAACAGCAGGCGTTGCAGGACGCGCTCGCTGAGTTGGAGGCGCAACTGCAAGCGCTGCGCGAGCGCCAGCGCAGCCAGGAAGAGCAGCGCGAGCAATTGCGCCGTCGCAGCCAGGATGAAAGCCGTGCGCTCGGCGAGGCCAAGGCGCGCCTCTCGGCGGGCCGGGCACGCGCCGAGCAGTTGGAGCTGCGCCGCCGTCGTCTGCAGGAAGAACTGGCCGAACTTCAGGAGCAGCGTGCGCTGGAGCTCGAACAGTTGGGTGAGGCGCGGCTGGTGCTGCAGGACGCACTGGACCTCATGGCCCAGGACACCGAACAGCGCGAGCAGTTGCTGGCCCGGCGCGACACCTTGCGCGAAGGTCTCGATCGCGTGCGCCAGGAAGCCCGGCAGCACAAGGACCATGCCCATCAGTTGGCGGTGCGCCTGGGCTCGCTGCGCGCCCAGCACGACTCCACCCGCCAGGCCCTTGAGCGTCTGGAGCAGCAGGCGGCGCGCCTGCATGAGCGTCAGGAGCAATTGAGCCTGAACCTGGAGGAGGGCGAGGCACCGCTGGAAGAGCTGCGCCTGAAACTGGAAGAGTTACTCGAGCGGCGCATGAGCGTCGATGAAGAAATGCGTCAGGCCCGCCTGCACATGGACGAAGCCGACCGGGAACTGCGCGAGGTCGAGAAGCGTCGAACCCAGGCCGAGCAGCAGGCGCAGTTGCTGCGCGGGCAACTGGAACAGTCGCGTCTGGAGTCGCAAGGCCTGGACGTGCGCCGCAAGACCTTGCAGGAACAGTTGCTCGCCGACGGCTACGACCTGAACGGGGTGCTCGCCACCTTGGAGGCCGAGGCCAGCGAGCAGGGCACCGAACAAGAACTGGAGCAGACCGAGGCCCGTATCCAGCGCCTGGGCGCGATCAACCTGGCGGCCATCGAAGAATACGAGCAGCAGTCCGAGCGCAAGCGTTACCTCGACGCGCAGAACGCCGACCTGGTCGAGGCGCTGGACACGCTGGAGACGGTGATTCGCAAGATCGACAAGGAAACCCGCAGCCGCTTCAAAGAGACCTTTGATCAGATAAACGATGGATTACAGGCACTTTTTCCAAAAGTTTTCGGTGGTGGCAGCGCTTATCTGGAACTGACGGGCGAAGATTTACTCGATACAGGGGTGACGATCATGGCGCGTCCCCCGGGCAAGAAGAACAGCACCATCCATTTGCTGTCCGGCGGCGAGAAAGCACTGACCGCCTTGGCGCTGGTGTTTGCCATCTTCAAGCTCAATCCGGCACCGTTCTGCATGCTCGACGAAGTCGATGCGCCGTTGGACGATGCCAACGTGGGACGCTACGCCCGCTTGGTCAAGGAAATGAGCGAGACGGTGCAGTTCATCTACATTACGCATAACAAGATCGCCATGGAGATGGCCGATCAACTGATGGGGGTCACCATGCATGAGCCTGGTTGTTCACGTCTTGTTGCAGTTGATGTGGAGGAGGCAATGGCCATGGTTGACGCGTAATGCGCGAAGATTGGCCGGTATTCGTAGGGAAATGCGCCTTACAGGTGCGACAGACGGTGTAAAGTTGCCGGTGGTCGTGCTAGCTTAACGTCACTCGTTTTGCGCGTGGGTAAAACGCCTGTCAGAACATAGAGTTGGCGCCACGTGTTAAAGGGCTTTCAAGCCTTTGTTTTCAAGCATATTTCTATAGAGGCACGGGATTACATGGAAATCGGTCTGCGCGAGTGGCTGATCCTCATCGGCATCATTGTCATCGCCGGTATTCTTTTCGACGGCTGGCGCCGCATGCGCGGCGGCAAGGGCAAGTTGAAGTTCCGTCTGGATCGCAGCTATTCCAACGTCGCGGACGACGAGGGCAGCGCCGAGGTGCTGGGCCCTGCGCGCGTCCTGGATACGCACAAAGAACCTGAACTGGACGAGACCGACCTGCCGTCGATGAGCGCGCCGTCCCGTGATCGCGAACGTGAAGCCAAGCCGGCCAAGGCCGCCAAGCGTGGCAAGCGTGCCGCCAGCGACGCGCCTGCCGCCGACCTGAAGCTCTCCGCCGAGCCGCGCGAACCCGACCTGTTCGCCGACGAGGGCGACGACTACAGCGCCGATACCAGTCGTAACAGCGGATTCGCCACCAGCAACAATGCGGCCAAGGAGCTGCCACCGGTCGAGGAAGTTCTGGTGATCAGCGTCATTTCCCGTGACGAAGGCGGTTTCAAAGGCCCTGCGTTGCTGCAGAACATCCTCGAAAGCGGCTTGCGCTTCGGCGAAATGGACATCTTCCACCGCCACGAAAGCATGGCCGGTCACGGCGAAGTGCTGTTCTCCATGGCCAACGCGGTCAAGCCGGGCATTTTCGATCTGGACGACATCGACCATTTCAGCACCCGTGCGGTGAGCTTCTTCCTCGGTCTGCCAGGCCCACGCCATCCGAAGCAGGCGTTCGACGTGATGGTCGCTGCCGCACGCAAGCTGGCCCACGAACTGGACGGCGAGCTCAAGGACGATCAACGCAGCGTGCTGACGGCGCAGACCATCGAGCACTACCGTCAGCGCATCGTCGAGTTCGAGCGCCGCGCGCTGACCCAGAAACGCTGAAACACCCAGACTCAAGAGCAGCCCATGGGGATTGCGGGTCGGTTCGGGAGACACCACGTCTCCCTGACCCCTACATGACCCAGGCTGCTCTTTTGCTTTTCCAGAGACCTGACCCATGAACGCCGAAAACCGAATCCACGCACTGCGCGCCGAGCTCGACCAGCATAACTACCGTTATTACGTGCTCGACGAGCCCAGCGTGCCTGACGCCGAATACGACCGGCTGTTCAACGAGCTCAAGGCCCTGGAGGCCGAGCACCCGCACCTGGTCACGCCGGACTCGCCCACCCAACGGGTCGGCGGCGCGGCGTTGGCTGCGTTCAGCCAGGTCCGCCACGAGATCCCTATGCTCAGCCTGGGTAACGCCTTCGAGGAAACCGACCTGCGCGAGTTCGGTCGGCGTGTGGTCGAGGGCCTCGACCAGCGTGAGGCTGTCGATTACAGCTGCGAGCCCAAGCTCGATGGCCTGGCGGTGAGCCTTTTGTACCGCAACGGCCAGTTGGTACAGGGCGCCACCCGTGGCGACGGCACCACCGGTGAAGACATCAGCACCAATGTGCGCACCATCCGCAATGTGCCGCTCAAACTGCACGGCAAGGGCTGGCCTGAGGTGCTGGAAGTCCGAGGTGAGGTGTACATGAGCAAGGCCGGTTTCGAGCGCCTGAACGCCGCTCAGGCCGAGGTCGGTGGCAAGACCTTCGCCAATCCGCGCAACGCCGCGGCCGGCAGCCTGCGCCAGCTCGACTCGAAGATCACCGCCAGTCGGCCGCTGGAATTCTGCTGCTATGGCGTGGGACAGACCTCGGCCCGCGTCGCTGACAGCCACATCGCCACGCTCGAACAGCTCAAGGTCTGGGGGCTGCCCATCAGTCCCGAGCTCAAGCATGCCGAAGGCATCGAGCAGTGCCTGGCCTATTACCAGGACATCGGCGCACGACGTAACAGCCTGGCTTACGAGATCGATGGCGTGGTGTTCAAGGTCAACAGCCTGGCTGCCCAGCAGGAGCTGGGCTTTCGCGCCCGCGAACCGCGTTGGGCCATCGCCCACAAGTTCCCCGCCATGGAAGAGCTCACCGAGGTGCTGGACGTCGAGTTCCAGGTCGGTCGTACCGGCGCGGTGACGCCGGTCGCACGTCTTAAACCCGTCAAGGTCGCAGGCGTTACCGTGTCCAACGCGACCCTGCACAACATGGATGAGATCGCCCGCCTGGGCCTGCGCATCGGCGACACCGTGATCATCCGCCGCGCCGGCGACGTGATCCCCCAGGTCATGCAAGTGGTGCTCGACCGCCGTCCCGACGACGCCCGTGCGGTGGAGGTGCCCAGCGCCTGCCCGGTGTGCGGTTCGCAGGTGGAGCGCACGCAGTTGGTCAAGCGCAGCAAAGGCCGCGAAACCACCAGCGAGGGCGCGGTGTACCGCTGTGTCGGGCGGCTGGCCTGTGGCGCCCAGCTCAAGCAGGCGATCATTCACTACGTGTCGCGCCGGGCGATGGACATCGACGGTCTTGGCGAGAAAAGCGTCGAACAATTGGTCGATGAGGGCCTGATTCGCTCGCCGGCTGACCTGTACGCGCTCAAGCCCGAGCAAGTCGTCGAGCTCGAAGGCTTCGCCGAAGTGTCCAGCCGCAAGCTGGTCGAGGCCATCGAGGCGAGCAAGCGCCCGACCCTCGCGCGTTTCATCTTCGCGCTGGGCATTCCCGATGTGGGCGAGGAAACCGCCAAGGTGCTGGCCCGCTCGCTGGGCAGCCTGGAGCGGGTGAAGGTGGCGTTGCCGCAGGTGCTGACTTACTTGCCGGACATCGGTCTGGAGGTCGCCCACGAGATCCACAACTTCTTCGAGGACGCGCACAACCGTGACGTCATCGAGCAGTTGCTCGCCAGCGGCATGCAGTTGCAGGACCAGGGCGAGCTGGCGGCCGAGTTCGCCGCCAGTACCACGCTGGCCGGCATGATCGCCAAGCTCGACATCCCCTCGGTCGGCCCGACCGGCGCCGAGAAGCTGGTGGACAAGCTCGGCACCCTCGACAAGATCATCGCCGCCGACGGTATCGACCTGCGCCAGGCGCTCACTACCAAGCAGGCCGAGGCCGTGCGTGAGTTCTTCAAGGTCGAGGCCAACCAGCAGCTCGCCCGCGCCATCGAGGCACAGCTCAAGGACTTCGGCATGCACTGGCACAGCGAGAAGAAGACCGCCGACGGCCTGCCCCTGGCCGGCCAGACCTGGGTACTCACCGGCACGCTGGAGCGCATGAGCCGCGACATCGCCAAGGAGAAGCTGGAGAGCCTCGGCGCCAAGGTGGCCGGGTCGGTGTCCGGCAAGACCCATTGCGTTGTCGCCGGCCCCGGCGCCGGTTCGAAGCTGGCCAAGGCCAGCGAGCTGGGAGTCAAGGTGCTGGACGAGGACGCCTTCGTGGCCTTCCTGGCGGAGCAGGGCATCGCGGTATGAGGGTGCTGCACGCCTGCGCGGACCTTGCTTGAATCGACAAGTCATTGAGAAATGATGGGTTTTTTCACCCGCAACGGTTGTAACTTCCTCACGTAACGGTACAATGGCGCGGCTCGTCACCTGATGAGCTGCGTTATGGTGGCCCCACCGGTCCCCCCGCATTGATTACCCGTTAACCTGGTCAGGCCCGGAAGGGAGCAGCCACAGCGGGAACATCGAGTGCCGGGGTGTGGCTGGTGGGGCCGCCACCTTTCTGTAGCAGCAAAATCCCTCACTACCTCCTTCGCACCCCCATGCCACCCGCCGCATGCGATTTCGTGCACCCCCTCCCAACTCCAACTGCCGCAACTGGACAACTCAAAACGCCCTTGCTAGTTTCGCCGAGCCATATGTTTCAACGTGTAACTTCGGCGCTAAACTGACATTGAAGTGCTATCACTTCACCCACTCGGCAAGGACGCAATCCCATGAAAAGCTTGCAAGGCCTCCCCAGTCTCATCAGCGCGTCGGTGGGTACGCCCGGCAAGGCGCGCAACTTGCCAGCCGATGTCCAGTGCATTCAATACCTCTTCAACCTGATCGGCACGCAGCTGGGTTTTCCGCTGCCGGAAAATGGCCGCTGCGATAACCAGTTGGTGCAGCGCATCAGCCAATACCAGTTCCGCCAACTCAAGTACGCGCACCCCGATGGGGTGGTGGACCCCCGGGGGCGGACCTTCAACAGCCTCATCGAACAGGCCGTGCGGGTGCCGGTCAAGCTCAGCCCGGCCCTGCGCCTGCCCACGTTCGTCAATGCCTTCGCCAACAACGGCAATGCCCAGGTGCAGGGCACGGTCAATCATTACCTGGACCGGGTACGGGCGATGATCGAGGCCGAGCGGCGCAATCGGGAGATGGTGCTGCAGGTCACCTGCGACGGTAATACCAGCCTCAGCGACACCGACTTCCAGAATGCCGCCAAGCAATTGGGTAACGGAATTTCGGCCAACCTGATCAAGGCCTTCGCCACCGTGGAATCCGGTGGGCGATCAGGCTTCGGTCCGGCCCGGTTGCCGGTGATCGCGTTCGAAGGGCATATTTTTCAACGGCTGACCAAGCACAAGTACGATCAGACGCATCCATTGCTCTCCTACAAATACAAAAAGAAAGCCGGACCGCAGTGGCAGGTCAACAACAAGGACCAGACCAAGGCCTGGGAAACCATGGCCACAGCCTTCGGGCTGGACCAGGATGCTGCCTTGCAGTCGGCCTCCTGGGGCATGTTCCAGATGATGGGGTTCAACTTCGCCGATTGCGGTCATGCCAATGTGTTCGAATTCGTCGCGGCCATGAAGCTCAACGCCGGCAAGCAACTCGATGGCTTCCTCGGCTTCTGTGCAAAACGCCCAGCCTTCATCAAGGCCGCCAAGAACAAGGATTATGTCGGCATGGCCACCAGTTACAACGGCCCGGATTATGGCGACTACGACGTGCGGATCAAGAAAGCCTACGAAGCACTCGAAGGGAAGAAATGATATGAACCACCTGTTTCCCCGCGCGCTGCACACCGGTGCGGCGCTGCTGCTGGGACTGTCCTGCGCCGTGCATGCCAGCGCCGCCGAGATCAAGGCCGGTCAATACGACGCGCTGATGCTGGCGGTCACCCCCGACCACCAGGTCGAGGGCTACTATTCCGAAACCCTGGGTCAAGGCGTCACCCGCACCTGTTCGTTCTACCTCAAAGGGCCGATCAACGGCGACGGCGCCGTACCGCTGAACACCTGGGAGTACGACAGCTTCCCCGGCAGCCTGAAGGCCACCGCCGACGGGGTTAGCCTCACCATCGAGAAGGGCCGGGAACACTCAGGTTGCGCCAGTGTGATGATGCCGCAGATCGCCACCGGGCTGGACCTGAGCCGTTACGCTGAAAAGCCCTGGATCGGCCTGCTCAAGATCAGCGCCGACAAGGCTTATCTGCGCAAGCAGGCGCGCGGCAGCACCAGCAAGCGCCCCTACATCGTCAAGGACGATGTGGTCGGTGTGCTGGCGTTCAAGGACGGTTGGGCCAAGGTCGAGTTCATCAATGACAACGACCGCTCGTTCAGCGGCTGGATCAGCCAGGAGCAGTACAGCCGTCTGGTGCCACCCAAGCCTTGAGGCGTGTCGCGGTACCTGCTTTTATCGCCGAACAGGCTTATGATGCGCCTCTCGCAGCCCACCCATTCCTGAGAGAGGTCATCAGCATGGATCAGGTTGACGATCTGACCCGCCAGCGCATTCGTGACTGGCAAGCCCGCCGTCTGCAGATCAAGGATGAGATGGCCAGCCATCCCGAGCGCACCCTCGAACTGTCGACGCTGCTCGATCAGATGGAAGACGAGCACGCGCGCATTCTCGGCGAGGCCACGCCGCTGGCTACCCAGCCTGAAACCCCGGAAGGGGCTGAACCGGCGCCGGGCCTGGCGTTGCGCCTGAGCGTCTCGGCGCGCAGCGCAGCCGACTTGCGCAAGCTGCTGGAACTGGCGCTGCATGAGCTCGACGGTGCGTTGGCTGCCCAGGCGGCCGCGTCGGCTGACAGCCTTCGCCGGTATCCGGGCGGCATGTCCGGCTCGTTGGGCACTTATGCCTATGACCTCCAAGCCACACCCCACCCCGATTCCGCTGAATGACCTGCGCGCATGCAACCTGAACATTACGATTTCGCCACCGCCGCCTTTTTGCCGGTCTGTCTGGAGGTGTGCCAGGCCCTGCTCGACGACGCCAGTGCCCTGGACGGTCTGAGCGACCCGGAGCTGGCTGCGCTGCTGGTGATCCAGAACCTGGCGCAGGCGCGCGAGCAGGTGCTCGATCCGACCGCGGCCGAGCGGGTGCTGGTCAAGCTGTTGCGCTGGTCGGTCCATGGTCCGCATTCGGCAGGGGTGACCCTGACGTCCGAGGCGCAGCGCCTGTTCGACGCCCACAAGCTGTATTTCGGCCTGGAACGGCTCAAGGGCTCGCGCGTACACCTGATGGACGCCGAGGAGGTGGCCGAGCGCGCTTACCTGCTGCCCGACGGCACCTGGGACACGCGCTTTTGTGCGCAGCGCCACCAGGCCCACAACCCGTTCAGCCAGCAGGCCATCACCGGCTTCAACAAGGAGCGCTGGCTCACCACCGAGCAGGACAAGCTGCTGCGCGTGCTGCGCGCCAATCCCGACGAGGACCTGCACGTGCAGGGCTACGCCGGCATCGGCAAGAGCTACCTGCTCGGCGGGCTGATCGACTGTCTGCCCAAAGGCCGAGTGCTGGCCCTGGCGCGCACACCGAACAAGCTCGATGCCCTGCGCCGCCGCATCGGTAGCGGCTCGCGCGCCGGCAAGACCTTCGCCGAGTTCGCCCAGGCCCTGATCAGCGGCCCCGGCGGCTATGCGCCGCGCTCGCCAGCGCGGTTGCCGAGCAAGCGTGCGGTCGCCGAACGCCTGGCGATCATGGGCTTTCGTCAGTACGACGGCGAGAAGACCCTGGATATCGCGCTGGAAGTACTCAAGCGCTACTGCGAATCGCGCGAGCACAGCCTCAGCGCCCAGCACCTGCCGCACTTCGCCCAGGCGCTGAGTCGCGCCGACGCCCAGGTGCTGCTCGAGTACGCCAGTCGCCTGTGGCTTTACGTGCAGGATCATCCCGCCTGGGGCCGCCAGACCGGTTTCGCCACGCTGCTGCTGCTCAAGCGCGCCAGCCTGTCCGGCCACAGCGTGCCGAGCCGCTACAGCCATGTGATCGTCGACGAAAGCCAGGACATGCCCGGCCCGCTGCTGCAGATCATCGAGCGCGGTCGTCAGGTGCTGATCACTCTGGGCGACGAGTACCAGCGTGCCGACGGCCCAGGGCTGCGCCGCGGTCGCCAGGTGCGCCAGCGCGACATTGCCTTCTCGGTGCGCTGCGGGCAAAAAGTCGAGAAGTTGATCAATCCGCTGATCGGCATGCACTCGAACAAGTCCAAGCTGGCTTTCGAGGGCGCTGGTAGCGTCGAGGTGGGCATCGAGTACTATCCGCTGGATTTCGTGCCGCCGCCCGGTTGCGTGGTGCTGACCGCTTCACTGTGGGACTCGATGAAGTGGGCCCTGCAATTGGCCGACAACCAGTGCCAGGTCGGTTTCGCCGACAACCCGGCGATGAAGCGCTTCATGCACAGCGCCGTGCAGTTGTTCCGCGCCGACCTGTATGGCGCAGGCAGCGAGGGCGAGCAGACGCACCCGGCGTTCGCCCATGCGTTGAACTGGCGGCAGGTGCAGGACGAGCATCGCTATGACGAGTCGTTCCTGTGGGTCGAGGCGCGCTTGCAGGCCGGTTTTCGCATCGCCGACCTCAACGCCCTGGCCACGCGCTTCAGTCAGGACCCCGGCAGCCTGCTGCTGATGCCGGCGCAGGAGGCCGGCGGTCAGGAGTTCGACCGCGTGCTGCTGACCCAGGAACTGATGGCGCTCAGCCCGTTCCAGGACGCCTACGCCTTCGACAGCCGCCTGTGCGCGGTGTACATCGCCCTGTCACGGGCGCGCCGCCACCTCTATCTGCCCTATGACGTGGAAGAGTGGGTGGCCTATCACAAAGGCCGCACGTTCCGGCAGTCGCATGGCTATTGATCGGCACTCTGCAGTTCCGCAGCCTGGGTGTAGCGCTGGACGATACGCTCCACTTCGCCGGACTGCTTGAGCCGGACCATGGCGCGCAGCACGCGCTGGGCCGGGATGTTCGGATCGTTGCGCACCATGCAGCCCAGATCCTGTTCCTCGAGCAGCAACAACGGACGCAGACGCTGCTCGGCCGGTTGCTGACGATTGAACCACTGCAGTGACAACTGGTTGCTCACCGCGTAGCGGTAGCGGCCGGCCTGCAGTTTTTGCAGGGCCAGGTCCTGGTTGCGACTGTCTTCGCGCTGTAGCAGGTGCTGGGCGAACAGCGGCTGCAGAGCAGGGTAGGTGTAGCCGAGCACGGTGCCGATGGCTTGAGCCGGCAACTGCGCCAGCCCACCGGGCAGGCTGTCGCCGGCACGCCCCACCAGCAGGTCGCGCTGGCGGATCAAGGGCACGCTCCAGATGAAATTGCCCGGGCGCTCATTGAGCCAGTCGCTGGCCACGTAGCAGCGCACGTCGATGTCGCCGTCGAGCATCGCCTGTTCCAGGCGCAGGCGCGCCAGCACATGGTACTGCGGGGTGATCTCGGCTTCGCGGGCCACCGCCTGCATCAGGTCGAAGAGAATGCCCTGGACCGGCACCTGATCCTCCAGGCGAATCAAGGGCATGCTCCAGCTTTCGGCGATGGAAAAGCGCATCACCGACGGCTCGGCCAGCGCGCTGGCGCTGCACACGGACAGGATGGCGAGAAATCGGCGCACGTCTACCCTCCAGGTTCATCCACGATTTCAGCGGCGCGTACCGCAGGCGTGCGGCGCAGGGTGCAATTTTGCCCTCGCTCCGCTAGCATTGGCGATCTTCCGCTTGTTCTGGCTGCGATGGTTTTTCGATGAGTTATCAGGTTCTTGCACGTAAATGGCGGCCGCGCTCGTTCCGCGAGATGGTCGGGCAGACCCATGTGCTCAAGGCATTGATCAACGCCCTGGACAACCAGCGCCTGCACCACGCCTATCTGTTCACCGGCACGCGCGGCGTGGGCAAGACCACCATCGCGCGGATCATCGCCAAGTGCCTGAACTGCGAAACCGGCATCACCTCCACCCCCTGCGGCACCTGTTCGGTGTGTCGCGAAATCGACGAGGGCCGCTTCGTCGACCTGATCGAGATCGACGCCGCCAGCCGCACCAAGGTCGAGGATACCCGCGAACTGCTCGACAACGTGCAGTACGCACCGAGCCGCGGGCGCTTCAAGGTCTACCTGATCGACGAAGTGCACATGCTCTCCAGCCATTCCTTCAATGCCTTGCTCAAGACGCTGGAGGAGCCGCCGCCCTACGTCAAGTTCATCCTCGCCACCACCGATCCGCAGAAGCTGCCGGCGACCATCCTGTCGCGCTGCTTGCAGTTCTCGCTGAAGAACATGAGCCCGGAGCGGGTGGTCGAGCACTTGAGCCACGTGCTCGAGGCCGAAAACGTGCCGTTCGAGCAGGACGCCTTGTGGCTGCTCGGCCGCGCCGCCGACGGTTCGATGCGCGATGCCATGAGCCTCACCGACCAGGCCATCGCCTTCGGCGAGGGCAAGGTGCTGGCCGCCGACGTGCGGGCGATGCTGGGCACGCTGGATCATGGTCAGGTCTACGGCGTGCTCCAGGCGCTGCTCGAAGGCGATGCCCGCGCGCTGCTGGAAGCGGTGCGCGAGCTGGCCGAGCAGGGTCCGGACTGGAGCGGCGTGCTGGCCGAGATGCTCAATGTGCTGCACCGGGTGGCCATCGCCCAGGCGCTGCCCGAGGCGGTGGACAACGGCCAGGGCGACCGTGACAAGGTGCTGGCCCTGGCCGCTGCGCTGCCGGCCGAGGACGTGCAGTTCTATTACCAGATGGGCCTGATCGGCCGGCGCGACCTGCCCCTGGCACCGGAGCCGCGCGGCGGCTTCGAGATGGTCCTGCTGCGCATGTTGGCGTTCCGTCCGGCCGATGCCGACGACGCCCCGAAACCGGTGCTAAAGCCGGTGGGGATCAGCCAGGCCACAGCTGATCCCGCCCAGCCGGTGGCGACGCTGGCGGTTGCCGAGGCGCCTGCGCCGGTCGTCGCGCCGGCCCCGGCACCGGCCGTCGAAGCGCCGCTGCCCGCCGAGCCTGCGGTACCGGTACAAGCCGAACCCGAACCCGTCGCCCAGGACGAACCTGACGTCGAGCCCGCCGCTGAACACGCTGTCGAGGAGGTGATCGACCTGCCGTGGGAGGCGGCCGTGGCGCCTGAGCCCCAAGCGCCTGCGCCTGTCGCGGCTCCCGCCCCGGTCCAACCGCCGCGTGGCCAGCCTGATTACGACGAGCCGCCCTTCGATCCAGGCGCCTATGCGTCTGTCGGGATGGAACGCGACGACGACGGCCCGGATGACGACTACTACGCGCCCGAAGCCGACCCCGCCAGCTTCACCTACCTGGACGAGCTGGCCGAGCACGTGCATGAAGCCGAACCGCTCACCCCGCCCGAGCCGCTGCCAGCGGCCCAGCCGGCCACCGGGCTGGCCCTGCAGTGGCTGGAACTGTTCCCGCACTTGCCGGTCTCGGGTATGACAGGCAACATCGCCGCGAACTGCACGCTGATCCGCGCCGAAGGCGACGACTGGCTGCTGCACCTGGACCCGGGGCAGGGCGCGCTGTTCAACAGTACCCAGCAACGGCGCCTGAACGAAGCGCTCAACCAGCACGTGGGGCGCAGCCTGCGCCTGCAGATCGAGCTGATTCGCCCCGAGCAGGAAACCCCGGCCCAGGCCGCCGCGCGCAAGCGCGCCGAGCGTCAGCACGACGCCGAGGTGTCGATCGAGCAAGACCCGCTGGTCCAGCAGATGATCCAGCGGTTCGGCGCACGCGTGCGCCACGATACAATCGAACCCGTGGAGACCGCCCAGGCCAGTCCCGGGCAGTGAACGAACACCCTGCACCCGACCCAGAGCCGGGTGCATACATGACCCAATCGAGGATTTCCCCATGATGAAAGGTGGCATGGCCGGCCTGATGAAGCAGGCCCAGCAGATGCAGGAAAAAATGGCCAAGATGCAGGAAGAACTGGCCAATGCGGAAGTCACCGGTCAGTCCGGCGCCGGTCTGGTCAGCGTGGTGATGACCGGCCGTCACGATGTCAAGCGGGTCAATATCGACGCCAGCCTGATGACCACCGACCCGGACGACAAGGAAGTGCTCGAGGACCTGATCGCTGCGGCGCTGAACGACGCCGTGCGCAAGATCGAGCAGAACAGCCAGGACAAGATGGGCAACATGACCGCTGGCATGCAACTGCCGCCGGGCTTCAAGATGCCGTTCTGAGGGGTTCTCGGACACCTACAGGGAGCACGGTCCTCTGACCGCTGCTCCCTTCTTCATTCTGCACCACTGACAGGCCTGTCCCCATGAGCTTCAGCCCTTTGATCCGCCAACTGATCGACGCCCTGCGCGTGCTCCCCGGCGTCGGCCAGAAAACCGCCCAGCGCATGGCCCTGCAGTTGCTCGAACGCGACCGCAGCGGCGGCACGCGCCTGGCCCAGGCCCTTGGCCAGGCCATGGAGGGCGTTGGCCACTGTCGCCAGTGCCGCACCCTCACCGAGCAGGAACTGTGCCCGCAATGCGCCGACCCACGGCGCGACGACACCCAACTGTGCGTGGTGGAAGGGCCGATGGACGTGTATGCGGTGGAACAGACCGGCTATCGCGGCCGCTACTTCGTGCTCAAGGGGCACCTGTCGCCGCTCGACGGCCTCGGCCCCGAGGCCATCGGCATTCCACAGTTGATGGCGCGCATAGAAGAGCAGGGCACCTTCACCGAGGTGATCCTGGCGACCAACCCGACCGTGGAGGGCGAGGCCACCGCGCACTACATCGCCCAGTTGCTGGCCGAGAAGGGCCTGACCGCTTCGCGCATCGCCCACGGCGTGCCGCTGGGTGGCGAGCTGGAACTGGTCGATGGCGGCACGCTGGCGCATGCCTTTGCGGGCCGTCGACCGATTTCGCTCTAGCGTCAAGCGGCCCCGTCGCGGCAGCCCGGTGCTGCCGCGACGGCGCGAGCGGCCTGTTTACTGGCCGGTGTAGATCTGGTCGAACACGCCACCGTCGTTGAAGTGGGTCTTCTGCACGGTGCGCCAGTCGCCGAAGGTCTTCTCCACCGAGAGGAAATCGACTTTCGGGAAGCGGTCGGTGTACTTGGCCAGAACCGTGGCATCGCGCGGGCGCAGGTAGTTCTGAGCGGCGATCTCCTGGGCCGCTGGCGACCACAAATACTTCAGGTATTCCTCGGCCACGGCCTGGGTGCCCTTCTTGGCCACCACCTTGTCGACCACGCTGACCGGCGGCTCGGCCTCGGCCGACACGCTCGGGTAGACCACCTCGAATTGATCGCGGCCAAATTCGCGGGCGATCATCTCCGCCTCGTTCTCGAAGGTCACCAACACGTCGCCGATCTGGTTGGTCATGAACGTGGTGGTGGCGGCGCGACCCCCGGTGTCGAGCACCGGCGCCTGCTTGAACAGCTTGCCGACGAACTCGCGCGCCTTGGCCTCGTCACCGCCCTGCTTGAGCACATAGCCCCAGGCCGAGAGGTAGGTGTAGCGGCCGTTGCCCGAGGTCTTGGGGTTCGGCACGATCACCTGGACGCCGTCCTTGAGCAGGTCCGGCCAGTCTTTCAGGGCCTTGGGATTGCCCTTGCGCACGATGAACACGGTGGCCGAGGTGAAGGGCGCACTGTTGTTCGGCAGACGGCTGACCCAGTTGTCCGGGATCAGCTTGCCGTTGTCGACCAACGCGTTGATGTCGGTGGCCATGTTCATGGTGATCACATCGGCCGGCAGGCCGTCGATCACCGCGCGCGCCTGTTTGCTCGAACCGCCGAAGGACATCTGCACATTGACCTTCTCCTGGTGCTCTTGCTCCCAGTGCTTCTGGAATGCCGGGTTGTAGTCCTTGTAGAAGTCGCGCATCACGTCGTAGGACACGTTGAGCAGCGTCGGTGCAGCCTGGGCCAGCGTACCCAGCGTAAGCCCGGCGACGAGCAGCGAGGCACTGAAGAGTTTTTTCACAGCGGGCGATCCTTGTTGTGATTGAAAGTTTGGCAATTTGCCAGCAACTATAACCGTGGGTTCTTGCGCCTTTAAAGACCGAAACGGACTTTGCTTATGCCTGCCCGGTCTTGGGAAACAACGGGTTGCCGCAGCGCGAGCAGAATGCCGCCGTCGGCTCGTGGGTGTTCTTGGCACAGGTGGGGCAGTCGTGGCGCAACTGCTCGCCGCGCATGGCGTTGGCCAACTCGGCGGTGAAGATGCCGGTGGGCACCGCGATGATCGAGTAACCGATGATCATCACCATCGAGGACACCACCTGGCCAAGCGGCGTCCTGGGCACGATGTCGCCGAAGCCCACGGTGGTCAGGGTGACGATGGCCCAGTAGATACCCTTGGGAATGCTGGTGAACCCATGTTCGGGGCCTTCGATCACGTACATCAGCGTGCCGAACACCGTCACCAGGGTCGAGACGCTGACCAGGAACACGATGATCTTCTGCTTGCTGCCGCGCAGTGCATCGAGCAGGTAGTGCGCCTGCTTGAGGTAGGGGCCGAGCTTGAGCACGCGGAAAATGCGCAGCATGCGGATGACCCGCACGATCAGCAGGTACTGGGCGTCGCTGTAGTACAGGGCGATGATCCCCGGCACGATGGCCAGCAGGTCGACCAGCCCGTAGAAACTGAAGGCGTAGCGCAGCGGCTTGGGCGAGCAGTACAAGCGCGTCAGGTACTCGGCGAGGAAGATCGCCGTGAAGCCCCACTCGATGCCTGCCAGCAGGCCTGAGTAACTGCGGTGCACCTCGTCGATGCTGTCGAGAATGACCGTGACCAGGCTGGCGAGGATGATCAGTAGCAGGGTTTTGTCGAAGCGTCGGCCAGCCACCGTGTCGGACTGGAAGACGATGACGTAGAGCCGCTCGCGCAGGCTCGCAGGTGTGTCCATCTGAAGCGTTCCATAGGGCGTAGCGGCTGAGCCTATGGCCTGGCTCTCAGCCGTGCAAGCGTTGCACGTTGCGCCGCCGCGCGAGCCCGGCGAGATGGCCGCCCAGGTGCATCAGCCAGCAGGCGATGACGAAGGGCGCGGTGAGCGACGGCAGCGCGGCATGCGCGAACAGGGCCTGCACCAGCAGGGCCAGGGCGATGGCCAGCAGGGTGATCCAAGGACGCTCACCGTGCCGGCTGAACGCCAGCGCCGCCAGGGCGGTGTTGAAACCGTACAGCCCCAGCGCCGCGGCCTGGGGCTGGTCAGCCAGCAGGGCCGCACCACCGCCGAGCGTCGAGCCGAGCACGGCCCAGAGCGCCGCGTAGGGATGGGCGATCAACAGGCCGAGTACGATCAACAGCCCGGCCAGCGGCGCGTCCAGCAGGAACACCTGGCCCAGCCCGCGCAGCACGCCTTGCATGGGTTCGCCCGCCACTACCACGGACGCGGCGGGTTCGGCGAGCGCCAGGGCCGCCCAGCCCAGGAGCACGAAGGGCGCCGTGTAGGCCGTCAGCAAGGGCCCGCCGCGCTTGCGCCATTGGTGCGTGAGCATGCTCGACAGGCCCCCGGCAGCGAGAATCAAGGGCGGCAGGATGGCCGACCACGGCAGCACGGCGCTGATCAGCAGGCCGATCAGCACGCCGTTGTAGCTGTACAGCCCGGCCTGGCGGTCGGCGCGCTCGTAGCCTCGGCGTTGTGCCGTGAGCAGCCCGGCGAGCGCGCCGAGCAGGGCGCCGCCGACCAGGGCCGGCGCCGTGAGCAGGATGGCCAGCAGGCAGCACACGCCGCACAGGGGATTGCGCAGCAGCAGGACCTGGCTGAAGCCGTTGAGCAGGGCCGTGGCCCAGTCGGGGCACGGGTTGACGAAGTTCTTGGTGTACATGGGGCAGTCAGTGAAGGTGGCAGGAAGGCGCTGGGCCTCTTCGGGCCTCGGTTTTGCGCCGTGTCGTGGTGCGCTGCGCGGCGGCGGGTAGCCGCCCGGGCAGTCAGATCAGGGTCTCGATCCTCAAGGTGTTGGTGGTGCCCGGTTTGCCGAAGGGCACCCCGGCGGTAATCAGCAAGGTATCGCCGCGACAGGCCATGCCTTGGGCCTGGGCGATCTCCAGCGCTGTCGAACAGATTTCGTCGACCTGATGCAGGCGGTCGTTGACCACCGAATGCACGCCCCAGGTCAGGCTCAGGCGTCGGGCGGTGCGCAGGTTGGGCGTCAGGTTGAGGATCGGCGCCGTCGGCCGTTCGCGCGCGGCACGCAGGGTCGAGCCGCCCGACTCGCTGTAGTTGACCAGCACCGCCACCGGCAGGATGGCGCTGATACGGCGGATGGCGCAGCTGATGGCGTCCGACACCGTGGCCTCGGCCTTGGGCCGGGCGACGTCGAGCTGGGCCTGGTAGTCCGGGCCGTTCTCCACCTGGCGAATGATCTTGCTCATCATCTGCACCGCTTCCATCGGGTAGTCGCCGGACGCCGTCTCGGCCGACAGCATCACCGCATCGGCGCCTTCGGCCACGGCATTGGCCACATCGGTGACCTCGGCGCGGGTCGGCGCCGGAGAAAAGCGCATGGACTCGAGCATCTGCGTGGCCACCACCACTGGCTTGCCCAACTGGCGGCAGGTGCCGATGATGCGTTTCTGGATCTGCGGCACCTGCTCGGCCGGCACCTCCACACCCAGGTCGCCACGGGCGATCATGATCGCATCGGCCAGTTCGGCGATGGCCTGCAGGTGCTCCACCGCCGAAGGTTTCTCGATCTTGGCCATCAGGTAGGCACGCTCGCCGATCAGTTGCCGGGCCTCGACGATATCCTCCGGGCGCTGCACGAACGACAACGCCACCCAGTCCACCCCCAGCTCCAGGCCGAAGGCCAGGTCGCGGCGGTCCTTGTCGGTGAGTGGCGAGAGGTCGAGCAGCGCCTGGGGCACATTGACACCCTTGCGGTCGGACAACTCGCCCCCGACCAGCACCTCGGTGTCGATGGCCTCGGCGTGCTTGGCGACAACCCGCAGGCGCAGCTTGCCGTCGTCCAGCAGCAGGTCCATGCCCGGCTGCAACGCCGCGATGATCGCCGGGTGCGGCAGGTTGACCCGCTGGCTGTCGCCCGGTGTCTCGTCCAGGTCCAGGCGCAGGTGCTGGCCGCGCTGCAAGTGCACCTGGCCTTCGGCGAAGCGCCCGACGCGCAGCTTCGGCCCTTGCAAGTCCATGAGGATGCCCAGCGGCCGGTTCAACTGCTGCTCGACCTCGCGGATCCACTGGTAGCGCAGGGCGTGGTCGGCGTGCTCGCCGTGGCTGAAGTTGAGGCGAAACAGGTTGACCCCGGCCTCGACCAGTTGGCGCACCGCGTCGCGGCTGCCGATGGCAGGCCCCAGGGTCGCGAGGATCTTCACTTTCTTGTCGAGCGTCATGGATGCGGGGCCTCGAGGATCAGAATGGCGCGGAAGTCGTTGACGTTGGTGCGGGTCGGTTCGGTGACGACCAGGGCGTCGAGTGCGGCGAAGTAGCCGTAGCCGTCGTTGTCGTCCAGCGCGGCGCTGCTCGACAGGCCCAGGGCCTGGGCGCGGGCATAGGTGTCCGGGGTCATCAAGGCGCCGGCGTTGTCTTCCGAGCCGTCGATACCGTCGGTGTCGCCGGCCAGGGCATAGACGCCGGGCAGTCCCTTGAGGCTGTCGGTGAGGCTCAGCAGGAATTCGGCATTGCGCCCGCCGCGGCCGGTGCCGCGCACGGTGACAGTGGTCTCGCCGCCGGACAGAATCACGCAGGGCGGCTTGAGCGGCTGGCCATGCAGGACGATCTGGCGGGCGATGCCGGCATGCACCTTGGCCACCTCGCGCGCCTCGCCCTCCAGGTCGCCGAGGATCAGCGGGCTGAAGCCGGCCCGGCGGGCGGCGACCGCGGCGGCTTCCAGGGATTGCTGGGGCTTGGCGATCAGTTGGAAATGGCTGCGGCTGAGCGCCGGGTCGCCTGGCTTGACGGTTTCCGAAGCGGGATCGTGCAGCCAGTCGATCACGGCCTGCGGCGCGTCGATGGCGTAGCGCTTGAGAATCGCCAACGCGTCGGCCGAGGTGCTGGGATCGGCCACGGTCGGCCCGGAGGCAATGACCGTGGCCAGGTCGCCCGGCACATCGGAAATGGCGTAGGTGTAGACACTGGCGGGCCAGCAGGCCTTGGCCAGACGCCCACCCTTGATCGCCGAGAGGTGCTTGCGCACGCAGTTCATCTCGCCGATGGTGGCGCCGGACTTGAGCAGCGCCTTGTTCACCTGCTGCTTGTCCGCCAGGCTCAGCCCCGCGGCGGGCAGCGCCAACAGCGCGGAGCCGCCACCGGACAGCAGAAAGATGACCCGGTCTTTTTCAGTCAGGTCGCTCACCAGCGCCAGCACCCGTGTGGCCACGGCCAGCCCGGCCGCGTCGGGCACCGGATGGGCCGCTTCGACCACTTCGATGTTCTGGCAGCGTGCGCCGTGCCCGTAGCGGGTGACCACCAGTCCGCTGACCTCACCCTGCCAGCACTGCTCGACCACTTCGGCCATGGCCGCCGCAGCCTTGCCCGCGCCGATGACGATGACCCGCCCACTGCGATCGGCAGGCAGATGGCCCTCAAGGACCTGACGAGGATGTGCAGCCGCAATGGCCGTTTCAAACAATTCGAGCAGACGTTTCTGTGCATCGACCAACATGGCACTCTCCTGAGCGGCAAGCGGCAAGCGGCAAGCGGCAAGCGGCAAGCGGCTAGCCGCAAGCTGCAAGCGGCAAGCGGCAAGCTGCAAGCTGCAAGATGAAGCAGATCGGCTTGTAGCTTGTAGCTTGTAGCTTGCCGCTTGCAGCTCGCCGCTGCGGCTAGTCGCGAATGGAAAAGTTGGCCATGTGCTCGAGGCCTTTGATCAGCGCCGAGTGGTCCCAGTTGCCGCCGTCCAGGGCCTGGCAGGTGTTGAACACCTGCTGGGCGTTGGCGGTGTTGGGCAGGTTGATGCCCAGCTCCTTGGCGCCCTGCAGGGCCAGGTTGAGGTCTTTCTGGTGCAGGTTGATGCGGAAACCCGGATCGAAGGTGCCCTTGATCATGCGCTCGGCGTGTACCTCGAGAATCTTCGAGGAGGCGAAGCCGCCCATCAGCGCCTCGCGCACCTTGGCTGGGTCGGCGCCATTTCTGGCAGCGAACAACAAGGCTTCGGCCACCGCCTGGATATTCAGGGCGACGATGATCTGGTTGGCCACCTTGGCGGTCTGGCCGTCGCCGCTGCCGCCGACGCGGGTGATGTTCTTGCCCATGGCCTGGAACAGCGGCAGGGCGCGCTCGAAGGCCTTTTCGCAACCCCCGACCATGATGCTCAGGGTCGCGGCCTTGGCACCGACCTCGCCGCCTGAGACCGGCGCGTCCAGGTAGGCCGCGCCACTGCGCTCGATCTTCTCGGCGAAAGCCTTAGTGGCGGTGGGCGAAATCGAGCTCATGTCGATCACCACCTTGTTCGGGCCGACGCCCTCGGCGACGCCCTGCTCGCCGAACAGTACGCCCTCGACCTGCGGCGTGTCGGGCACCATGACGATGATGAACTCGGCCTCCTGGGCCACTTCCCTGGGGCTGGCCAGGGCCACCGCGCCGGCGGCGATCAGATCGGCGGGGGCCGCTGAGTGGTGGGTGGAGACGAACAGGCTGTGACCTGCCTTTTGCAGGTTCTGGGCCATGGGCTTGCCCATGATCCCGGTGCCGATGAAGCCGATCTTGGCCATGAGAATGTGCCTCTTTTTATTGGAGTTGTGGGTAGCTGATCGCGGGGCTGCCACGAAACCCTGTGAGAGTGGGTTTGCCCCGCGAATGCGTTCGGTCAGGCGATGGAGGTGTCTGTGCGGGCGCTTTCGCGGGACACGCCCGCGCCCACCTGGGTCTTCAGCCAGCCCAGGCCGGCTTCGGTCGTGGTCAGGGGTTTGTACTCGGCGCCCACCCACCCCTGGTAACCGATACGGTCCAGGTGCTCGAACAGGAAGCGGTAGTTGATCTCGCCGGTGCCGGGCTCGTGGCGACCGGGGTTGTCGGCCAGTTGCACGTGGTTGATCAGCGCCAGGTTGGCTTGCAGCGTGCGCGCCAGGTCTCCCTCCATGATCTGCATGTGGTAGATGTCGTATTGCAGGTACAGGTTGGCGCTGCCGACCTCGGCCTGGATCTCCAGGGCCTGCGCCGTGGTGTTCAGGTAGAAGCCGGGGATGTCACGGGTGTTGATCATCTCCATGACCAGACGGATACCGGCGGCCTGGAGTTTGTCGGCGGCGTACTGGAGGTTGGCGACGAAGGTCTGGCGCACGCTGGCCTCGTTCGCCGCAGGCGGACGGATGCCGGCCAGGGCGTTGACCTGGGTATTGCCCAGCACCTTGGCGTAGTCGATGGCCTTGTCGACGCCGGCGCGGAATTCCTCGACCCGGTCCGGGTGACAGGTAATGCCGCGCTCGCCGCTGGCCCAGTCGCCGGCGGGCAGGTTGAACAGCACCTGGGTCAGGCCATGGGCCTGCAGCTCGCGCTGAATGTCGTGGGCGCTGAAGTCGTAGGGAAACAGGTATTCGACACCGCTGAAGCCCGCGTCGGCGGCGGCCTTGAAGCGGGCCAGGAAGTCCTGTTCGGTGAACAGCATGGACAGGTTGGCGGCAAAGCGCGGCATGGGAGTCTCCTTGCGTGGGCAGTCAGTCGAGCAGCGAGAGGGCGGTTGGCGCGTCATTGCCGACCAGCGCCAGGTCTTCGAATTCGTTGACCGCATTGATCTCGGTGCCCATGGAAATATTGGTCACGCGCTCGAGTATCACCTCGACCACCACCGGTACGCGTAACTGTTGGGCCATTTCCTGCGCCTTGCGCAGGGCCGGGGCGATGTCGTTCGGCTCGAACACCCGCAGTGCCTTGCAGCCCAGGCCCTCGACCACCGCGACGTGGTCCACGCCGTAGTTGCCGGCCTCGGTGGCGTTGATGTTCTCGAAGGCGAGTTGAACACAGTAGTCCATGTCGAAGCCACGCTGGGCCTGGCGGATCAGGCCGAGGTAGGCGTTGTTCACCAGCACGTGGACATAGGGCAGGTTGAACTGCGCGCCCACGGCCAGTTCCTCGATCATGAACTGGAAATCGTAGTCGCCCGACAGCGCCACCACCTGGCGCGCAGGGTCGGCCTTGACCACGCCGAGGGCGGCGGGGATGGTCCAGCCCAGCGGGCCGGCCTGGCCGCAGTTGATCCAGTGCCGTGGCTTGTACACATGCAGGAACTGCGCGCCAGCGATCTGCGACAGGCCGATGGTGCTGACATAGCAGGTGTCCTTGCCGAACACCTGGTTCATCTCCTGGTACACCCGCTGCGGCTTGACCGGCACCTGGTCGAAGTGGGTCTTGCGTTGCAGGCTGGCCTTGCGCTGCTGGCAGTCCTGCAACCAGTCCTTGCGGCACTTGAGCTTGCCGGCCGCCTGCCACTCGCGGGCCACCTCGATGAATGCATCGAGCGCCGCGCCGGCATCGGAGACGATCCCCAGGTCCGGGGTGAACACCCGGCCGATCTGGGTGGGCTCGATGTCCACGTGAATGAAGCGGCGGCCCTCGGTGTAGACCTCCACGGAGCCGGTATGGCGGTTGGCCCAGCGGTTGCCGATGCCGAACACCAGGTCGGATTTGAGCAAAGTGGCATTGCCGTAGCGGTGCGAGGTTTGCAGCCCGACCATGCCGACCATCTGCGGATGATCGTCGGGCAGGCAGCCCCAGCCCATCAAGGTCGGAATCACCGGCACGCCGGTCAGTTCGGCGAATGCCACCAGCTTGTCGCTGGCATCGGCATTGATGATGCCGCCACCGGCCACCAGCAGCGGGCGTTCGGCGTCGTTGAGCAGTGCCAGGGCCTTTTCCGCCTGGATGCGCGTGGCCGAGGGCTTGTGCACCGGCAGCGGTTCGTAGGCTTCTATGTCGAACTCGATCTCGGCCATCTGCACGTCGAACGGCAAATCGATCAGCACCGGGCCGGGGCGGCCGCTGCGCATTTCGTGGAAGGCTTTCTGGAAGGCGTAAGGCACCTGGCCTGGCTCCAGCACGGTGGTCGCCCACTTGGTCACCGGCTTGACGATGCTGGTGATGTCCACCGCCTGGAAGTCTTCCTTGTGCAGGCGCGAGCGCGGCGCCTGGCCGGTGATGCAGAGGATGGGGATGGAGTCGGCCGAGGCACTGTACAGGCCGGTGACCATGTCGGTGCCGGCAGGACCGGAGGTGCCGATGCACACCCCGATGTTGCCGGGGTTGGCGCGGGTATAGCCTTCAGCCATGTGCGAGGCCCCTTCGACATGGCGGGCGAGGACGTGATCGATGCCGCCAACCTTCTTCAGGGCCGAGTACAGCGGGTTGATCGCCGCGCCTGGAATGCCGAAGGCGGTGTCGACGCCTTCCCGGCGCATGACCAGTACGGCGGCATCGATTGCTCTCATTTTGCTCATGTCTTGTGCCTCATTTGTTTTGTAATTGTATACAATACGACTTGCGGACGAGTGTATTCATGGTCTGAGTTCAAGGTCAATGGGTTTTCATCGGATGCTCGGCAGATCGAATCGATGAGTGGGCGTAGCGCTCGATTGGTGCTGCTTTGCAGCCCTGTCGCGACACCAGACCGCTCCCCTATCTACCGTGTGAGCTCAGGTTTTCGGGCAATTCTCGCGGACGGCTGCGGGACGTAGGAAGGCCACGACGCAGTGTGAACGTGCCGGAGAATCGGGCGAATTGATCGAAATTATTGTATACAAATATCTATTATTTTGTGCTCTATTGATTCGCCTGCATTCCGGCCCCACACAACAATAAAAGGACCTCCCATGACTGCACTCACCCTCAACGTCGCCAACACCCTGGTCCACGCCGCGCTCTGCGCTGGACGCCGGATCGACGCGGCTCCTCTCACCGTGGCCGTGCTGGACGCCGGCGGGCATCTGCTGGCCTTGCAGCGCGAGGACGGGGCCAGCCTGTTGCGTCCGCAACTGGCCACGGCCAAGGCCTGGGGCGCGGTGGCGCTGGGCAAGGGGTCGCGCCTGCTGGCGCTGGACGCGCAGCAGCGCCCGGCGTTCTTCGCCGCGCTCAACGGGCTGGGTGACGGCGCCGTGGTACCGGCGCCGGGAGGCGTGCTGATTCGCGATCAGGCCGGCACGGTGCTGGGCGCGCTGGGCATCAGTGGCGATACCTCGGATGTCGACGAGCAGTGCGCGATCAGTGCGATCGAGTCGCTGGGCTTGCGCGCAGATGCGGGCGCGGCGGTGTGAGCCGGCGGGCAGTGTCGGGCCCTTGGCAGGTGAAGGCCCGGGGGATGTTCACGCAGGCTCCGGCTCGCAACCCTTGAGCACCAGGCGGATGATGGTGTCGGCGGCCGCGTCGTAGTCGCTGTCGCTGAGTTTAGCCTTGCCGGTGACCACGGCGATCTGCCAGTCGAAGTCCGCGTAGGTCTGGGTCGCGGCCCAGATGCTGAACATCAGGTGGTGCGGATCGACCGGGGCGATCTGCCCGCGTTCGATCCAGCGCTGGATGCATTCGATGTTGTGCCGGGCCTGCTCGTTGAGTTGCTCCACCTGCGACGGCGACAGGTGCGGGGCGCCGTGCATGATCTCGCTGGCGAACACCTTGGACGCATGGGGCAGGTCGCGGGAGATGCGGATCTTCGAGCGGATGTAGTGGCTGAGCACTTCCTGCGGATCGCCCTCGGCATTGAACGGCGTGGAGGCCTGCATGATCGGTGCGATGATGCTTTCCAGCACCTCGCGGTAGAGGTTTTCCTTGGACTTGAAGTAGTAGTAGACATTCGGCTTGGGCAGCCCGGCCTTGGCCGCGATGTCGCTGGTCTTGGTAGCCGCGAAGCCCTTGTCGGCGAATTCCTCGCTGGCCGCGCGCAGGATCAGTTCCTTGTTGCGCTCGCGAATCGTGCTCATGGTCTGTGGAACTTCCTATGACTGGCCGCCTCTAGGCTTTGTCTGAAAAGCCTTGATACTCGGTGATGCTGCGTTGAAAACCGCCTGGATCGCCAGCCCGGTCGGAATGCTCATTTACAACCTGTAAAGTCGAGCGCGACTCCGACCGTTCCTCGGCGGTTTTCGCCTTGCCTGACCTTCGTCTCAAGACTTTTCAAACAAAGCCTAAGAGCGAGCAGGCATGGTAGCACCGTGCCGCAGAACCGCTCAAGGTAACGGCCTGGGCGGTCTCCGTCGCGTATCATGCACTCGGCAGGCCGGTCGGATGGGCTCGCCGAGGTGCTGACACGGCACGAATCTATCAAGGGTAAAAGCAATGGCAGGCAGCAGTTTTTTCGCGTTGTTGGATGATATCGCGGCCCTTCTGGACGATATTTCGCTGATGAGCAAGGTGGCGGCGAAGAAGTCCGCCAGCGTGCTCAGCGACGACCTGGCGGTCAATGCCGAGCAGGTCACCGGCATGAAGGCGGACCGGGAATTGCCGGTGGTGTGGGCAGTGTTCAAGGGCTCGCTGAGGAACAAGGCCATTCTGGTACCGTGCGCGCTGATACTCAGCGCCGTGCTGCCAGCGGCGGTCAAATGGCTGCTCATGGCTGGCGGCCTGTACCTGTGCTACGAGGGCTTTGAGGCGATCAAGGACAAGCTGTCTCGCGACAAGCCCGGCGATGAGGCGCAGGCCCGCAGATCGGTGCCGCGCAGCGCCGAGGCGCTTGCCGAGTACGAACAGCGCAAGATCAAAGGGGCGATCAAGACCGACTTCATCCTCAGCGCTGAAATCATCGTCATCACCTTGAACGTGGTGGCCGAGGCGCCGTTGTACCAGCAGATTCTCACGCTGGTGATCATCGCCCTGTTGATGACGGTCGGTGTCTACGGCCTGGTCGCCGGCATCGTGCGGCTGGATGACGCTGGCTTCGCCCTGGCCAAGTCCAAGGCCCAGGGGCTGTGGGGGCGGTGCGTGAAAAGCGTGGGGCGGGGCCTGGTGGCCGCCGCGCCGATGCTGATGAAGGCGCTGTCCTGGATCGGCACGGTGGCCATGTTCCTGGTGGGCGGCACGTTCATCGCCGAAGGCATCCACCCGTTGGAGCAGGCCCTGGAGTCGCTCGTGGCGGCCAGCGGCGCCTGGGGGCCGGTGGTCAAGTATGCCCTGTTCGGCGTGGTCGGCGCGGTGGCCGGCTTCATCACGGCGCTGGTTGTCGGCGGCTTTTCCAAGCTTCGCCAGCGCCAGGCGGCGTAAACCGTCCGGCGCAGGACGCGGGCTGGCCAGCAGCCCGCGCCACCCTCAGAAGTGCACCTTGACCAGCAGGCTCATGGTGTTCTGGTCGGTGGTGAAGGCATCGCTGTCCTTGATGCCGTACTTGTTGCTCCAGTAGTCGTACTCGATACCCACGTACAACTGTTTTTCACCCATGTGCAGCGCCTTGCCCAGGTCGTACTTCACCTGCGGGTTGAAGTGCAGGTTGGCGTGGTAGCTGCCGCGCCCATTGCGGTCGTTGTCCACCACCCAGTCCATGAAGCCGTCGATCAGCACGTCGGAGGCGCCCACCGGCAGGGTGTAGCCCCACACCGGGGTGATCTGCCAGACATGATCGCCCGGGCGGCTGCCGTCGGTGGTGCGGTGGTAGAAGTTGAGCTGGAAGTAGTCGAAGCCCGGTACGGCCAGGTCGAAGCCGGGGCCGATCAGGTACGACTCGGTATCGCCTTCGCCGAACTCGTAGGTCATGGCCAAGAGCACGTCGGTCACCGGGCCGAAGGCCAGCTTCTGATCGAAGATCTTGCCGAACGACAGGCGCGGGGAGATCTCACCGTAGTAGGTGTTGGCGCCGTTGTTCCCGTCTTTCTTGCCCTGGTAGAAGATCTTGTCGACGAACAGGAAGTTGTCGCCGTACTTCCAGGAGTCGGCGTGCTCGAAGGTCAGGGTCTGCTGGGTTTCAGGGTTGACCTTGAAGTTCTTGCCCCACAGGTAGGTCAGGCTGTTGTTCTGCCAGTTCAGCAGGTCACCGGCGTGGCTGGTGGCGCAGGCCAGCAGGCCGCCGGCGAGGATCAGGCTGTTGAGAATCCGCATGGTTGAGGTCGCTCCCTTGAGTGGATGTGTGTCAGCGCTCGTGTCGGCGCTTTTTCTGTCTTTTCGGTCAGGTTTGAAGCGTGGGCCACAGCTCCCTGGCAAGTGCTGCGCCAACTTTTGCGGGTCGGTCGCAGCCATCCTGCTCGACGGCGTTCTGAACGGATGAAAAAGGGTGCTGCTGGCTGGCACGACATCGACCAACCGCCCGAATTCATTGACTGAGCGGTCAGTAAACGCGGGCAGGATCCGACCTGCCCTGAGCGAGGGGGCGCGCAGATTACTGGCTTGCGCGCCGGGCCTCAAGTGCTCCTTCCTGGAGCGTGCTGTCGCAAAACTGGGCGTTCGGTCAGGTTGTCAGGCGTGACGCGCCATCGCCTGTGCCGAGCGCCCCGGATCGACGGGGTCGGCGCTGTCTCAGTGCCGGTGACACACCCTGGTGTGGGCGGCCCGCTCGGCGCCGCCAAGAATGTTGAACAGCAGGTTCAACAGCAACGCGCTGAGGGTGGCCATGGCGATGCCACTGTGGGTGATCGGCTCCATCCAGGTCGGCATTTGCGCGAAGAATTCCGGACGCACCACCGGTATCAGGCCGAAGCCTATGCTCACCGCCACCAGCAGTTGATTGCGACGGTCGCTGATGTCCGCCTCCTGCAGAATCTTGATGCCCGTGGCGGTGACCATGCCGAACATGGCGATCGATGCACCGCCCAGTACCGCCGGTGGGATCGACGCAATCAGGAACGCCGCCTTGGGCAGCAGGCTGAGCAGCATCAGCAAGACACCGGCGACCGCCGTGACCGAGCGGCAGCGCACGCCGGTCATCTGCACCAGGCCGATGTTCTGGGCGAAGGAAGAATGGGTGAAGGTGTTGAAGAAACCGGCCACGAACGAAGCGCCGGCATCGCACAACAGGCCGCGCCGCAGCATGCCGGGCGTGACCGGCCGATCGGTGACCTTGCCCAGGGCCAGGAACATGCCGGTGGACTCGACGAAGATGATCACCACCACCAGGCACATCGACAGGATCGGTGCCAGGCTGAAGGTCGGCAGGCCGAAGTGCAGCGGCGTGACCACCTGCAACCATGGCGCCTGGGCCAGGCCCGACAGATCGACCATGCCGATGCAGCCGGCGAGCACGTAGCCCAGGCCCATGCCGACCAGCACCGAGACGTTGACCCAGAAGCCGCGCATGAAGCGGTTGATCAACAGGATCACCCCAAGCACCAGGCCGGCGACCATGAGGTAGATGGGCGCGCCGAAGCTGTCCGCCTGCTGACCACCACCGGCCCAGTTGACCGCCACCGGGAACAGCGACAGGCCAATGGCGGTGATCACCGTGCCGGTGACCAGCGGCGGGAAGAACCGCACCACCCTGGACATGAACGGCGCGATGAGCAGCCCGAACAGCCCGGCGGCGATGGTCGCGCCGAAGATGCCCTGCAGGCCCACGCCGGGCATGCCGGCCATGGCCACCATGCTGCCGACGGCGGCGAAGCTGGCACCCATCATCACCGGCATGCGGATGCCGACCGGGCCGATGCCCAGCGACTGGGTGACGGTCGCGACCCCGGCCACGAGCAGGTCGGCGTTGATCAGGAAGGCGATTTCCTCGCGTGACAGACCCGCGGCCTGGCCGATGATCAGCGGCACGGCGATGGCGCCGCCGTACATCAGCAGCACATGTTGCAGGGCCACCAGGGTGAGCTGGGCCAGGGGCAGGGGTTGTCGTGGCGGCGCGACGGGAATGGACGCCTGCGGTGATGTGGACATGCAGCACCTCGAGTGTTGTTCTTATTCTCGGATCCAAGCGGGCGGCGCCCGGCGCCAGGCGCTTCGCATGAAGGCCTGGATGTGCCGGGGGAGCCGAACGCTCGATGCTTGCTTTTGTGTCTGTGGTGCAGCGCAGGCCGGTCGGCTATCGCGACGGGCCTGCGCAAGCCGCTAGTTGACCGGTGCACCCTTGGCGATCCAGTCGCCGACCAGCTTGCGCTCCTCCACGGTCATCTGGGTGATGTTGCCCAGCGGCATGATCTGGCTGGCCACGGCCTGTGCCTGGATGCGCGCGGCCTGGGTCTGGATCTGCTGTGGCGTGTCGAACATCACCCCGGCCGGAGCCGTGCTGAACAGCGGGCTGGTGGGTTTGGACGAATGGCACACGGTGCAGCGTTCCTGGATCACGTGATGGATCGCCTCGAAGTTGCCGGGCTCAGCCTGGGCAGTGGCCTGGGCCGGGGCGGCGGCGGGGGCTTCAGCCGCCTTGGCTGCGGCCTCGGCGCGGTGCTCGGCGGCGGTCTTGCCGCCCACGGCACTGGCCGGCAGCGGCTGGTACTGGATCGGCGCGGCGGCCTGCTCGGGGCTGGCCGGCAGGGGCTTGGGCGCGGTCACGTAGGCCAGGCAGATCATCGCCAGGGCGCCGGCTGGCAGGGTCCAGGCGTACTGGTTGCTGGCATGGCGGGTGTTGAAGTAATGCCGTACCAGCACCGCTGCCACCGCGATCCCGGCCAGGATCAACCAGTTGTACTGGCTGCCGTAGGTGCTCGGAAAATGGTTGCTGATCATGATGAACAGCACCGGCAGGGTGAAGTAGTTGTTGTGCCGCGAACGCAGCAGGCCCTTGGCTGGAAGCAAGGGGTCAGGCGTCTGGTTGGCAGCGATCGCCGCGACCAACTGGCGCTGGGCCGGCATGATGATGCGGAACACGTTGCCGACCATGATGGTGCCGATGATCGCCCCGGTGTGCAGGTAGGCGCCGCGTCCGCTGAACACCAGGCTGAAGCCCCAGCAGGCGGCGATGATCAGCACGAACAGCACGCCGCCGAGCAGGGCAGGGCGCTTGCCCAAGGGCGAATCGCAGAGGAAGTCGTAGACGAACCAGCCCGCCACCAGCGAGCCGATGCCGATGGCCACGCCCTCGGCGCCGCTCAGGCTGCTGCCGGGGGCGAGCAGGTAGAGGGTCGGGTTCCAGTAGAACACCACGCAGAGCAAAGCGATGCCCGACATCCAGGTGAAATACGCCTCCCATTTGAACCAGTGCAGGTCATCGGGCATTTTCGGCGGTGCGAGCTTGTATTTCTCCAGGTGGTAGATGCCGCCGCCGTGGATGGCCCACAAGTCGCCCGACAGGCCGTCGCGCGGGTTGCTGCGGTTGAGGTTGTTCTCCAGCCAGACGAAGTAGAACGATGCACCGATCCAGGCCACGCCGGTGATCATGTGAACCCAGCGAATGCTCAGGTTCAGCCATTCGTGAAGATGTGCTTCCACAGTATGTACCTCTGCCGGTCACCGGCAGGCCGCGGACCTGTGATGACCGACCTTCTCTTATTGGTGGGGATCGAGGATCAACATCTGCTCCTCGGGGAAGTAATGCTCGTCGCAGTTGTTGCCGGAACCACTGCGATCAACCACCAGGAAGTCATCCCGCTTTTCGATCGTCAGCACCGGGTGGTGCCAGACGCCGCGATGGTAATTGACGCCCTGCCTGCCGTTGCTACGGAAGGCGCGGACCAGACCTGATACAGGTGCATCGCCAAGTGGCGCGACCACGATCAGAAAGGGGTTGCCCAGCAGCGGCACGAAGGCCTGGCTGCCCAGCGGATGGCGCTCCAGCATGCGGATGGTCAATGGCATCTCCAGGGCATCGGCGCGGAAGATGCTGATGATCGCCCGGTCTTCCGGCTCGGCGGTTTGCACCGTGGCGAGCTTGTGGAAGCGCATGGTCGAGCCGTTGTTGATCATGAAGTGGTCGCTGCCGTCGGTTTCGATCACGTCACCGAAGGGGGCGAAGGCTTCTTTGGTCAGCGGCTCGATCATCAGGGTACGCATGCGGTTTTCTCTTGTAGTCGTTATCGGTCAAGGGGCGAGGCCGTGTTCGGCCAGGCCTCACAATTGCTGCAGACGGAACAGGGCGATCTGGTTGATCTGCGCCAGCGCCTCGCGGAACTCGGCGTCGGCATCGTTATGGATGCGCTGCTCGAAGGCGGCGAGGATCTGGTGCCGGTCGCTGCCTTTGACCGCCATGATGAACGGAAACTGGAATTTTGCCTTGTAGGCGTGATTGAGCTCGGTGAAACGGGCGAATTCCTCGGCCGTGCACAGGTGAATGCCGGCGCCGGCCTGCTCGTGGGTGCTCGACTCGGTCAGCTCGCCACGCACCGCCGCTTTGCCGGCCAGGTCCGGGTGCGCATTGATCAGCGCCAGTTGCTCGGCGTGGCTGGCGGCCAGCAGCACCGCGCTCATGCGCTGGTGCAGGACCTCGACCTGGTCCAGCGCAGTGCGCTCGCCCTGGTCGAAGGCCCGCTCGGCGACCCACGGCGAGTGCTCGTAGATGTCGGCGAAGGCGGCGACGAACGCGTCGCGGCTCAGGGTCGAAGGGGTGACGGTTTTGAAGGCGCTCATCGGGCGTTCTCGGGCGTGTAGGGGTGGGTGGCGTGCCAGTGACGGGCGATGTCCACGCGCCGGGCGAACCAGACTTGCTCGTGGCTTTTCGCATAGTCGACGAAGCGCTTGAGCGCAGCCAGGCGCGCCGGACGGCCGACCAGGCGGCAGTGCAGGCCGATGGAGAGCATCTTCGGCGCCTCGGCGCCCTCGGCGTAGAGCACGTCGAACGCGTCCTTGAGGTACTGGAAGAACTGCTCGCCGCAGTTGAAGCCCTGCACCTGGGTGAAGCGCATGTCGTTGGTGTCCAGGGTGTAGGGGATCACCAGGTGCGGCTTGTCGGTGGGGGTGTTCTTTTCCCAGTAGGGCAGGTCGTCGTCGTAGGTGTCGCTGTCGTAGAGGAAGCCGCCTTCCTCCATCACCAGGCGCCGGGTGTTGGGGCCGGTACGGCCGGTGTACCAGCCCAGCGGGCGTTCGCCGGTGATCTCGGTGAGGATGCGGATGGCTTCGAGCATGTGCTCGCGCTCCTGGGCCTCGTCCATGTACTGGTAGTCGATCCAGCGATAGCCGTGGCTGCAGATCTCGTGGCCGGCCTCGACCATGGCGCGAATCACGTCCGGGTGGCGCTGGGCGGCCATGGCCACGGCGAAGATGGTCAGCGGCACGCCGCTGTCCTTGAACAGCCGCAGCAGGCGCCAGACGCCGGCCCGGCTGCCGTATTCGTAGAGCGACTCCATGCTCTGGTTGCGTACGCCCTGCAGCGGTTGCGCCGCCACCATCTCGGAGAGGAAGGCTTCGGACTCCTTGTCGCCATGCAGGATGCAGCGCTCGCCACCTTCTTCGTAGTTGAGCACGAAGGACAAGGCGATGCGGGCGTTGCCCGGCCAGTGCGGGTGAGGAGGCGTGTTGCCGTAGCCGATCATGTCGCGAGGGTAGTCAGCGCTCATGCAGTCTTCCTTATGAACGTAGAGGCTAGGTGCTGACCGCGGCGGGTTGTCGCAGGCACCGGAGTGGGACGATTGTATACAACTTGTTCGGCCATTTGTAAGCCCGATTTGCCGCAATTCTTCGTTTTTGTCGTCCTTGGACATCTGCTCAGTCCCTTGCAAGAAACTTGCCTGAATGGTCAGGTAATGTGACCGGCCGTGATGCCGGCCTTGAGTTCTCCGCCTGACGTCGGGAGATCCCGATGCAGCGGCGCAGACGGGGAAAGTGGCTGACAAAATTGTGTACAATCTTCGATTCAAGTGTCTTAATTGGCCCCGTTCCGGCAAGCGCTTGCCCCGCGCAGGTGCATGCCGTCTATCTTTTGCCCAGGCCAATGACAAGAGGCGATACGCAGATGGGACGTTTGACTACACATGTGCTGGACGCCGCCCACGGCTGTCCGGGAAGCTCGATCCGAGTCGAGCTGTACCGCGTCGAGGGCCAGCAACTGACGCTGGTCAACAGCGCGCTGACCAACAGCGATGGTCGGGTCGATGCACCGTTGCTCGAAGGAGATGCGTACCGCACCGGTGTTTATCAGTTGCAGTTCAGTGCCGGCGACTACTACCGGGCGCGTGGCGTGGCGTTGCCGGACACCGCGTTTCTCGATGTCGTAGTGCTGCGCTTCGGCATCGATCAGGGGCAAGCGCATTACCATGTGCCTTTGCTGATTTCGCCGTACAGCTACTCCACCTATCGCGGAAGCTAGGCGCACCAGGAAAGCGGGCTGAGCGCGACTCGCCCGCTCCCACAAATGCGCCGGTGCGGGGTTTCACAGCCTGGGAAGGCAGCGTGCGCTCAAGCCCAGGCGATCAACTGCCCTGCGCGATTTTCGAACCTTTGTGCGTTTCAAGTGGGAGATTCTATGGTTGTGGGCAATGCTTTTTGCCGCCTTTGCTCACGTATTCGCCTTGAGTCTTCATCAAGGCGAATGCAATTCTGGCCAGCTTTCGGGCCAGGATGACCAGGGCCTGAGTGGTTGCCTTACCTGTACTC